>DASWND010000078.1:0-7284 GCA_036399435.1 Flavobacterium sp.
GTCGACGCCATTCTTGATGCGATGTACAACAAATATAAACACGAAGATTGCCGCACAATAGACGGAGTCAAAATTGATTTTGAAAAAAATTGGGTGCATCTTCGAAAGTCAAATACAGAGCCGATAATCCGGATTTATACCGAAGCTGCCACACAATCAGAAGCCGATGCTTTGGCAGTGAGAATTATTGACGAAATTAAAGAAGTTGCCGGAATATAATTTTTAGGAGCTTTTTCCCGCTATACGTTACAATCTTTTTTGCGTTTGGCTACCCTCCTTTGGAGGGGCTGGGGGAGGCGGCAAAAAAGGATTTCCACTGCTATCGGGGCTAGGGCTTTGTCAATTTATTCAACATAAGTATTAAAACAAGATTTTTAAAATGAATTCAGCCGAAACAGCAATCACACTCGAAGAATATTTTAGTCAATTCCGCAAGAACATTGTCGGGATCGATCAGGAATTCGAGTCGCCTTTCGGCAGAAAGAAAATCATCTACACAGACTGGACAGCAAGCGGCCGCCTTTATCGACCGATAGAGGAGAAGATGCTGAATGATTTCGGTCCCTTTGTAGCAAACACACATACAGAAACTACAATTTCAGGCACGACGATGACCAAATCATATCATGTTGCCAGAAAAATCATCAAGAAGCACGTCAATGCAGGTCAGGATGATATACTTATAACATCGGGAACAGGAATGACCGGAGTTATAAATAAGTTTCAAAGGATCCTTGGTCTAAAACTTCCTGAAAATCTTAAAGATTGCACAAACATCCCTGACGAAAAGCGTCCAGTTGTTTTCGTCTCGCACATGGAGCATCATTCAAACCAAACCTCATGGCTTGAAACAATTGCAAAAGTAGAAGTCATTCCGGCGTGCGAACGAGGCCTGATATGCCTTGACAGCTTTGGCGATCTTTTGGAAAAATATAAAGATCACACATTAAAATTTGCCTCGGTAACATCTTGTTCAAACGTCACCGGAATTCAAACACCATATCACGAAATCGCAAAAATGATGCATCGTAACAATGGTGTATGCTTCGTGGATTTTGCATGTTCGGCACCTTATGTCGACATTGATATGCATCCGGAAGATGAAGAATCATATTTGGACGCCGTGTTCTTTTCACCACATAAATTTCTCGGCGGACCGGGAACTTGCGGCGTTCTGATCTTTAATCTAAAGCTCTACAACAATATGATTCCGGATCATCCCGGCGGCGGAACAGTCAGCTGGACAAACCCGTGGGGCGAGCATAAATACATCGACAACATCGAAGAACGTGAAGACGGCGGAACACCGGGCTTTCTTCAGGTAATCAAAGCTGCTTTAGCGATTAGACTCAAAGAGCAGATGGGAAGCGATAAAATTGCGGAACGTGAACATGAATTAGTCAGTTATATATTTTCGGAATTACAAGGAATTCCAAACCTTCATATTCTGGCAGAGCAACATCAAAACCGTCTTGGAGTAGTTTCGTTTTATATTGATAAACTCCATTTTAATCTTGGTGTAAAGATCCTGAACGATCGTTTCGGAATCCAGACACGTGGTGGATGCAGCTGCGCCGGAACTTATGGGCATTTTCTGTTGCACGTTGACCATCAAAAATCGCTCGAACTGACCGATAAGATCACGCTCGGTGAACTACTCGAAAAACCGGGATGGATCAGAATGTCAATACATCCGACAACTTCAAATGCAGAAATGAAGTACGTTTGTGACAGTATCAAAACGCTTGCTGCTAATTTTTTGGAGTGGTCAGAAGAATATACTTATGTGAAGGAAACGAACGAGTTTATTCATATAAACGCTGTCAATGCTGAAGACGCTCTTATTGAAGGCTGGTTTTCGGTTTAGCTTTATTTATCTTCCAACGCTTGTGGGTCCATAAATAATATTCGGGTGCTATGCGGATCTGGCTTTCGACGCGGCGCATAAACTCATCTGTGATTTCGTAATCAGGAACAGCTTTTGGATCATCAAACAATCGTTCAAAAGATGCCTCATAATATCCACGGCCCGTTTTTGATACGCGTAAAAAAACAACATTCATATCGAACTTCTTGATCAGCATTTCTGAACCTGTTACAACAGGCGTCTTGATGCCGAAGAATTCTGTCCAATGATAAACTTTCGAAGCTTTGGGTGATTGATCACTTGCAAATCCGTATAATCCGGGTTTGCCTGCCGCATTATTTTGTTCAATAGTCGGAATTGTTTCTTTGGTCGTGATTAATGTAGCCTGAAATCTTGATCTTATCCTTTTTACGAGCCTGTCAAAATAAGGGTTACCGATCTTTTTATAGATAGCATATCCGGTGAAGTTGATGTATTTGTTCATTGAAATTACCCATTCATAACTTGCGTAATGCGCACATAATATGGCGATACTTTTTCCTTCCGCTTCGAGCTGATGGTAAACATCAAGATTTGTAAACGTAAATCGCTTACTAATTTCTGCAGGTGAAATGCCCATAGTTTTGATCATTTCCAAAAACATATCGCACAGATGGCGGAAGGATCTTTTTTCAATAACTAATCTTTCGGCAGAAGTTAGATTGGGGAATGCCATACCCAAGTTGTATCTCACGGTACTTTTACGATATCCGATCATATAATAAACGATCACGAAAATCAAATCCGATAACATATATAGAGCCCTGAATGGCAACCTTGAAACAATCCAAAGAAAAGGGTAAGCTATCAGGTAAAAGAGTAACTGCATCCACAGAAATTTTGGCAAATATACGGTTAATGCAGATTGTGAAGTGTCATTTAACAATGTAAGATAATAGTAGTATTTTTGTGTGAATCAATACCTGAAATGGAAACAATCCTCTTAGTCATTATTGGTGCTAACGTCATCTTCAGTTTCCGCGGGTTTCAAGATTTGGCGTTTTTTAGAAAGTACGAATTTCATATTGGCAGTATCAGGGCAGGAGACCAGATCAGAATGTTTTCTTCAGCTTTTTTGCATGTCGACATTGCACATTTAGCTTTCAACATGCTGACGCTATATTTTTTTGCACCGGTTGTAATTGCCTTTCTTGGTGTAACATCATTTATTATGATATACATCGGAAGCCTTCTGCTTGGGAGCCTTCTCACCTTATACTTTCACAAGGATGAGTATAGCTATCGCGCTGTTGGTGCCTCAGGTGCGGTAGTGGGTGTATTATATTCAGCCATTTTATTGCAGCCTGATAAAAGCCTTTACTTGTTTTTTTTGATTGAAATTCCATCGTACTTATTCGGAATAGGTTATCTGCTATATTCAATCTATGGTATGAAAGCAAAAAACGACAACATCGGGCACACTGCGCACTTTGGAGGCGCAATTGGCGGTTATCTGATAACACTTACCAGAGAACCTCAGATGTTAACTGAAAACACCCTAATGGTGGTTTTACTTGCCATTCCAATTATCATACTTTTCGTGATGGAAAAAAGAGGGCAGTTTTAATGGCATAACTATTGACTTCCGCACAAAACCAACAACTAAATATTATATCATGAAAAAAGTTTTTCTTTCCCTCGCATTATTGTTAACCCTTGCGCTGCAGGCACAAGACAACCAGCAACCGGTTCCGCAGATCAATGTTACCGGCGAAGGCAAGGTTAAAGTCGTACCTGATGAAGCATTCATCTCAGTTTCAATTGAAACAAAAGGAACAAAGGCATTAGATGTCAAAAAGCAAAACGATGCTGCCGTCGAAAAGGTAATTCAGGCGATCAGAAATTCGAAGCTCGCAAAGGAAGATGTTCAAACGCAGCGTGTCGCGCTAAATCCGAGCTTTGATTACGAAAAGAAAAAGTACAATTACAATGCGATTCAAACCATCGAAATAACACTGCGTGATCTTACTTATTATGATCAATTAATGGAGAGCCTTATCGATGCAGGGGTAAACAGGATTTCGAACGTCGAGTTTAAGTCTTCAAAAATTGAGCAATACCGAACAACAGCCAGAAAAAATGCTATGCTGGATGCGAAGCGCAAAGCCGAAGATTATGTATCGGTACTTCAGCAAAAAATTGGCGGGGCGTTAATGATATCAGACAATACGCAGATTCATTATCCACAACCGATGTATAGTAACATGGCACGAATGGAAACTGCTGATGCTGCTGCACCACGTGAGACGCTTGCAATTGGTGAGATAACAGTTACGTCGAACGTCAATGTTAGTTTTGTACTACAGACAAAGTAAAAGGAATATTTGAAAATGAGAAAGTCGCAATTTGCGGCTTTTTTTTATTGAACTTTTGTTACATTTTTTCTAGATAAAAACTTTTGTACAGATGTTGTAACATTTTAATTTTTAAAAATAATTTTGTTACATCACCATTTAGGAACGCGGGCGGTAGATATTATTGGTTGATTTGCCATTGGAGTTTTTTGGAATTACAAACGAATCAATTTCAGGCGCTTTGAGGATCTTTCTAAACCGAAATTTAGTGGGTGCACGAGATTTTTGGCGTTTTCGTATGAAAGCGTAGGGATACTGCTAGAGGAAAATACGGGGTGTAATTTGGCTTATGTGGCTGCGAATGTTGTAGGTGGATTGATTGTGACGTATTTGGGTGTGCGTTTGGGTGTCCTGTAAGGGTGGAATAACTTATTGATGAATCTCCTGCGGATTACCTCGCTGCGTTCGATGATCCTGTAAGGTTGGGAAAGTATTTATTGAGATCCTCATGGATTAACTCGCTGCGCTCGGAGATCCTGTTAGTGTGGAAATTACTTATTGGTGAATCTCCCACGGATTACCTCGCTGCGCTCGATGATCCTGTAAGGGTGGGACCCTTACTTAATTTTTCTTCCTTCAGAAGCACTCGAAAGCGAGCTTTCGGCGCGTTCTTCGGAAAAAAATTAGTGGGGAGAGCAGGATTCGAACCTGCGAAGTTCACACAGCAGATTTACAGTCTGCCCTCGTTGGCCGCTTGAGTATCTCCCCTAAAAGCAGTGCAAATATAGAAAGTGATTTCACATAATTCAACAATTTCGGCGGCTACAATTCAGTTATTTTGTAATCGCCTGAAACTGAATAATAAAAAAAAAGCCTCTTCATACGGAAAGGCATTTTTTATTATATCATTTTGCTGATTAAGCTCCTAAAAGCTGTGCTACTTTGGCACGAAGTTCAGGGCCGCGGAGATCTTTTGCGATCACAAGACCTGCTTCATTAAGAATAAAAGTTGCCGGAATCGACTTCACACCGTAGGTCGTCGCAATTGGATCTTCCCAAAACTTTAGGTTAGATACATGTGTCCACGTAAGTCCGTCTTTTGCAATCGCCTCTTTCCATTTGTCGGCTTGACCGGGACGATCCAATGAAACGCCGATGATGTTCAGGCCTTTGCTGTGGAATTCATTATAAAGTGCAACAACGTTTGGATTTTCAGCTCTGCATGGTCCACACCACGAAGCCCAGAAATCTATAATTGTGACTTTTCCCAGAGATGACGCAAGTGAAACCTGTTTTCCTTCCGGATTTGGTCCGGAGAATTCTGGCGCTTTGCTGCCAATCCCCACTGCTTTCACCTCACTTAGGCTCTTCTCGATCTTCTTACCGATTTTCGTGTTCTTAAGTTCAGCATCTAGACCTTTGTAAAGTGCTTCAATTTTAGCAATGTCGGGCTGAGGAGCAGCAAAAAAGCTTTCAAGCAAAAGCAAGCCGACAAATGATTTCGGATGATTTTTGATATAGTTCTCTGTTTCAGTCTGCATCTCCTTCTGGATATCCTGATAGGTCGCCCGCAGCTGATTCACCGTCGCCGTGTCCTTAGTATCAACAGCAGTTTTCATTTTAACATTGTTGGCAGTTTGAAATGCTTTCAGCTTGCGGCTGATCTTAACTCCCAATGCATTAAATTCTGTTAATTGCTCGTTGTTGTATGTTCCTGTGATCTTATTGTTGAATACGCTGTCTTTTTGAATTTCGATGTTGATCTCACCATTTTCAACTATGACAAATGATTTTGGCTGAACACCTTCAAAAGAGATCAGGTGGAGTTCAGGTTCAGCAATTTTTCCCTCGAACTTGAATTTACCGTCCTGAACTACGGCAGTATCAACGGGAACAGTTCCCATTGCTTCATTTTGCTTTTCTAAAAACACTTTCTTTCCATTTTCGATGCCTTTTGCAGTGCCTTCGACAATAAAACCATCGTCGCCAAGCTTATCGCATGAAAATAAAATAGAACCAAGTGCAAGCAGTAAAAGTGTTTTTTTCATTTTAAAAATATTAGATTTTATTGTTTAATTATTTACAAGTGCGGGAGTCGAAACGACATTCATCCCAACGGCTTTTATTCCCGACATCCCTTTTTCCACATTGACGATATTGTGAAATCCTCTCGCCTTAAGGAGAGACGCCATTATTACCGACCGATATCCACCGGCGCAATGAATATATGTTTTGGAGTTCTTCGGAAAAGCATCAATATGGAAAAGTATTGTATCTAAAGGTAAATTCACAGCTTTTTCCAAATGAACTGTTGTGTATTCACCCGGTTTTCGCGCATCAACAATTCTAATCTCCTGATCCGATGCGACCTCAGCAAATTCTTCAGGTGAAACCGATTCAATAAAGTCTGTTTCATAACCAGCAGCGCGCCACGATTCAATTCCTCCAGAAAGAAATCCCAATACTTTATCAAAACCAACTCTCGAAAGACGGGTAATGGTTTCTTCCTCTTTTCCTTCTGGTGTAACAAGCAAAATGGGTTGTGCAACATCCATCAGTAACGCACCTGCCCATGGGGCGAATCCGCCATGAATTCCAATAAATACCGATCCCGGAATATGTTGCTTCACAAAATCGTCTTCATGTCTTACATCAAGAATGGTTGCGTTTTGCGACCTTGCCAGCTCCAGAAATTGTTGAGCGCTTAGCGGTCGGTTGCTTTCCTGCAATATTTCGTCAAGAGGCTGATAGCCTTTTATGTTTAGCATCACATTTTGCGGAAAATACGCTGGAGGTGCTGAAAGTCCGTTTAGCAGTTCAGCGATGAACTCTTCCTTTGTCATATCAGCTCTCAATGCATAATTGGTCTGCTTTTGATTGCCAAGTGTATCGGTTGTTTCGCTGCTCATGTTTTTGCCACATGCACTCCCGGCTCCGTGGCTTGGGAATATAATTAAATCGTTTGGCAAGGTCATGATCTTGTTCCGAAGTGAATCGTAAAGATGTCCCGCCAAAATTTCCTGCGTCAAATCAGTTTCCAATGTCTGCGCTAAATCCGGACGGCCTACATCACCAATAAATAGT
>DASWND010000079.1:0-49342 GCA_036399435.1 Flavobacterium sp.
TATCTCGAAAATGGCGACCTTGAGATGGTGAAAGTCCGAGGAAAAGATGGTCGCACTTTTTTAGACTATCAAACTGCTTTTAGCAAACGCTCTGAAGAAATATCAGAGTTGACACGCGATAAACTGGTGGTTAAAATTGACGGCGCAGAATATCACTACAAGAAACCAATCCCGTTTTCGGTAAAATAATATGGCAAAGCGACTCAACAACGAAAGCCCGATCGGTGATATCCTGAAAGAGATCATCCAGCAAAACAAGCTTCAACCCGGAATGGATCAGGTTTCGGTTAAGGATGCGTGGAAAAGCCTGATGGGAAACGGCGTGAACAGTTATACCAAAAATGTTGTTTTGAAAAACGGGACTTTATATGTTGAGCTGACTTCCGCGGTTCTTCGCGAAGAACTGATGTATGGGAAAGACAAGATCATCAGGATGATCAATGATGAACTTCGGCGAGATGTGGTGAAGGAAGTTGTACTAAGATAAAAAAACCTGCTTTTCGGCAGGTTTTTCGTTTTGTTTTGTATGCGGAATTATTAGAATTGCTCTCTTCCTGCAAAATGAAAAGCGCCTTCAATTGCAGCATTTTCGTCGCTGTCTGAACCGTGAACAGCGTTCTCACCGATTGAGGCAGCGTATTTTTTACGGATAGTTCCTTCGGCAGCATCAGCTGGGTTTGTAGCTCCAATTAATGTTCTGAAAGATTCTACTGCATTTTCTTTTTCAAGGATGGCAGCAACGATCGGACCTCTTGACATGAATTCAACCAGTTCGCCGTAAAAAGGACGTGCCGAGTGAACAGCGTAAAACGCTTTTGCATCTGCATCAGTCATTTGAGTCAGCTTTAAAGCAACGATTTTAAAGCCGCCTTCTGCTATCATATTTAATATTCCACCGATGTGTCCGTTTTCAACCGCATCCGGTTTGATCATTGTAAAAGTTCTGTTCGTAGCCATTTTTTTATTTTTTATTCGGGTGCAAAAGTAGGGTTTTTTAAGATAATAAAAAAATATAGACACTGATTGCTTCGCCCGTTCGCAGTTGCTCTGGTAGCTGATTAGGAACAGATTTTTAATAAAAAAAAGCCTCTCATTTTACGACGAGAGGCTCTTCTTTAAGAATTGAAATATTATTTTCTGATCAATTTTACAGTTTGCGTACCTGAAGCGGTAGCGATTTGCGCGAAGTAGATTCCGCTTTGGAATTCAGCAGCATTGATTGCAGCAGCATTTCCGTTAGGCTGAGCAGTGAAAACTACTTTACCTGAGATGTCAGAAATGTTGATGTTCGTGATTGCGCTTGTAGTTTCGATGTTCCAAACGTTGTTTGATGGATTTGGATAAACTTTAAGTGAGCCAAGTACCGATGAATTGATACCTAATGATGGCGTGAATGTATAAGTTTGTTCAGCTCTGTTAAAAGTAATGTTGTACATTCCGGCTTGTTCTGCAGTAACAGGAATATCATTACCTGTTACAGGGCCTGCAGGAAAAGTATCTCCACCCCAACTTACTGTCCACATGTCGTCCTGTCTGAATTTTAAAACACCAGCGTTGATCATTTGACCCATTAATGTGTAAGTGTTACCGTCTGAAGTCATCATATCAACATCAGTGTCCCAACCATTAACGGCTGTTCCTAAAATGCCCACACTAGGATGTGAGAAGCTATAATCACCAGTTGTGCGGTTGAAACGAAGGGTATAAAGTCCACCTTCTACAAGAATCGCCGGTCCATCAGGATATGCTGTTCCAACAGGAAAGTCAACATCACCCCAATTTACCAAAGGGTCGTCATTCTGTACAAATTTCGCTGGTCCGCTTGTAAAATTGTAAGCTGATAGAATGTAGTTTACTCCATCTGTAGTAGACAAGTCAACATCAGGTCCCTGATAACCGTTCACAGGATCTACTGCAGGTCCCCAGATTCCGATTTCGAAAAATAATGGTGCTCCTACGAAGCTATATTCTAAAGTGTTGATGTTAAAGGTAACGGTATAAGTTCCAGCCATCGTAGAAATGTTGCTGCTAGAATTAGGCTCGGCTACACCTGTTGGGAATTCATTTGCACTGCTGTTGCCCCAGTTGGTTCCCCAGTCATGGTTCTTTCTGAACTTAATTTCGCCAGTATTAACCGTCAAACCTGTTATAGTATATGTAATATTATCTGTAGTTGACAGATCAATTTCAGGGGTGCTGGTTGGAGGCCATCCATTAACGCCTGTTCCAACGATAGAAATGATGTCTTGTGCATTCGCAAACCCGAAAGTCAAAATTGCGATAATGCTTAATAGTAATTTTCTTTTCATGTAAATTTAATTTAAATAGTTGTTTCGATAAAAGTAGATAAATAAGCGACAGCTCGGAAAAGCAAGTCCCAAACAAATATACGAAATCGTTTTCGTGTTGATAAGTTTTACGAGAGTAATTGAAACTCAGAAAGTAAGGATTCGAAAGCTGAAATTCAATGGATCAAGTTCGGAGGTTAGTCTAGGAATTAAAGCAGATCCATATTCAAGGTAATATTCCGAAAAATTAGCAAATCGTTCCTGCAGGCTGTGATGAGGGAACAGCTCATCCTGAAGGTCAGCTGCGCGCTGAATCTCCTCAGCATGCTTTCTTTTTTCGGCACGGCGTAACCGTTGTTCAAGATTTTCCAGGCCTTTTATTTGTTTGCGTTCCTGCGCTTTTACTGCTCCTATAAATGATTTGTCGGTGTGGGATGCAATTTGTTCAAGCTTTTCAAATTGGAGTCGAAGCGTCTCTTTCAGATCGTCAAAATGTAGCGGCTTGTCTGACAGTTTAGCAACCAGTGTCATTGCAAGTGCGTTGGGTTTCGAAAACAGATGCTGCCAATCAAGATCCAGTTTTGAAAGTTTTTCTGCTTGTTTTTGTGTAGCTATCAAGGCTGAATTTCGAAGCAGAAGCATTGGAAAGGTGATGTTAGATGCATTAAAGTAATTTTTCAACTGAAGCCAGTATGCGATCTCGCCGCCTCCGCCAATGTAGCACAAGTTAGGAAGGATGACTTCCTGGTATAACGGCCTCATGATTACATTTGGGCTGAATTTTTCGGGATTTGATTCCAATAGTTTCAGAAGTTCATCACCGGAAAATTGCAATGTTGTGTTGTTGATGCGATACATGTCATTTTCGAAAATGATTCGTTCACGTATTTCCTCATCGAGATAAAACAAATTGATCTCACGTGGATTGACCTGAAGACTATATGATTTTAAGAGCGGGGATGTCTGTTCAACCTTTATATGTGACAGTTGATTCGTCAGTTCTTCCTTTATATGAGGTGCGAATTGTCGTTTCAAATCTCGATTGTCAGCATCAATTATCACAAGGCCAATCTCTCCAAACAGTTCATTAGCCAAATATCGAGTTGCATCTGCAAGATTATCGTGATTAAGATAAGCATCTGAAAACAGCTTCCGAAGTTCATCAGCGTGCTTTCCGTCGCCCATAACGCCGGAAAATACTTTATAGAAGGAGTCGAGTCCATCTGTAGATAACCTTCCGACAGCACCGGAACTCTCGCGGTTCCACCTGAATTTTTTTCCTTTGAAATTGAAATAATTGATCTCATCAAAATCATGATCCTCAGTAGCCATCCAATAAACAGGAACAAAATTTTGGGCCGGATAAGCAACTTTAAGTTTTTTTGCAAGATTAACGGCAGAAACAATTTTATATAGAAAATACATCGGCCCGGTGAAAAGGTTCAATTGATGGCCTGTGGTTACTGTAAACGTGCTAGTTTGCCGAAGGAGTTGAATATTATCAGATGTCAATTCCGACATGTTCAAGCCTTTATATTGAGCTTCAATTACATCTGCCAGCAAGTCGCGGTCTCCGCTAAAGTTCTGTTGTTTTTCATTAATTTGACCTTCGAAATTCTCCAGAGAAGGAAAACGTATGTACAGCTCTCGGAGTTCATCCTTCTGGTCTAAATAATCGAGGATCAGGTTTGTAAAATATCCTGATTCTTTGTAGCTGATACAGTCACTGGGCATATTCATCTGTTATGGAATGTAAATTTACGAAATTTGCATCAGCGGCAGATTATGTTCCTTCTATAATACTAAATCAGCATCACAAATTCAATAGATAACGTACTTTTGCAAAAACAAAGTTTTGGCCTTCACCAGTTTACTTATAACGCCTCCTTTTACCCAGCTTAATACGCCTTATCCGGCTACTGCCTATCTGAAAGGTTTCCTTAATACGATTGGGGAATCGTCAGTGCAGGCCGATCTAGGCATTGAGGTAATTCTGGTGCTGTTCAGCAAAAAGGGCTTACGTGACCTATTTGATTATGTTGAACAAAACAACAAACCACTGTCTGATAATGCGGCCCGGAGTTTTGCACTTCGTGAAGAGTATATTAACACGATCGACAGTGTGATCTTATTTCTTCAAGGCAAAAATCCAACACTCGCTTTACAGATCTGCAGTGGCGAATTTCTTCCGGAAGCGTCACGGTTTTCACAGCTTGAAGAGCTTGACTGGGCGTTTGGTACAATGGGAACGCAAGATCAGGCGAAGCACCTTGCTACACTTTATCTTGAGGACATTTCCGATTTAATTGTTGAAGCTGTCGATCCACATTTTGGATTCAGCCGCTATGCAGAGCGTTTGGGCAGAAGCGCTAATTCCTTTGATGAAATTTATACTGCTCTTCAAGGAGCATATTCTTATGTTGACAGGTTGTTGATGGATGTTCTTCAGGATCGCCTTCAGAGCGTAAATCCACAGCTTGTACTTCTTTCGGTTCCGTTTCCAGGCAATCTGTTTGCTGCTTTTCGAATAGCCCAATGGATAAAAGCAAACCGTTCCAATATTAAAATTGCAATGGGTGGCGGATTTGCCAATACCGAACTTCGCTCGATTTCAGATGCGCGGGTTATGGAGTTTTTCGACTTTATTACATTGGATGATGGCGAAGCGCCTGTTGAGCAACTGATCAAATACGTAAAAGGAGACATTACCAATTCAGAACTTAAAAGAACTTACATACTTGAAGATGGAGCTGTTCGATACTTCAATAATCCTCTAGCAAGAGATTATAAACAATCAGAAACAGGAACTCCTGATTACTCTGATCTATCACTCGACAAATATATCTCGGTCATCGAAATTGTCAATCCAATGCACCGTTTATGGAGCGACGGCAGATGGAATAAACTCACCATGGCGCACGGCTGCTACTGGGGAAAATGTACTTTCTGCGACATTTCACTTGATTATATAAAGCTATATGAGCCTGTAGCTGCCAATCTTCTATGCGACAGGATGGAAGAGCTGATCGTTCAAACAGGAGAAAATGGATTCCATTTCGTAGATGAAGCTGCGCCGCCGGCACTTATGCGCGCACTTGCCCTCGAGATCATCAGGCGAAAGCTGACCGTGACGTGGTGGACGAACATTCGGTTTGAAAAAAGTTTTACGATCGATTTGTGTATGCTTCTAAAAGCGTCGGGATGTATTGCGGTTTCAGGCGGACTCGAAGTAGCATCCGACAGGCTTCTTCAGCTTATCGATAAAGGGGTCACCGTCGAACAGGTTGCAAAAGTCACCAGGAATTTTACCGATTCGGGGATAATGGTACACGCATATTTGATGTACGGTTATCCTACACAAACTGTTCAGGAAACGATTGACAGCCTTGAGATGGTGCGGCAGCTTTTCGAAGAAGGAATTCTCCAATCAGCATTTTGGCACCAATTTGCTATGACTGCGCATAGTCCCGTTGGAATGTATCCCGAAAGATTCGGCGTTGTTAAGGAAACTGAAGCAGTAGGATCTTTTGCCAACAACGACATTGTTTATGTTGATTCAACTGGCATTGACCATGAACAATTCAGCTTTGGTCTGAAAAAATCTTTATATAATTTCATGCACGGAATGTGCTACGATTATCCGCTGCAGGATTGGTTTGATTTTAAGATTCCACGCACGACAATAGATCCAAATTTTATTGCAGATGCGTCGCAAGAGGAGCGTGAACTAGCAATAAAGCCTAATGCAAAGGTGGTTTATTTAGGTACTTTTCCATTTGTGGAAATTTCTACAAAAAATAAAAAAGGGAAAAGACGAGATGTTGCCACTCTAACTTTCCACACAAAAAGGGATGTAGTGGAAATTGCACTTGATCAGCAAAACGGGGAGTGGCTTGTTAAAACCTTAAAGTTAGTGTCCGCAGCAAATGATAAACTGCGCACCTTAAAGGAACTTAAAGATAGTTATGAATCAGAAACAGGATTCGATTTTGAACTGTTTTGGTTTTCTAAGCCGGTATATAAACTTCGCGAAAACGGGTTATTAGTGCTGTAGTTACTTTTTCTTGTTCTTCTTTTCCTGCTTTTCTCTTAACTTTTGAAACTTTTCAACCTGAACTGGATTCAAAACTGCGGTCAGGTCTGTATTTAATTTATCGCGCAGTGTGATAATTTTCTGGATCTTTGCATCATCCGGAACATCCAGCGCGTAAATTTTCTTTTCTTCGTTTTGCGTACTCTCCATAAGATCGTAAACCACAGCCTGCTGAAAAGCGTCAAGATCGAGTTCTTCTGTCAATTTTTTTACTCCTAGAGCAACATAATCTACCTTTTCCTTTTCTTTCTTTACGGTTGGCGTATTGTTTCTGGCAACCCTGCGGTCCATTCCCATTCCGCCATATTGCGCCGAAGCACTACAAAAAGAAAGCAGTAACAAAAGAATCAGGGAAATTTTCATATTACGTAAGATTTGCAGCGACATGAGTAGGTGGAGTCGCTAGGTTTAACAGAACAGCTTCACCATATAGATCAAACTCAGTTGCCTCAGTTATAAGAATATCTACAAACTCTCCGGTTTTCAGATACTGTTTTGTTGCGTTGATCAAAACTTCATTATCAACATCCGGACTATCGAACTCCGTTCTTCCAACAAAATGATTGCCTTCCTTCCGGTCGATAATGCATTTAAATATATGTCCAACTTTTTCCTGATTCAGCTCAAATGAGATCTGAGACTGGATTTCCATAATTTCATTGGCACGTTGCTGCTTTACATCCGCAGGAACATCGTCTTCAAGAAGGTAAGCATGAGTGTTTTCTTCATGGGAATAAGTAAAACAACCAAGACGCTCAAAACGCATTTCTTCAACCCAGTTTTTCAGGATCTGAAAATCTGCTTCTGTTTCACCGGGATATCCAACAATTAAAGTTGTTCTTATCGCCATACCGGGAACAGCTTCCCTGAACTGCTTTAAAAGCTTGGTAGTTTTAGCCTGCGTAGTTCCACGTCGCATGGATTTCAAAACTGAGTCAGAAATATGCTGAAGCGGAATATCAATATAGTTACAGATCTTTGGTTCATTCCGCATCAGTTCAAGAACATCCATCGGAAATCCTGTTGGAAAAGCATAATGAAGCCTGATCCACTCAATTCCTTCAACTTTTATTAAATTCTCAAGCAGCTCTGCTAAATTTCTTTTTCCATAAAGATCAAGTCCATAATAGGTGAGGTCCTGTGCAATAAGAATAAGCTCCTTAACGCCATTTCTGGCTAAACCTTCAGTTTCTTTTACCAGTTTTTCAATTGACTGTGAAACGTGTTTTCCGCGCATCAGCGGAATTGCGCAAAAGCTGCACGGACGGTCGCAACCTTCTGCTATTTTTAAGTAAGCGTAGTTTTTCGGAGTTGTTGTAAGCCTTTCGCCAAGCAGTTCGTGTCGATAATCGGCGCCAAGTGCTTTTAGTAATAACGGAAGTTCGGTCGTTCCGAAGAATTGATCCACATTCGGAATTTCCTTCTCCAGATCCGGCCTATATCTTTCAGATAAACATCCGGTAACAAAGACTTTATCAACCAAACCACGCTCTTTTTTATCGGCGTATTCAAGTATCATATTTACTGATTCAGCCTTAGCGTTATCAATAAATCCGCACGTATTTATAACAATAATATTTCCTTCGTCATGCGCAGGCGCTTCATGCTCAACGTCTTTTCCACTCGCGCGCAATTGCCCCATCAGCACTTCACTGTCATAGACATTCTTCGAACATCCAAGAGTAATCACGTTTATCTTATTCTTCTTTAAAGACCTGGCTCTCATTATTTTGTAAATTGGAGTGCAAAATTAGGCAATTAATTCTGCTGCTTGATGCTTTTTATTTTTTTTTCTGAAGCTAATCCCGCTGTTCGTTTCAATCTTTTTTGCTCAGCTCTTCTCCTTTGCAGGGCCGAAGGATGCGACAAAAAAGGATTTCCACTGCCATCGGGGCTAAAAAAGAATCCGTTCCACCATCGTGAAACGGATTTTTTATTATGAAATTCCACCATTATTACAACTCAAAGATCAACGACAGGCTCACGTTATTGTTAACTGTGCTGATCTGTGGCGCTTCGGTAAAACCTTGTGTAAAGAATGCTTGTTCTGAATCTTGCTCTGAATATGAATATGATAAATCCAATCTTGTTGAACCAAAGTTATATCCGATACCACCTGAATAACCTGTAAGGTCACCAATAGTCTGTCCGTCTTTATACGGACTTTCAACCATCCTGTAACCTGCTCTCAAGCTGAATTTTTTAATTCTGTGCTCAGCGCCGATGCGCAATTCGCCAGCATTGTCCAGCAGTTCTGCCATCTGGTTGTTTATTCCCTGAAAATAAAGATCGTTCTGAGGCCTATACTCGGTTTGACTATAATCTTTCATACTATAGTCAACACTGATGAGGCTGGTTTTTCCGAAAACGTATGCAAGGCTGCCTGTCCACTTTCCCGGAGTCTGCAACTTATAAATATCATAAATGATTGTCACTGCCGGATCAACATATTCATTGATCGCATTTCCATTTTCAACCCTTACACTGGAAATGTTTTGAGAAAGTTCGTCGTTCAAACGATACCATGTTGGAGATTCGTATGCAAGTCCAACACGAAATTCTTTAGTAACTTTTGCAATAGCACCAAGCTGGAACGAAAAACCTGATCCGTAGGTATACAGATCGTTGTTGAAACGCAGCCTTTGAATACCGGCATCTGCGTCATTTTGATTTTCCTCGTAAAAGCTGGTAGATTTTCTATAATCCGTAAAATGTGAGTTCAGGTTCAATCCAAAATATATTCTATCCTGAAATTGCGACGCAACGTTAAAAGAAAGTTTGCCATTAAAACCTGTAGTCACTATCGAATTCTCCTGATAAAAATTGCCGCCAGCCGGAATGTTCGAAACGTAAGAGTTGTCTGCTTCTCCGGGATTGATAAGAAACGCCTGGTAACCTAAGAATGCTTGAGCAGCTCCATAAGGAAGTTCTTCATAATAAGCATTCTGCAGATCAGATAATGGCACACCGACACCTTCGTTTGCATAACTCAGGAAATAATTGCCAATAGAATTGGGATTTGTTCCTGCTGTAAATATCGCATTGTCAAAATTGTTCATATTCTCATAGTTGACACCGATGGTCAATTTGCGCCAGTCGCTTTTCTGGTTTCCATTTTCAAATACAAACACAGCACCAGTCTGATTTAGATCAAAAATCGAGTTGTTGTCGGTAGCATTTGTTCCAAAATAATCCGACTCATTTTTGGTATTGTAGCTGCTCAGGGTAATTCCAACCTGGTTGTTTACAAAAACCGCTGAACCTGCAGGATTTATAGAAATGGAAGAGAAGTCGCCGCCTAACGCTCCAAACGCGCCGCCCATTGCACGAAACCTCGCTGTTCCGTTCATATTATCCATTGAATATCGCACGGCATCTGAGATATCCTGCGATTGTGCAGCAGAAAATGTAAATGCTGCTATAAGTAGTAATGACTTTTTCATGATTTTAAATTATGGATTAAAAGAAATACCTATGCGATAAAGTAAATTCATAACATAGGTATTTAAAAAGTTTTAATGTTTAGCGTCTTCCGCCACCGCCACGTGAACCGCCGCCACCGCTGCTTCCGCCACGAGATCCGCCGCCTGAGCTGCTGCCTGAAGATCTTGTTCCGCTGCTGCTGGGGCTATAAGTTCTCGAAGGTGAAGATGATGTAGATTGTCTCACTGTACGACTGCCACCGTTTGCAGGCTGTGGTGAATAAGTTCCCTGCTGCCGCGCTGTAGTATTTGATCTTGTAGTGCCTCTTGTATTAGAGAAAGTAGCACTTCTTCTGCCAGTTGTATTATTTGCGGAATATGTTCTCCTGCCGGAATTTGCAGTATTATAGCTGCTTCCTCTTGAAGAATAATTTGTTGAATTGGTGTATCCTTCTCCGCCTCTTCGGCCACCACGATAAGCATAATTGTTGCCGTAGTAGTAATTGTTTATATATGATCCGTATCCGTACCCGAAGTAAGGGTTATAATAACTGTTCCAACCCCAACCCCAAGAAGGTCCGTACCAAGAGTTCCATCCGAAGCCCCATGATGGTCCGTACCAGGGATATGCCCATGTATTTGCGTACCAGTAGTTGTTCCACATGCCATAACCCCAATTATTACCATAAACATTGACTGTTACGTTGTCAGCTTCTGAACCCCAACCCGAGTTGCCTGTTGTATAGCTTGCTCCCTGTGCCGAAGTGGTATCGGTGTAGCTGTTATATGCCTCAACATCAGTGAATACTTCTGCTTCCTGATTTAGGGAGCTGAAGTAATCTTTATACTGATTATTATTTTGCTGTGCAGCAGGTTGGTTTGGATTTTTCTCAGCGTCAACGTATATGCCATCGCTGTCATAATATGAGCTGTTTTTATAGGAACCGCACGAGGCCACTATAAACGCCAAAAGTCCAACTATAGAATAGGTGGACAGCCTTGGCTTTGTAAAGTATTTAGTTTTCATAACGAAGGCATTTTTTATTGTTGAACATTACAAATTTAGTTAGTTTTGCGATACTATATAGTTAAAAAACTTGAAACAATTTTTATGCCAAAACAATCAGTATGAGTAAGAATTTAACCACAAGAGCAGAAGATTATTCCAAGTGGTACAACGAGTTGGTTGTTAAAGCAGATCTTGCTGAAAATTCGGGTGTCCGAGGTTGTATGGTTATTAAACCATACGGCTATGCAATTTGGGAAAAGATGCAGAAAGAACTCGACCGGATGTTCAAGGAAACCGGACATCAAAACGCATATTTTCCTCTTTTCGTACCTAAGAGTATGTTTGAGGCCGAAGAAAAGAATGCCGAAGGTTTTGCCAAAGAATGTGCGGTTGTTACCCATTACCGGCTTATGAACGACCCCGATCGCCCTGGCAAACTGAAGGTCGATCCAAATGCGGCTTTGGAAGAAGAGCTGATCGTGCGTCCGACAAGTGAGGCGATTATCTGGAGCACCTATAAAAATTGGGTTCAGTCATACCGCGACCTGCCTTTGCTGATAAATCAATGGGCAAATGTGGTGAGATGGGAGATGCGGACCAGATTATTCCTGCGAACTGCCGAGTTTTTATGGCAGGAAGGACATACAGCGCATGCAACACGACAGGAAGCTATTGAGGAATCTGAAAAAATGATGAATGTCTACGCTGAATTTGCTGAGAACTTTATGGCAATTCCGGTAATAAAAGGTTTAAAAACAGAATCTGAGCGATTTGCCGGAGCAGAGGAAACATATTGCATTGAAGCATTAATGCAGGACGGAAAAGCACTTCAGGCGGGAACATCACATTTTCTTGGTCAAAACTTTGCAAAAGCTTTCGATGTGAAATTTGCGAATAACGAAGGGAAGCAGGAATATGTCTGGGGTACTTCATGGGGAGTTTCAACACGCCTGATGGGCGCACTTGTGATGACGCATTCTGATGATAAAGGGTTGGTCTTGCCTCCTAATTTGGCGCCAATACATGTTGTAATTGTACCAATTCATCGGACAGATGAACAACTAGTCGAAATTTCAGCTGAAGCCAATAATCTAGTGGCGATGTTGAAAAACCTCGGCATTTCGGTAAAATACGATGACAGGCTTACGCATAAACCAGGATTTAAGTTCAACGAGTATGAATTGAAGGGCGTTCCTTTGCGTGTCGCAATTGGTCCAAATGATCTCGAAAACGGAACGTTTGAAGTTGCGCGTCGCGACACATTGACTAAAGAGACTGTGGAAAAGGGAGGAATTGTAAATTACATCAAAGATACTTTAGCAACTATTCAAACTGACTTATACGCCAAAGCTTTAAACTTCCGTGATACACACATTACTGAAGTTGAGTCATTTGACGAATTTAAAGAAGTGTTGGAAAGCAAAGGCGGATTTATTTCTGCACATTGGGATGGAACTCCTGAAACTGAAGAAAAAATTAAAGATCTCACCAAGGCAACAATCAGATGCCTGCCTTTAGACGCTGTTGATGAAGATGGAACTTGCGTTTTTACAGGTCAGAAGTCAAAGCGACGCGTACTTTTTGCGAAGGCGTATTAAATAATTTTGAAAAAAAATTGATGCGCTCTTGTACGAATAAAAAATAGTTGTATTTTTGCATCCGCATTAGGGAAGCAGGCCCGTTCGTCTATCGGTTAGGACGCCAGGTTTTCATCCTGGTAAGGGGGGTTCGATTCCCCCACGGGCTACAAACTCAGCTTGACGCTGAAGAACTGAATACCTTAGAAGAACAGCTGGTCCGTTCGTCTAGGGGTTAGGACGCCAGGTTTTCATCCTGGTAACAGGGGTTCGATTCCCCTACGGACTACATAAAAATAAATTTTACAAGAAAAATGGCAAATCATAAGTCGGCTTTAAAAAGAATCAGATCAAACGAAAAAAGAAGGGTATTAAACAGATACCAGCATAAAACAACTCGTAATGCAATTAAAGCATTAAGACTTGCTACAGAGAAATCAGATGCTTCATCTAAACTTTCTGCTGTTATTTCAATGATCGACAAATTAGCCAAGAAAAATATCATTCACGATAACAAGGCTTCAAACCTAAAATCGAAATTAACTAAGCACGTTGCAAAACTAGCATAAGTTTAATAGCATATATAAAAAAAAAGCTCCTGAATTTCAGGAGCTTTTTTTATGGTGTAAAGTGAAATCATATTATCTGTTTCAGGTTATGCAGCACCTCAGTTGTAATAGGTTTGGATAAAAAATCAATTACCATCGGATAATTCTTCGCCTTTTCAACATCCCTTGGATCGATCGTAGACGATAGGACAATGACTTTCGTGCTACTAAAGTAGGACGTATAAGTGATTCCGGAAAAGTTATCAAGAAATTCCCATCCGCCCATAACAGGCATATTTAAATCCAAAAGTATCAGTTCAGGATAAGATTCTTCTTTTCGTTCCATTAATGCGTCGAAATACTCTAAAGCTTCTTCGCCGTTTTGAGCTGAATCAGTGACCCGAGCAAAATCAGCTTTATTGATCACCTTTCGGCATAGCATAACCGTAATTGGATCGTCGTCCACACATAAGATCTTGTCAATCATTTTACCTGTTTTTAAAGGTTAGTGTAAAGGTCGTTCCTTTGTTCACTTCACTTTGTACTGCAATTGTACCGCCCATTGTTTCAACCTGTGATTTTACCAGGTACAAACCGAGGCCTTTACTATCCGGGTAGTTGTGAAATCGTTGATATAAACCAAATATCTTATCAGCATTCCTTACGAGGTCGATACCGATGCCATTATCCTTAAATATCAGAATCGTATTACTTCCAACTTCCTTAGATGAAATATTAATTCGCAGCTGCCTGTTCGGAGAACGATATTTTATTGCATTTGTCAGCAAATTTAGTAATATGCTTTCAAGATAAGCCTTATTCATACTAATAAGCGTCAACTTTTTCAGTTCGATCTTTATGATCGGCTTATGAAGTCCAATTAGAAAGCTAAGCTGATTAAACACATTTTCAAAAACCTCTTTGATAGAAACTTCCTCTTTCTCTATCGATGGATTGTCTTTTATAATAACAACTTTTACGAGGTCATTGATCGTTTCGTTTAAAAGATGTGTCGACTTTGAAAAACCGTTAATTATTTCATTTAGTTCTTCATGCTCCACCGGAATGTCTTCGATGAGGTTCAGCAATCCGATAAGGTTAGACAATGGTGCCCTAAGATTATGTGACGTTATGTATGAAAATTGCTTTAAGTCCTTATTGTTCTGCGTAAGTTCCTGAATAAGCTGTTCCTTTTCTTTTTCCTGCCGCTTCTCAGTTGTAATATCACGCTGTATAGAAATCCAGTGTGAATGTTCGCCATCTTTATTTGTAATTGGAATCATTGAAAAATTGACCCAGTATTCTTCACCATTCTTCTTGTGGTTGATGGTTTCAAACTTAAATTCTTTTTTGAACTTTAACGCCTGGGAAAGCTTTGTAATTTCACCTGCAACCGATTTCCTGCCCATAAAGATAGACGGTGATTTTCCGACCACATCCTCAGGTAAGAATCCCGTCATCTGTGTAAATGCCGGGTTGACAAAAACAACTTTCGGAACACTATTGTTTATTTTTTCAGCTTCGGTAATAATTACTGAATCTTTGGTCTGTGTTACAACGGTTTCAAGGAGTTTAAGCCTTTGTTCCTCCTGTTTTTGTTTTGTGACATCCTGCATTGCGGCAATCATCCTGACAGGGCGGCCGTCCTTATCTTTCACCAGGAATCCACGATCATAAATGTGCCTATATGTTCCGTCGGCACACGCAAACCGATATTCATCCTGCCATTTTTCAAGTTTCTCTTCAAGAAAACTGTAAAGTCGTACAGAAACCCGGATGCTGTCTTCGGGATGGATGCGATCAAACCACCATTTCGAAGTGGTACCTATTTCGTCACGTTCATATCCAAATATTCCCTGAATTCCGCGGTTCCATGCAAAATCATCTTCCTGGATCTTCCAATCCCATATCGTATCACTGGTTGCCTTTGAAACTATATCGTATCGTTCTTTAGCCTGAGCTGTTTCTTCGAGAGCGTCCCGATTTTCTATTAAAACCAGAACAAGGTTAGTAACGCGCTCTAAAAGCTTAATCTCGTGATTTTTCGGCTCTCGTGTTTCTTTAAAATGCGCTGAAAATGAAGCAATGACTTTGTTATTTCTCTTCGTAACCGGTGAAACCCAACATGCCCGGTAACCAAATGGCAGTATAACGTTGGCAAATGCAACACATTCGGGATCTTTTTCAATATCCTGAATGAAGATAGTTTTGCCGCGCATCAGCTTTTGGCTGTAGGATCCTGCAAGCCTTCCGGTCTTTTTGCCATTCAGGGTTTTAATATAATTTTGATCGATAGAGTTGCCAGCCAAGTGTTCAATTGTTTCATCTTCACGTAAAAGCGAAATAGAACAATGTGATAGCGGTAACAGCTGTTCAAAATTCACAACAAGCTGATCCATAACTTCCTTAAAGGTAACCTTTGGATCGGCATTAAGTTCATAGATGCTTTTTTCAAAAGCCAGTATTCTTTCTTGATGGTTCTTCATCGAAACATCCTGCATGGCACCAATCTTCTTGACGGGAACGCCGTGTTTCCAGCTAATATTGAATCTGTCAAGGATATCTGCATACGACCCATCGGTTCGTCTCATCCTGTACTCGATTTCAAACTGGTTTAATTGCGGACTTAAAGCTGCGTGTTTAAAAAAGTCGAGGACGCGCCCGACGTCGTCCGGATGCAGGCTTTCGATAAAAAAATTCATCGACGTCATATCATCTTCGAACTCATGGCCGAACATCGTATGGTAACTTGAGCCTGAAATATTTATAGCTTTTGTGCTAAAATCATATGAATAGATTGCATCACTTGTAGCTTTTGCAACTGCTTCAAATCGTTCGTTGGCCTCCTCGATCTTTTTTTCGTTTTCGACCCTGGCGGTTACATCGCGCGAATTGATCAGGTACCCATTGATGATCGGGTCGCCCATTGTATTACTTGCGATAGATTCAAGCCAAACATAATTACCGTTGGCGTGGCAAAATCGAAAAGGTTTTGAAACCACCTGCTTTTGATCGCGGAGTTCACGGTAAAGTCGAACGATTTCAGTCCGGTCATCACGATGTACATAATTCACTATGTTCTTTCCAATCAATTCTTCTGCTGTGTGGCCCACGATCGCAATATGATTTGGACTTGAATACTTCAGTTGTCCGCTAGCATCCATAATGAATATTAGGTCGCCGCCTTCTTGCACAAGATATTTGAATCTCTTTTCACTTGCTGCAAGCGCGCGTTCTGATACAAGTCGGGATGTAATATCAAGACTGACAACCAATCGAGCCCGCTTTCCTTCAAATTCAATTTCATTTCCATCAATCTGAACATCAATTATATCTCCGTCCTTTTTAATGTGGCGGTAGTTGCCCCTTGTCAGTTCATGATTTTGTGAAACATGCTGAATCACCTCTGCAAGCCGTTGCAAATCGTCTTGCGGCCTTATATCAGCAATAGTCATATTCAAAAATTCATCCCGGCTGTAGCCGTAATGAATAATCGCGGCCTCGTTAACATCAAGAAATGCCAGCGTTTCTAAGTCATAAATCCACTTCGGCACTGGCCCATGTTGAAAGATCTTTTTGTATTTTTCTTCGGAATCTTTTAGTTTTTTCAGATAAACATTTCGCTCAAGACAGTATGTAATGCTTTTGTGCAGCTGAAATGGTGTCAATTCGTCTTTTAACAAATAATCTGAGACGCCGGTCGTTAAAAGTTTTGACGCATAAGACCTGGAATGGCCAGTGAGGGCAATGATCGGAACGTCATTTGCAAGTTTTTTGACCTCATCTACAAGTTCGCTTCCACTTAAATCCGGTAGCTGGAGGTCAAGAAGTATAATGTCGATTTTTTCGCCGGTACAAAGGAGCTCGCGGGTCTTTCTAAAAGTATCAGAATGATGAACACCAATTGAATTAAATCCTTCGGATAAATAATCCTCTATAAGTTCAAAATCGCCGTAGTTATCCTCGATGACAAGTACATTGAAATCAAGTTTGGTAGCGATCATTTTTCCGAGCTGTTAGACTTGTACGCCGCCCAAAAAGTTTCTATGGAATCGACAACGCGTTTAAAGTCATGCGCGTCGACCGGCTTCGGGATATAACTATCAGCCCTATTTTTAAAAGACTTGGTTATATCAATTTCCGAAGAAGAAGTTGTGAACATTATAACCGGAATGTCTTTTTTGGCGTCGGTAGACTTTATTTTTTCAAGGACTTCATGACCGTTTACTTTTGGAAGATTTACATCAAGTAAAATAAGGTCAGGATCCCTGGCGTCTTTATAAGAACCTTCCTGTGCAATAAACTGAAGCGCTTCCCATCCGTCCTTAACCACCGTGACTTCAAGTGGCAAGTTCCCTTCCTGCAATGCCTCTAAAGTCAGTAAAATATCACCTTCATTATCCTCTACTAATAATATGTGGATTGGCGCCATGATTATTGCGTTTGGGTTCGACAAATATATATAAAACTATTTCTTAATTGTAAAATAAAAAGTACTGCCGACACCAGGCTCAGATTCAATCCACATAGTTCCGCCGTGGCTTTCAACTATCTTTTTACAGATAGCTAAACCAATACCGGTTCCTGAATATGCCTCCCGGCTATGAAGCCTCTGAAATATCTCAAAAATTTTATGGTAGAACCTCGGTTCGATTCCGATGCCGTTGTCACTTACGCTGAACTTCCAATGCGTTGCATCTTCAGTCCCCTCAACTATGACCTTGGGTATAACATTAGGTCTTCTGTACTTTAATGCGTTGCCAATAAGGTTCTGAAATACTTGCCTTAAGAAGGTTTTTACAGCAGTCACTTCCGGCAAGGTTCCCATTTTTATTTCAGCACCTGATTCGGCTATCGTATCGCGGTTCAATGCAATTAATTCTACGATAATATCAGTAGTATTGACCAGTTCGGGCTGAGCGTTGATTTTTCCAATTCGTGAATATTCAAGCAGGTCAAGAATAATTTTCCTCATTCTTTCAGCGCCGTCGACAGCAAAAGTCAGGTACTGAAGTCCTTTTTCATCTAAAACATCGCTGTATTTTTTATTCAGTTGCGTTAGAAAATTCGTCACCATTCGCAACGGCTCCTGAAGGTCATGAGAAGCGATGTATGCAAATTGCTCAAGTTCGACATTGGATTTAGCGAGCTCCTCAATGTTTTCGCTCATCTGTTTGTTGAGTTCCTGCAGCTTGGTTTCATTTTTCTTCCGCTCGGTTATATCTCTGATAAAAGCACAAAAAATTTCATCTTCATTTTCTTGCTTTATAGGAAGGACCGTGAGTTCAATGGGAAAAGCGTGACCTTCACGATCGATCGCCTGAAGTTCCAAAAGAACATTTAATGCTGGGCCATGACCGGTTTCAACGTACTTTTTAATTCCAGCTAAATGCCGTTGCCGATATGCTTCCGGAATAATAATGCTTGAAAGCTTTTTGCCGATCACTTCTTCTTTGCTCCATCCAAAAATTTTCTCTGCCTGCGGGTTCCAAAGCGTAATGACGTCATCTCTGTCGATGCATATAATGGCGTCTAAAGCGGCATTCATGATCAATGTCCGCACTTCAGCTGTTTTTGCTGCACTGTTTTCCATTAATGATCTCAGCGTATCTTCATTTTGATATACTTTCTTTTCAAAAGCTTTCAAATGTGAAATGTCATTGATTGTAAGCATAATGTACCGATGGCCGTCAGGCAGGTGAACCCATTTTGCCAATCCGCTGACTGTAAACTTTGAACCATCTTTTCGGCGTCGCTGGTGCTCAAAAGGCCCACGTTCACCGGTTTGCGTAAAAACTCTGTTGAGTTCTATCGCATTCTGCTTTTCATGATCCGGGACCAGTTCAAGAAAATGAACGCCTGCAAGCGTATTATCTTCATAACCATAAATCTCGTTGTATCGCCGGTTCGCGAAAGTGTAGTTTCCTTGCTCGTCAATCAGCGCTATTCCCATATTTACTTCTTCGAGTACTTTAAAGATTGGCTGATTAATTTGCTGAAAGGCATTTCCGTTAATGCCGCGGTCGTTCGAACTCATCATCTATGTTAACATATCCACAATAAAAATAACTAATTTGTATAGCATTCAAAGTCGCGCAATATTAACTTATCAACACAATCCGAACGGATAAGTTAATAACACAAGTGAAGCTTTTCAACGTTAGTGCTGTTATTGGTTTTGATATTCAACATCCACATGGCGCCGACTTAAAGTGTCGCAGTTCAAATAAATGCGGTTTTTCCAAAACAAAACACTACATTTGCACCCTTAAAAAAATTGAGATGGAATCTATTCGGAACATTGCTATCATTGCCCACGTCGACCACGGAAAGACAACACTAGTAGACAAAATTATGTATCACTGCCAGCTTTTCCGTGAAAACGAGAATGCAGGTGACCTGATCTTAGACAATAATGACCTGGAACGTGAAAGAGGTATCACTATTACTTCTAAAAACGTTTCTGTAGTATATAAAGGAACAAAAATCAATATAATCGATACTCCGGGTCACGCCGATTTTGGAGGTGAAGTTGAACGTGTACTTAACATGGCAGATGGTGTTTGCCTTTTGGTAGATGCATTTGAAGGCCCGATGCCACAAACTCGATTTGTACTTCAAAAAGCTATCGACCTTGGACTAAAGCCATGCGTCGTAATAAATAAAGTAGACAAGGAAAACTGTACGCCTGAGGAAGTTCACGAAAAAGTGTTCGACTTAATGTACGAACTAGGTGCAACCGAAGAACAACTAAACTTCCCAACTGTTTACGGTTCAGCAAAACAAAACTGGATGTCTGATGATTTCCGTCACCCGACAACCAACATTGAACCGCTTTTAGACATGGTCATTGCAAATGTCCCTGCTCCAAATGTTGGTGAAGGAACACCACAAATGCTGATCACATCTTTAGATTTCTCTGCATTTACAGGCCGGATCGCAATCGGTCGTCTTGAAAGAGGTATCCTAAAAGAAGGAATGCCCATTTCATTAGTAAAAAGAGACGGTTCTATTGTAAAATCAAGAATTAAAGAACTACATACATTCGAAGGTCTTGGACGTAAAAAAGTACAACAGGTAATTGCCGGTGATATTTGTGCAATTGTTGGTGTTGAAGGATTTGAAATCGGTGATACCATCGCTGATTTTGAAAATCCTGAAGGACTAAAAACAATCGCGATCGACGAGCCTACAATGAGCATGTTGTTCACGATCAACGATTCACCTTTCTTCGGAAAAGAAGGGAAATTCGTTACATCACGACATATCCGTGATCGTTTGACCAAAGAATTGGAAAAAAACCTTGCAATGAAGTTGGGTGAAACTGATTCTGCCGATAAATTCATGGTTTTCGGACGTGGCGTATTGCACTTGTCAGTCCTAATCGAGACAATGCGTCGCGAAGGTTACGAACTTCAAATCGGTCAGCCACAAGTAATCATCAAGGAAATTGACGGTAAAAAATGTGAGCCTATCGAAGAATTGACAATTGACCTTCCTGAGCATCTTTCAGGTAGAGCAGTCGAATTCGTTACCATCCGTAAAGGCGAAATGCTTTCAATGGAGGCAAAAGGCGAACGAATGATCATTAAATTCAACATTCCTTCACGCGGAATTATAGGTTTGCGTAACCAGTTGCTAACAGCGACTGCAGGTGAAGCGATCATGGCGCACCGTTACATTGGATACGAGCCTTTTAAAGGTGAAATTCCTGGTCGTAACAATGGTTCACTGATCTCTATGGAAAACGGAAAAGCAATTCCATATTCAATCGATAAACTTCAGGATCGTGGTAAATTCTTCGTGAATCCAAACGACGAAATCTACGAAGGTCAGGTGATAGGGGAAAATTCACGTGGAGACGATATGGCTGTAAACGTAACTAAAATGAAAAAACAGTCAAACGTTCGTTCGTCAGGAAATGATGAGAAAGCAAGGATTATTCCTCCGGTTATTTTCTCTCTAGAGGAAGCACTGGAGTACATCCAAAAAGATGAATATGTTGAGGTAACGCCTAAATCTATTCGCCTCAGAAAGATCTACTTGACTGAAACCGACAGAAAACGATACAAGTTCTAATCGACTTATATAAATCAAGCCATTCGAAAGAGTGGCTTTTTTTTTTAGCCGCACATCGCAGCTTGCTTTTTTCTAAAATAATCTGTGAATCTGTGGCTATTTTTATGCAGCTATTCCTGCTATCGCCTCAATCTTTTTTGCGTTGTAGCCACCACCATTAATAGGCTTTGGGAAGGCAGCAAAAAAGGATACCGGCTCTATCAGGGCTGAAGCTAACGTTTCAACGAAAAGTGACCTCTAAAAGTCCGGCCATCTTCAAACTTAACCACATACCAATAATCATCCGAAGGCAAGGGCTCGCCATTAAAGGTTCCGTCCCAACCTAAACCAGCGGCACCGATCTGCTTCAGCAGCTTACCATATCTGTCAAAAATCCTGACCTCGGTATTTGAATTATAAAAACTGCTGACGCCTTTCACATTCCATGTGTCATTGAATCCATCACCATTGGGTGTGAAGTAAGTTGGAATTCCAAGGACTGCGACTTCAATACTTGCGGTGGCGCATCCATTCACATCCCGAACAAAAACAGTATGTATTCCGGGCAACACATTATTAAAAATGTTCGAAAGCTGGAATGCGTTTTCATAATCTAGGCTATAGACATAATCACCGTAACTATTGCCGGATAGTGTTACCACGATCGTATTGTTATCCGATAACTCACCAACTTCAATATCAGTAATAATAGCCGTCGACGAAGAAATAACCGGTATTGTCCTGACCTTACTGCAACCGTTTTCATCAGTGACTGTCACTGTATACGTTCCAACCTCTGAAATTTCAATTGAATAATTCGTTGCTCCCGGAATTTCAGCACCATTAAAACTCCACTGATAATCATAATTTTCAGGTGAAGAACCATCCTGAAGAGCAGCATCTATAAGCGTCGTAAATGTTGACTCGTTAGTGCATACAACATGATTTATTAGTTCTGCATTAGTGTCAATAGCAGGAAGTCTGTTGACCAACAAATTCACTTTTGTGATCGCGGAACATCCAATTGTATTTTCCTGACGTGCAAACAGGGTTTGCAATTCATAAGATGACGTATTCACATACGCCGTAGCATCTGCAATCGGATTTTGTTCAAGCAGTGCATCATTCTCAGTTTCGTAATAAGTTGCTGTTGCTGCGCCGGAGAAGTTTGCAAGAGTAAGGTCGAAAGTGAAAAATCCGTCTTCAGCAGCATCTGTATCACATTGCGGCGGATAAATATAAGTCGATACGGGATTGTTGTTTACATTCAGGATCAAAGTGCTGAAGCTAAAGCAACCTGTCGCATCATTAGTAATTTTTGCAATAACGGTTTGAGGATTAGAAGTGTTAACATAGACTTCGGGTAAGGCTCCGGTGCCAGCTTCTGCAGTTGTCTGATCTTGATAGAACTCCACGCTAAAACCTTCTATGTCTGTCATGAGCATCGGAATAGCTTCCGATAAATTAAATGTCGAAATGCCATCTGCAGGTGATCCCGTATCACATTGTACTAATGTTTTTGTCACCACAGCAGGCAATGGATCAACCTGCAAAACTGCTTCTTCCGATATGCTTCCACACAAGTTTCCAACCAGGCTCAGCACCGCCCGAAAAGTAAAATCATCCATAGCGTTGGTCACCTGAAGTATCGTAAGTGTTGAAGTTTGAGTTCCACTATAAACGGTGTTATCTACAAGATCTGAAAAGTTTACAAAATCTGTGGAGTATTGCCATTGAACAGTTACACCAACGCCAACTTCCACACTAAAAATCGCAGGCTGAAGTTCGCATATTTTGATATTATTCGGTTGCGCTATGATGACAATAGGAGCCGGAGTATAATATTCGGTGTCGCCCAGCAAAGTATTATATCCGTCATTTGCGAAAACAAGACCCGTTTCATCATCAATTGTAACGGGCGAAATGCTTAGATAACCATCATTGTCCGGGTCTTCAAAATTTGCTTCGATGACATCATCACAAAGATCATTGTCATTATCACGTTCGACAAAATCAAAGACTCCGTCAGCATCGGCGTCGCGAAGAGAATAATTGAGAATTCCACTGTCAGGTGATGTTTCAAGAATATCCGCAATTCCGTTGGATCCAAACGGAGTTCCATAAATGCTGCCGTTGTCAAGCCCGATGTCAAATCCGTTTCCTGATTCTGTTACATCGAAAATTCCGTTGTTGTCACTATCCCAATCAAGGTAGTCCGGAACGCCGTCTGTGTCGGAATCAGCCGGAAGAACTCCGTTTTCAAACACGTCATCAATACCATTCCGATCAACATCCAAGAATGATAATGGTTTAAAAGCGAAACCTTGCGATTCATATATATCTGGTATGCCATCATTGTCACTGTCAAAATCGAATTGGTCTGGGACTGAGTCCTGGTCAGAATCTACCGGATTGCAGATCGACGACAACATGAACTTTGCTCTAACCTCATTATCAGCAGTCAAATTTCGGTGAAGAAATCTAAAAGATTCAGTTGAAGAAGATCGAAAAGAAAAAGTACCTGAACCCGCAGGCAACGGTGTAGAAATATTGAACCTGAAACGGATTTCAAACGCTGAAAATTCGGTTATGCCGCTTTCGAATATGCCGTCAAAATTGGTGTCAATTAAAAGTTGATTAGTGGGATTTGACACCGAAATGGTACGATTTGGAGGAACACTTACGACGAATTCCGATAATGAAGTAACTTCCTGGCCGGAAGTCGCGGTGTTAGCGTAGCTCATTTCGACAGTTCGCGCCACATTATAGTTCATTTGATATGCTGTAGTATTTCCTTTTCCTGCCGAAACCTCGGTTACAAAACTTCCATCGGAAGAACCTATAAATGCATTTGCTGATGGCACACCGACAGGAGTAGGAAATGATCCGGTAAAGGTTGAAGAATCTGTAATAGAATTTGTGAGGTTAAAAGGAAAACTACCACCAGACTCTTCGCAATTTGTAATTCCGTCATTGTCATTGTCAAGATCCAAATTGTTATTAATATCATCATTATCGCTATCGGCGGCGCACATGCTTACAGGAATCCTGTGGGATAGCATCGTAACCGGACATGCCGAAATAGTAGCCGCAACGTGGTAATATCCAGGTTGTGTTGGGGTAAAGCTTCTAAGTGTTGCGCCAGTTATAGGCGAGTCGTTAAAATACCATTGAAACTGATCAAAAGCTGTCAGCTGACTTACACTGAGAGTAATGTTGGGCAGACATTGGGACTGGCCGAGATCAAGACGTTCAAAAGCAATTTCAGGTTCAAATGTGAATCCGGAAAAAAAGCCGCCAAATTGTCGCAGCATCGTCAGAGCCATACGAAGCGAGGTAAATTTCACCCGTAGAGTAGACCGCAAGATTTCCTTCAAGTCCGGTGATGTTGTAAGTTTCGTACTCAGATGTTCCCGTAACCGCCAATGGACCCTGTACATTTGCCTGCAATCCTAATTGTGCAAGTGAATAGGAAACATCGTCAATTATAAATTCTAAAGTTGACCCCGCTTTTGTTACAATCGTGACGCGGCCGTCAAACGTCCGGGAGCCGACTTGATTAAGCATCGGAATGTTGTCTATTACGTGCGGCGTTTTACAACTCAACGGAGGCACAAAAAACATTTCCTGATTTGCCTGATCCTCACGTCCGTCATCACCAATAGATTGATATGCAAACACGTTCTTAGAAGTTTGTATATGCAGGCTACCGTTCTCATTAAAACTGTTTCCATTCAGACTGAAGTAGGCACCAGCAAACATCGTTACAATGGGCGTGGAGCTGCCGTTGACGAAAACCTGCGTCCCGTTTTCATGCGCGATCAGCAAAATTCTTTCAACCGGCGCTTGGCCAGTAGCTTTTATAAAGATATATTCTGTTCCTGTGAGTTCTGCGGGCACTATCTGGTCAAACCCAAGGTCGATGTTGCTCATTTCTCCGTTTGTACCGCCAAACGACCCGCAGTTCATCGCAATAGGCTTATCAGAAGTAACAAGCGCACCTATCAAACCGTCGCGGTTAGCATCATTTGGACCCTGAGCCGCAATTACATAACTTTGGCCGCTATTTAGCACAATTGACTGAGGCGTGTTGCTGGACATCTGATTCGTCAGCTGTATTCCCGGCTGCATTCCTGAAATTTGGACGGTGGTGTTATTCTCTGTAGCCATTACAGAAATAAAGGTGAGAAATGCTTCGTTGTAACTCGGCAACGCAGTATTGATAAATGCTCCCGCCCTAAATTCAGTTCCTAGCGCTGCCAAACCTTTAGAAACAAGCGCTCCTGCATTATTGCCGTTACCTGCAATAACCCGCGCAGAGACGTAGATCATGTCTTCTGCTTCTATTATATAGCCTTTGTCGGATAATACCGAACCGATATTATTCTGGCGTGCGATCAGCCGGGTATTTTGCCCGAATCCGACAGCATGAACATAAGGTTGACTTTTGGACACAGTGCCCTCAATGGTGGCTCCGCCTATTTGATTTATTTTGAAATTGACCGCGTCGACATTTGGCGTCGAAATATAAATGTACTGGTCGTCTGGTATAACAACATCTGATGCTGCAAGAGGCGGAATATAATGAGTCTTGCTGAATTGCGAAGATGCATTCAGGCACAAGAGCAACACCGTCCATAAGAATAAGTTTCTCATGTGCTAAAAATACAATTAATTATAACCTAACGTTTTAATGTGAAGTGGCTTTTTATAGTTCGTCCGCCAGATAAATGAAGCGTAAACCAATAATCAGTCGAAGGCAATGGTGCGCCATTGTAGATACCATTCCAACCTATGCCGTTACCATAAAAGCTATACAGCAGCTTTCCGTACCTGTCAAAGATGTTAATCACCGAATCAGGTTGCGTATTGATATTGGTAATAGTCCAAATGTCATTGAATCCATCGCCGTTCGGGGTAAAAAATCTGGGATAATCTAAAACATAAAATCCGAAAGGGGCAGAGTTGCCGCAGCCGTTGACATCATCAACAAAAGCCGTGTATTCACCAGGAGCGACGTTTTCGAAAACCGGGCTTTGCTGATAGTTAACCCCATCGATGGAGAAAACATAATTTCCCAATCCCGTATATTCGATAGTAACTGTGTTTCCGTTCTCCTGAAAATCTTGGACATTGACATTGATATTCGATGCCGCTTCCGATGGACTGACAAGAAAATTTTTAGTCGCTGAACAACCGTCTGCATTGGTGACTGTCACTGAATAAGAACCCGGATCTGAAACCGAAACCGAGTGTACGTTGACAGCTCCCGTGCTCCAAGTGTAAGTTTGAAAGCCTGCTTCAACATTAAGTACAGCCGGCTCATCATTACAAATAAATGACATTTCGTTCTCAAAGTTTTCAGGAATAAATGTATTTATAACAAGCGTCAGCGGCAGGATTCCGTAGCAGTCAGGTCCGTTAGATAAACGGATGAAAATGGTCTGCTGATAAGGAATAGTATTGCTGAAACCTTCATCTACAGGATCTGACTGGGTTAGTGCATCAACTTCCGAAGCATAATATTGAACAATTATCCCCGGAGGTAAATTAGGTGTGATTGCTGGTGTGACCTGCTCATTCAGGTTAAAAACTCCAATACCGTCTTGGGAACCGGTTGTGTCACAAATTTCAAACGGAGCAGGAACAGGAATAGGATTGTTGACAGTTAAGAGATTTACCGTTGCGTATCCGGCACATCCAAAATCATTAAAAACCCTTGCTATTACTACAGCATCGCCACTTTGATAAGCTTGAGGATTTTCAATGTTATTTACATCATTTTCCGCATCGGAAAGTGAAGTGAAATAAGTTACATCGCCCAAGTCATTGTTATTAAGCCTGACAATGTCGTCAATGTTCGTCAGATTGAAGATCGTGACGCCATCATTATCTTCATCGCACTGAATTAATGAGGTAGGATTGTTGAGCACTGGAAGCGGCGTATATTCAATTATGGCTTCTCCAATGGCGACGCAGCCGTTGGATCCCAAATTGACTTCAACAGTATATGTACCCGGAGAATCTACTGAATATTGGGGATCATCTGCGCCCAAAATAGAGGTTCCGTTTTTAAACCACTGATACGTATTGTCTCCAGCCTCAGTAGCATCAAGCGTAACTTCCTCACCTTCGCAGATCGCAGTATTGGTCGCCACCAGCCGATCTGGGCCAATACTAGTTCCGACGTTGAAACTTCCGCCGCCCAAAAAAATAGCCGAGTCGTAACGAATATTCTCTTCGTCAGCAATGACAAGCTTTATATGATAAGTCACGCCAGGTGTTACAGTTGCCTGCGCGGTCATAACAACTGTCTGCCCATTAAAATTTGTGGGATGATTGTTTCCGTTGAATCCGCCGAAATACGCTTCGTTGATCGCGTCACAGCCATTGCTTCCTCCAATTTGTGGATGGACGGTCGTAACAGCAACGGGCGTAGTTGTGTTGGGAACAATCGCAAGATTTTGATACGGGTCGGTACTATTTGCTACTTTTAGCAAAAAAGCAAATCCATCCGAATATCGGCAAGGAGCAGTGCCCTGATATTCTTCTGAAGAAAAAATATAATCAAAGCTAATGTTGCTTGTCAGCGGCGTAAAATCAAATTCTAAAAAAGTTGCATTGTAGGTTTGTCCAAGGTTGAGCGCCTGCTGTAAATCCTGATCGCCAACCCAGTCTGTCGAACCTTCGTCGATTAGATTGTTATTAGGCCCTTGTGTTCGGCTGGCACGTGACGTACTCAGCACGATGCCTTCAGAGAACGGAAATGCTCCTGTCGGCTCAGAGAAATATCCATAGCTCTGTTCTCCATTACTAAACGGGTCGCCACCGACAACAAAATTTGAAACTTCAGCACAAGGGCTGTTTTGGATCAGGACATCTTCAACAAGCTGTTGTGCGGAATAGGTATCATCTACCTGAATATATTGGGAAAAACCTGCGGTAGATACCAATACGACTAAATAGAGGATCGTATTTTTAAGGATATTCATAGCATCGCAAAGATACTACAAATCCCGTTTTTTGAGAAGCTTGTATGACATTAACACAAATATAACTGTCCATGCTACCACGATGAGCAGCGATGTGAAATGAACGTCGTAGTCCTTTATATTTTTTGCACCGCCAAGTGTTGTCTGAGCAGCTTTAATTACCGTTAAGCGGGTTAATGGCTCAAGAATCAGGTTTGACATTGATTCGAGCGGAAGAAATCTTGTGATCAATGAAGTAGTTTCAGTATCTCTGATAACCCAAAATTGTAATACACCCATGATAATCCATTCGAATATATTCCAGATGAATAAAAATCCAAGTGCAAATGCCGAACGTTTCACCAAAATCCCCAGGAACAGGCAGAAGGAGAAGAACCCAGTAAGTTTAATAAAGTAAGCCAGAAGATATTCAAGATCAGAAAATATAATGTCAGCTTCTGTATAAGATGAATATATTAATCCAAGGATCAGCGACATTATAAAAACGAATACCGTTGAACAAGCCGCAAACATCAAAACAGTAATAAATTTTGAAAGCACGAATTCTTTCTTGCTCATACCGTCGATGAGGTTTTGCTTTAATGTTCCGTAACTGTACTCGTTTGCCATCATCGACACAATGATTATGGCAAGAAACAATTTTAACATCGCGGCTACGTATGTGTTGAAGTGCCATATATATGGAAAATTGAATATTCCTTGTTCGGCAAATGATATTTCTGCGCCACCAACATCGAATTTGATAAACGCGATAAGTGTAATAAACGACAACACTACAAAATAGCTAACGGTAAGAACGCGGCTTGCCCGATTCTTCCATATTTTTTGGAGTTCTATTGATAGGAGACGATTCATTTTGTGGATGTTGTACTTGTTAACTGCAAAAATTGCTCTTCTAAACTGTCTTTACGTTTCACCAGATGACTTAAAAATATATTGTGCTGTGCAAAATATCTGTTTACATCGGCCGATGAAACTTCGTGGCTAAAAGTTGCGACTACGTTTTTGCCTTCTTCAGAATAATTTTCAAGTTTAGGATGCTGAACAAGCGCTGCAATCAGTGACTTCATATCATCAGCCTGAAGTTCGAAATGACCCTCATTTGCGCCAATTCCGTCGACTTTACCAGAATATAAGATCTCACCTTTACGAAGAACCAACACGTGGCTGCACACTTTCTCGACTTCATCAAGTAGGTGAGAAGCAAGTAGAATTGTAGTTCCTGTTGAAGCAATTTGTTTGATGATATCGCGAATCTGATGAATTCCCTGTGGATCGAGACCATTTGTTGGCTCATCAAGGATTAGTATTTCGGGGTCATTTAAAAGTGCGGATGCAATTGCAAGACGTTGCTTCATACCCAAGGAAAAGGTGCGAAATTTACTGTCAGCCCTGTCAGTCAAGCCAACTATTTGAAGCTTCTCGTCAACTTTGCTGTAGTTGATGCTTTTGATCTTACAAACCAGCCGAAGGTTTTCCCTCGCAGTCATGTATGGATAAAAGTTTGGCCTTTCGATAATGGCACCGACTTTTTTTAACGCATCGTGAGTTGGGATGTTTCCGCCGAACCAAGTGTACTCGCCGGAAGTTTTGTTGACAACGTTTAAGACAATTCCAAGTGTGGTCGACTTTCCGCTGCCATTTGGGCCTAAGATTCCATAAACGTTGCCTTTGAAGATTTCGAGTGAGACGTCTTTGACCGCATGTACATGCCCATACCGCTTATGGAGGTTTTTAATTGATAGAATGGTTTCCGTTTGCATAATTGTTTGTTGTCGGATAGGACGAGCAAGATAACCTTTTGTTACCTTGTCAAACAAAAATACATAAACCTAATGCTAATCGGGCAGCTTCGAGCCTTCGCACGTTCTGGCTTTGGAAACTTTTTCGGAAGAAAACTCATGGTTACAGATTTTGCACTGCATTTTTTCGCTTGTACCGGCTGCGGATTTGACCGGCACGTACTTGTGACCGAATAAAATGCACAGGTTTTCACCCTTTAAGCATCCTTCGGTGTAGATTATAGATCTCATTTTGTTTAGATTTGGGACTCAAACCTAATCAGAATCATCTATGAAATGCAAATAAAATCGACGAAATGCACAAATAGTTCGATAAAATAAATAAATTCCTACAAAATTACTTTAACTCTTTTGTTCTTTATTGAAGTACACGAGGTAGTAGTACATTTGCTTTTCTTCATCCCAACCTTTTTCAACATATTTTTCAGCACTTTCCGGATTAATGAAATCTAATTTGATCTGGATGTGCGTGTCAAGATTGATCACATTTTTGATTGACTTTCGCGCGTCAGAAACGGCGGCATTCGCTATGGGAAATGTGGTAATATCCTCGATGCTATACTTTTCGCCTTTATCGACTTTGTAGTTTTTAAATTCTGGAATTAAATCAGGGTTGTCTAACACCTCATTTAAAAAATTTGTTTCCTCGAACTGGTCGTTTTTAGCAAAATAGTTGACAGACCTGTTCATGAACATCACTTCTTCCTTTTTATCTTCGGCCGGAAGCACTACGTCTTTTGCAAAACCCTGGCAGAACTTCAGATATTTTTTAGTAATGAAATTTTCATCTTCAAAAGCATCAACCGATAGGAAGTGCTCAAGCCAATATCTGGCATCATATCTATTGCTGTCAACGGTCAATATCTTATAACCTTCTTCTTTTTTGTAGTTAAATATAAGGCATCCTTTGTCGAGTTTGCTCAGGTTGATGCCTTGCTGAAGCTGCATTTCCAGTTGTGAACCGTTTTCCGAAAACTGAAGAAAATCTGCCTGCAATTCGCTTTTGAAAACGCCAATAGCGTCAACAACTTTATTATCAATACTGACATTTGTAAAATAGCCGATGTAAACCTCACCATTTTTTATGTGAGGATGATTTGACTGGTCAAACAAATGCTGCGTGATCTTCGAAGAAACTGTATGCAATTCACCCGGATTATCAAAGATTGCAGTTGCAAAATTGAACATGTCATTGTACTCGAGATCTACGTCGTGAGCAAACTGATAGTAATTTTCTTCTTTTTCCCGAAATGGTTTTAGAAAGAATTCTTTTAAAAGCGGAACGATTTCGTCGTTTAAGGCCGCTGGCTGTTCAGAAATAAAAATAGGTTCGTTTCTGCTTTTGTTTCCAACTCTGTGAATAGAAAGCGTGTCAATTTGCGTATTGTAAAGATTGATCATTTATGAAAGGTGTGGCAGTTGCCAATAAGTGTATTTAGTTCCAGTTTTCTTCAAATCCAAGGTCTTCGAAATTTTCGCCGCCGTCGAGCATGTCAAGATCATCTTCGTCATAATCATCTTCATCGTAATCAAAAGCATTTGTAGAAGCCTCGGTAAAATCTTTCTCAGGTGCGTCGGCGGGCATGATTCCGTGTGAAAATAATACGCTCGGATAATCTTCCCCGGCGGCCAGTTCCTCAATTGCGGCAAGCTCAACAAGAAATGTCCACATATTCAGGAAGTCATACACATAAATTATTTTCGTGTTTTCTTCATCCAAAATATCAGAGAGCTCATAGTCATTCATGATTTTTTGCTCGCCAAGGATTTCACCCGTATCGAATAATGAGATTTCGTCTTCCTGGTTCCATTGATCATCACAAGTATAGAATGACGCGATCTCTGTCCCGTCAAATCCGAATGCGTTTACAATAGCATTGTGCAGATCTTCTAAAGTATCATCTTCACGAATAGCGATATCGCGAAAAACATCTTCTTCAGCATCGAGAATTACCCTGAATTTATAGATCATAATACTTGATTTTGTTAGGCGGCAAAGTTAAAACAATATTGACGTGTGGTTAAAAAAGTAATTAACAAAAAGAATCATCACGGGGTTGTTATCCACCACTGATTACCGAATGGATCTTCAAAACCCGCAGTGTAGCCATATTCCTGCTGGTTTGGCTCCTGCATGCTGATCGAATTGTTATGCAATGCATTGTCATAGATCTTGTCGACGTCTTTAACGAAAAGAAACATTCCTGCTGATTTCTCTTTAAAAACTTCAGTCGATTGTGCGAACATAATTACAGCGTCGCCAATTTTAATTTCTGCATGCATGATGCTGCGTTCGTCATGTCCCGGAACAATAAGCTGCTCTTCGGCACCAAAAACGATTTTCGCAAATTCGAGAAAGGTCGACGCGTCATCCAGGATTAAGTAGGGCATGACCGGCAGGTACTGAGATGGAATTTTCATACTTAGAGTTTTATCTTAAATATAAATTTATGGAAATCTACCCGTGGAAACAACAGTTACAGTTCATCATTAGATTTCGACAACTCGGCGATGCTTATTTTTCTCCTGATCGACGCCGATGCACTTTTGCAGAACAAAATCCACATCAATGAAATCGATCTTTACATTAATAAGTATGCTTTACTGCCTCCAGATGATTGGTCAAACTTCTATTACCGGTATCGTCAAAGATGATAAAGGCAAACCGGTCGCTGGCGCTAATATCTTTATCGAAGGAACTTACGACGGTGCAATAACAGACAACATGGGCAGCTTTTCATTTCCAACTGAAAGCAGCGGACAGCAACTGCTGACAATAACCTCAATAATTCATGAACAACAGGAGCTCATGATTGACATCAATGTTCTTCAACCATTGATCATCATTTTAAAATCGGCGGAAAATGCGCTGGATGAGGTCGTCATTACAGCAGGAACTTTTGAAAGTGGCGATAAGGCGCGGGTTTCTGTGCTGAAACCATTAGATATCGTGACAACTGCCGGTTCGGCCGGAAACATCATCGCAGCGCTTCAAACACTGCCTGGAACGCAGACTGCAGCGGAAGACGGCCGACTATTTGTACGCGGAGGTGAAGCTGATGAAACGCAGACTTATATTGATGGAGTCCGCGTGGCGCAACCCTATGGCGCGCAGGTTAACAATATGCCAACGAGAGGTCGATTCTCGCCGTTCTTATTTAGCGGCATTTCGTTTTCTACCGGTGGATACAGTGCTGAATATGGAGATGCATTATCAGGCGTTCTACTTTTGAATACTATTGATGAGCCAGCCGAAGATGCAACAGATATTTCACTGATGACAGTTGGTTTGGGACTTGGCCATACAAAGAAATGGGATAAGAAATCAGTCAGCATTAACCTGTCATACATCGATCTTGAGCCGTACCATGCCGCAGTTCCGCAGAACGTAGATTGGAATCGCGCATTTCGTTCCCTTTCAGGGGAAGCGGTTTATCGTCAAAAATTCGAGAATGGTTTATTTAAGCTTTATGCAGCGTTTGATGCTTCTAAATTTGACTTTAATCAGGAACAATTAAGGTTGCCAAAGATCAGGATCAACTTGCATAACGACAATTTTTATCTGAACTCATCTTATAAAGGTTATTTGGGCGCAAACTGGAATGTCGTCGGCGGACTTAGCTACGGAATATCTATGAATGACATTGATGTTGATTTGGATAATGTCACCAGGAATGAGGACGTGGTTCATGCAAAACTGAAGTTCGTCAAAAAGTTCTCAGGCAAGTTCAGGCTTTCAACGGGAGCAGATTATTTTCGCACCAATTTTTCCGAACATTTTAATGAAAATAATGGAGGCCAATTCAGCTCCGGATTTAAATCAGGAACTGCAGCGGTTTACACCGAGGCGGAGGTTAGCATCATTGACAACCTTGCAGGCAGATTTGGACTGCGTGCAGCACACAATGACCTACTTGATCAGTCTGATTTATCACCAAGAATTTCGCTTGGTTATAAGTTGAACAAAGATCACCTAATCTCACTTGCATATGGTGATTTTGCGCAGGTTCCTTCACAAGATTTAATAAAGTATCATGAAGTTGAGACTCTTAGCAATCAGTATTCTAAGCATTACATATTAAATTATCAGTTTAGTAAATCAAAAAAGACTTTTAGAGCCGAAATTTATTATAAAGATTATCGAAATCTCATTACATTTTCTGCGGGTGAGGCTCCACAAAACACAAGTTTTTCTAACAAGGGTTATGGTTTTGCCAAAGGTTTGGATCTGTTTTGGCGCGACAACGAAACAGTTAAAAATTTCGAGTATTGGATCTCGTATTCATATCTCGATACAAAACGAAAATATTTGGATTTCCCTTCAGAAGCGACGCCAAATTTTGCTGCCGAACATATGTTTTTATTAGTCGGAAAATATTGGATCAATAGCCTCCGGTCTCAATTGAGCGTCACAAACTCATTTGCATCGGGTCGGCCATATCACAATCCTAATCGGGAAGGTTATTTGCAGAGCCTGACAAAGGCCTACAATAACCTAAGTGTAAGTTGGGCATATCTTTTATCAGCACAGAAGATTTTGTATTTCTCAATATCAAATGTATTAGGCACCGAAAATGTTTTCAACTACGAATATGCAGCAACAGCCAACGAAACAGGAAAATTTGAACGACGTGCCATCGGTCAAACTGCTGACAGGTTTTTCTTCGTTGGCTTCTTCTGGACGATCAGCGCAGACAAATCCAACAACCAGCTGAAAAACTTATAGACAGTTCATCCGGCAAATTCAACAGTTGGGTCATCTTAGTTTTATTTGCCGCCATTTGATAATCAACTTTGTATCATCAACTAATAAAAACAAAAAATTATGAAAAATTTTCTACTAGTATTAACGATTTTCCTTGCTTCATTGCAAATCAGCGCACAAACGAAATTCGAACAAGGAATGGGCAAAGCATTTGCAGCATGGAGTGAAGGCAAATCTACCGAAGCCGCAGCATTATTTGAACGCATTGGAGCTGCAGAACCCAACGAATGGCTGCCGGATTACTACGTGTCACTAATAAATGCTACATCTGCATTTCAAACACACGATAAGCAAGTTATTCAAAGTTTATTGATAAAGGCCCAGCAATTCCACGACAGCGGCAGCCGCAAAGACCCCAATAATGCTGAAATTATGATCCTGCAGGCGTTGATTCACACCGCAAGTATAGTTTCTGATCCAATGACAAACGGGCAGTTATTGTCGGGGAAGGTGAAAGAGCTATATTTCAAAGCATTAGCATTAGAGCCTGAGAATCCTCGTGCAGTTTTTGGTTTAGCGGAATTTGAAATGGGAAGCGCAAAATTTTTTAGAGCTGATACCACACCGATGTGTGTACAAATTGATCGCGCAGTTGAACTTTTTGCTACTTTTAAACCGAAATCTGCCATGCATCCTAAATGGGGCGCAGACCGGGCATTAGCCGCACAGGCAGACTGTAGAAAAAAGTAACATGAACAAGTTCGTAAAAGAGTTTTTTAAATCCATAGTTGTCGGCTGTATCATTTTTGTTGTGTTGTTGGGAATCAGCATCATCGGTGGAAATGAGGTTGCATTCAATAATGACATGCTGTTTAAGTATACGATCACAATGCTGTATTCGGTTACGATTTATATGGCAAACGCAATTGTTTTTATAGGGCTCGACAAGTTGTATAAGGATGACCGGTTTACGACAAAGCGTCTTGTTTTCGGATTTGCGGCAAGTTTCATTTCGACCGTTCTGATCATCTTTCTGCTACGCATATTTGAAGAGGTTTATATTGCGAATATGTCGTTCAGGGAATTCATTATGCAGGAGCGATTGTCAAACTATCTGGTTGCGATAATCATTTATTTTTTCGTCAGCCTCTTTATACATGCATTTTATTTTTATAAGGCGCTCCAGGAGAAAAAAGTCAAAGAACAGAAGATCATCGCCGGCACTGCATCGGCAAAATTTGAAACTTTAAAAAATCAGATCGATCCGCACTTTTTGTTCAACAGCCTGAATGTTCTAAGTTCATTGATTGAAGAAAATCCAGAGAATGCACAAAAGTTTACTACTTCACTTTCAAAAGTTTATAGATATGTACTTGAACAGAAAGATAAAGAACTTGTGTCGGTCGAAGAAGAGCTTGCATTTGCGAAAATTTACATGGATTTGCTAAAAATGCGTTTTGAAGACAGCCTCACCTATGAAGTGCCGGATGCGATTTTAAATCCTGATTCAAAAGTGGTTCCGCTGTCGCTGCAGCTGCTCCTCGAGAATACCATTAAGCACAATGTTGTAAGTGAGCAAAGGCCGCTGCACATCGAAATTTCTGTTGACGACGACATGCTGTCGATCAGTAACAATTTTCAAAAGAAAGAAGTGCTGCAGGACGGCAGAGGCGTGGGGTTGCAAAATATCATCAACAGGTACGACATTATTACAAGGAGGAAAGTTTTAATAACAGAGTCGGATAAGGAGTTTACCGTTAAAATTCCTATACTCACTAAACAAGTTTCAATTATGAACAATGAATATCACGATATGGATGCTGCATACTTAAGGGCGCAAAAGAAAGTTGAAGATATCAAGGGTTTTTATGGCAACCTTGCCTCTTACGTTGTCGTTATAATAGCCCTTGGGATAATGAACATAATGACGACACCTCAATACCTATGGTTTTTATGGCCTGCTTTCGGATGGGGTATTGGCGTGCTAGTTCACGGAGTAGCCGTCTTCAACTACATGCCATTCCTTAGCAGCGATTGGGAGGAAAAGAAAATCAACCAGCTGCTCGAGAAACAAGATAAATCAGAATGGAAATAGCTATGGAACCAGCAAAAAAGGCACGGTACGATTACGCTAAGAAAACAGCTCGGGAAATCAGGAGTTTTTATATAAACTTAATCTGTTACTGTGTTGTTATACCAGTACTTGTAATAATCAACCTAATGTATTACAGCGGCATGTACTGGTTTGTGTTTTCGATGGTAGGTTGGGGCGCAGGCCTGATTTTACACGGCATTACAGCGTTCAAATATTTTCCTTTTCTCAGCGCTGATTGGGAACAAAAAAAGATTAAAGAATTCATTGAACAAGAGAAACAGAATCGTACAACAGAATAACCATGAACGATCAAAACTTCATCAACGAACAAAAATATGAGCGTGCAAAGAAACAGGTACGCGCTATTTCAGGTTTCTACAAACACCTGGCAGCGTATTTAATTGTGAATATCATCCTCTTTATGGTTAAGTACGCCAATCTTCAGCCAGGCGAGCAATTCTTTACCTTTAGTACATTTTCAACGGCAACATTTTGGGGAATAGGATTATTATGCCACGGCCTGGGCGTTTTCGGCAACAGCATCTTGTTTAACAGAGAGTGGGAAGATCGAAAGATCGCTAAACTTATGGATAAAGAGAAGAATCAAAAATGGCAATAATTCCTTTAAATACTATTATAATCGAGGACGAAAAGCCTGCAGCAAGGCTCCTGCAGCGTAAACTCCAAAAACTGCAAATTCCTGCAGAAGTAATGCTTCATTCGGTCGAGGAAGCAGTTCAATGGTTTCAAACCAATGATCATCCGGAACTTATTTTCCTAGACATTCAGTTATCTGACGGGCTTTCATTCGAAATTTTTGATAAGTGCGACATTAAAAGCGCAGTAATATTTACCACCGCTTATGACGAGTATGCATTAAAAGCATTTAAATTAAACAGTATCGATTATCTTCTAAAGCCTATTGACGAAGCAGAGCTGGAATCAGCAGTCGATAAATTTCGGGCACGAAAATCAGAAAACGCGTCCACTTTCGATTTTGATCAGATTAAAAACATGTTCCTCCAGCCCTCAAGCCGACAGCAAAAAACGCGCTTTACGGTCAAAATTGGCCAGCAGTTGAAAGTTATAACAACCGATCAAATTGAATGCTTTTACAGCGAAAACAAAGGAACATATATCCACACGATAGATAACAGGGATTATTTAATTGATCAAACGTTGGAAGTTGTAGAACAAGAAATTAGCGCGTCAGAATTTTACCGGATTAGTCGAAAGTTTATCGTGCCATTAAAGTCGATCAAGGAAATTTTGATCTACAGCAATTCGCGGCTAAAAATTGTGTTGCCAACCTACAAGGATGACGAAGTGATCGTCAGCCGGGAGAAGGTTTCGGACTTTAAGAAATGGCTGGGATAACATCGACAGTACTTTTGCGCTCACCAATCTGCTGACGCCACATAGCGTAATATAATCCGTTCCTCAACAGCAGCTCTTCATGATTGCCCTGTTCAATGATTTTTCCGCGCTCAAGAACGAAAATCGTATCAGCATGCATAATTGTTGAAAGGCGATGTGCAATCAAAATCGTCATTCGTTGCTTATTTGCAGAGATTTCTCGAATCGTTTTTGTAATCTGTTCTTCAGTTAGCGAATCCAAAGCTGATGTTGCTTCATCAAATATTAGCAGCTGAGGATCGCGAAGTAGTGCACGCGCAATTGAGATCCGTTGTTTTTCTCCACCGGAAAGCCTTTTACCTCCTTCACCAACAATTGTATCGAGTCCGTTCTCGGAATTGATCAGGATGTTCATAGCCGAAGCTTTTCGCATCACTTCCAGCATCTCTTCGTCAGTGGCGTCAGGCTTTACAAATTTCAGATTTTCGCGTATGGTTCCTGAGAACAATTGTGTATCCTGCGTCACAAACCCAAGTTGCCTTCTAATTCGATTATAGCGAAGATCCATGATCGAAACGTTGTCGTAGCAAATATCACCTTCAACAGGAGTATAAAGTCCAACCAGGAGCTTTACAAGTGTCGATTTTCCCGATCCCGACGGTCCAACAAAGGCAATTGTTTCGCCGAGCTTAACATTAAAGGAAATATCCTGAATGGCGTTATCACTCGCGTTTCTGTATCGAAATACTACATTCTGAAATGAAAGTGACGATATGGGACCAATGTCAACTGGTTCTTCCGGACGAAACTCGGGTTGTTTCTGCATGAGTTCGTTAAATAGGAAAAGTGCAGTCTCTGCTTCGCGATAAGAGATGATGATGCTGCCAAGATCCTGCAGCGGCCCCAGGATTCCGGTAGAAATAAACTGCATTGAAATAAGCTCACCCGGAGAAAGTACATGCCTGAAGATCAGCCATAGCAAAATAAACAACACAGATTGCTTTAAGAGCATCAGTACGCTTCCCTGAAGGAAATTCAGCATCCGTATTTTTTTTATCTTTGCCATTTCAAGATCGTAGATTTCCTGCGTGTGAACCTTTAGCCGGCGAATTTCAGGATAGGTGAGTCCAAGGCTTTTTACCGATTCGATGTTGCGCAGGCTTTCTGTAATTGTACCGCTCATAAGCTGGTTCTTTTTCAGAAGACTGCGTTGAAGCACTTTTATCGATCGGCTGAGAATACTCGTCAAACCTCCCAAGAAGACCACTCCGATCAGGAATACAGGAACCAGCGCCCAATGTTTTGTAATTGCATACCAGATCAGAAAGCCAATGGCGACCAATGACGAAAATAGAATGTTGATGAAAGCTGTTAGAAATTTTTCAATGTCGGAACGAACTTTTTGCAAAATCAAGAGGATTTCTCCGCTGCTTTGATCTTCAAATTCCTGAAATGGAAGACGTAGTGTCTGACGAAGCCCGTCATTGAAGATCTGCATTCCGAACTTTTGCACGATCATCCTCAGGACATAATCTTTACATGAGCGAAATAGTAGTGCTCCAACAGCTACTCCAATTGCCAACAAAAGAAGTTTTAGCACGCCGGAGGTCAGTTCGTTTGAGCTTTTCTGGTTGGGGTTCAGCGCATAATCGTCAATAATTTTTCCAAATATGATCGGATCATACAAAGAAAGAATTTGGGCAACTCCCGCAAACGCTAAGGCAAGAAACACATACCAACGGTAAGGTTTTAAATATTTCCAAAGTAGGAGCATAATTAAAGATATAAAAAAAACTGTTTCACAAGAGAACCGTATGGTTTCTCATGAAACAGTTATCGAATGCATGGTCATCTAGTATAACTGCAGAGCCTTATTATAAAAATAATGATCGGCAGAAATGTTCAATTATATGGATTCGCTTCTATTTTCGTCCCTGTTTACGTGGTCACGTATCTCTTGTTCTGTCTTTCCAAGTTTCTGTTGAAGTTTCCCCCACATCTCATCCTCTTTTCCTTCTGCGTAAAGAAGATCATCATCAGTTACATCGGCGAATTTTTGTTTTAATTTTCCTTTAAATTCGTCCCAATCTCCTTCTAGTTCTCTTGAGTTCATCGTGTAGATTTTTTTGTTGTTGATAGTTTTATAAAGTTACTCAAGGAGCTGCGGAAGGTTGTTATATAATTTTTTACAAAAGTTGCATCATTATCATCTTAAAAAAAAGGTTATTAAATCACCAATTTATATGGACGCTCATAAGAACTTGATTTACAAAGCCCAAACATTTCTGTATAGATTTATTCTATAACACTTTTCCGGTTCAAAAGCATATAAAATTGTAATCCGAAAAGCAAGCTCGCCACAAAAAGATGTACTGCCTGTGAGCCCAGTGGAAAATGAAAGTAGTACATAAAAATTCCGGTTGCTATTTCAATAAGCAGCAAAATCATAACCAAGGTCATATTGCGTTGCTGTAATTTCAGAGCCTTGTTTCGAACAAATAGAAACAGATTTAAACAGAAGACAGCGATCGAAAAAGTCCTGTGAAAATAGAATGTGAATTTAGGTTCTGATAATATCAAATGCATTTGATCGTAACCAAAAACCTTTACTTGTTCGTCTACAAACTGACGAACTTGTGTGCCGGTAATGATCTGCAGCAACGTCAGGAACAACGCAATGAATAATGCTGTTCGAAATGTTTTATCAGATCTCATTAAATTTAGCTTACCCGATGCTTCGCGAATGATGTAGAGTACAACAGCAACAATAACTAAGGCTACAATCATATGCAGCGTGATCTTAACCGGATTAAGAACCGAGTATACCACCGTTGCACCGAGCCACCCTTGGAATCCCATCAGAAAAACCGTTAGCCACGACAGCCATAAGATCCTTCTGTTGCTCTTTCGGTAGGCAAGCGACAGAAAAGCCATTGCCAGGGTTGCTAATCCGGCTACGGCGCCTGCAAGCCTGTTCAGATATTCGATCCAGGTGTGTGTTGGGTTGAAGATGGCGTAATCGTGTTTTGTGTATGGACGCCAGTTTTCAGCATTGAAAGATTTTCCACTTTTAAAATCGGATATTGCGACAAGTAGCTGTTCATCTTTTATGATGACTTGGCCCTCTTCGAAATCGCGATCCGGGCGCCATGTTAACTCTTTGATATCGGTAGGCGGAATATAGTATCCGAAGCATTTAGGCCAATCAGGACATCCCATTCCGGATCCCGTCATTCGAACCAGCGCACCGGCAAGAATCACAAGGTAAATCAGTACCAAAGCAGTTTTGGCCGTTGGCAGAAAATATTTTTTCATCATTTATCTTTTATTTTTTTAAGAGCTTTATCCTGCTGTCCGCTTTATCTTTTTAACCTCCGCAAGCTGCGGTAAAAAAGGATGCCGCTTCCATCAGGGCTAGGAGAACAGCGTCTAAATACTACATTTAGTGATTGTAATGTGACGTTATTGCAATCGTCTATGAGTTGTTTTTTGTGAGCCCAAGTTCCGCCGCTTTCTTTAGCATAAACTGATACGCTGCGTCATATTCATTCGGAATCTCACCTTCAAGAATGGCTTCCTTGATTGCCTCTTTAATGATCCCGATTTCGCGCGATGGCTTTATCTGAAAAAGGTTCATTATATCTTCACCGGAAACAGGCGGTTGAAAGTTGCGGACTTGATCACGTTCTTCAACTTCCACGATCTTGTTTCGAACTGTTTTAAAATTATCGTGATAGCGCTTGAATTTGCTGGAGTTTTTGGTTGTTATATCCGCTTCGCACAATATCATCAGGCTCTCTACATCTTCGCCCGCATCGAAAACCAACCTGCGAACAGCGGAGTCAGTGACCAAATCCTGCGCGAGGACGATCGGCCGGGAGCTCATCATCACCATCTTCTGAACGAACTTCATTTTTTGGTTCAATGGCATGTGAAGCCGCTCGAATATTTTTTTCACCATCTTGCCGCCAACGAATTCATGTCCGTGGAATGTCCAGCCCACTCTTTTGTCAAACCGTTTTGTTGGTGCTTTTCCAATATCGTGCAACAACGCCGACCATCGCAGCCAGACATCATCCGTGTTTTTTGAGATATTATCCACAACTTCTAATGTATGGTAGAAATTGTCTTTGTGGGTTTGCCCTTCAACTTCTTCCACGCCTTGTAAAGCCGTAAGTTCAGGAAGAATAATGTGGAGAAGGTTTGTTTGGTGAAGCAGAAGAAATCCGTTTGACGGCTTCTTTGTTGAAAGGATTTTGTTCAGTTCATCAGTGATGCGCTCACCTGAAATGATCTTGATGCGGTCACAATTTTTCCTGATGGATTGCAAGGCATCGGGTGCAATCTCAAAGTTAAGTTGAGCAGCAAACCTGATAGCGCGAAGCATACGCAAGGGATCGTCCGAAAACGTGATATCGGGATCAAGCGGTGTGCGGATGACTTTATTTTCAAGATCGGCAACTCCGTTAAACGGATCCAGCAAATTTCCAAAGCTGTCTTTATTAAGCGAAAGTGCCAGTGTATTTATGGTAAAATCGCGTCGGTTTTGATCGTCTTCTAAAGAGCCGTCTTCAACGACGGGATTCCTGCTTTCGAAATGATAGGATTCTTTGCGCGCACCGACGAATTCAATTTCGGTATCTTCATATCGAAGCATAGCAGTTCCGTAGGTTTTGAATACCTGAACTTTTGGTTTTTTTGGAAGCAGTTCCGACACCTTAAGCGCCAGCTCAATGCCACTTCCTACGGCGACAATGTCTATGTCTTTCTTGGAACTTCTGCCCAGCAAATAGTCACGTACAAAACCACCAATAACGTAGCTGTCGACGCCGAGTTGCTGCGACGCTTGTGAGATGAGGTTGAATATAGGAGAAGAGAGTGCTTGTTTGGAGTTTTTTTGAGCCACGAATACACGAATTTTTAAATGATTATGCGTTTATAATCTAGGCGATGCTTATTAAAGTTAGCTATGATGGCAAGTTTGTTACCCGAAACTTTTAAATAATTGAGACATTGTGCAATGTGAGCATCATGAAATTCGGCACATGATTTTACTTCTAGGATGATTTTGTCATAGACAGTAAAGTCAGAATAAAACATATGTGGTAGAAATGAGTCTTTATATTTTACTTTAAATTCTTTTTCTCTTTCATAAGATATTCCTGCTGTCTTAAACTCATATTCAAGGGCATCTTTGTAAACAACCTCAAGAAAACCTCCGCCCAATTGGCTGTGGACTTCATATAAAATCCCAACAATTTTAAATGACTCCTCTTTATATAAAATATCTGACATTAAAAATTAGTGTATTCGTGGCTAACAAATTTACTTCCTAATCACCTTCACCTGCGAATCAAGCGTCAACTTAATAATCGCCGATGGTTTTCCAGCCACTTTGTCACGTTCTAAATTCACTACATAGTCAACACCACTTATAATGTCTTTACTGATTTCCGAAAACGAAGCAGGCGACGGCATTCCAGAGATATTAGCCGAGGTCGAAACCAATGGCTTCTTCATCTTTTCCATCAGCTTAAAGCAAAAAGGTTCTTTCACCAGCCGGACACCAAGTGAATTGTCAGCAGCAATCAAGTTTTTAGCTATGTTTCGGGGTTTGTCCAGTATCAAAGTTGTCGGTTTCTCTGAAAGGTCCCAAATCTGCCAGGCAACATCCGGAATTTCATGAAAAACATGATACATCATCTTTTCACCATTCATCAAAACAATCATCGATTTTGATTCAGCACGTTTTTTCAACGCATAAATTTTCTCCACAGCTTGCTCGTTAGTCGCATCACATCCGATTCCCCAAATTGTATCTGTAGGATAAAGAATGATGCCGCCATCGTTGATTACTTCGTATGCATTGTGGACTTCCTGACTAATCATTTGGCGCTTCTGGATTTTGCGCAAAGTTAATCAATACATAAATAGGAGGTAGCAAATATCAAAAGTATTGACATCAGGTATTCGCAAGTAGCATATATTTGTACTTTAAATTTGGCACTAAACTTCTACAGATGTTCAAAAAAATCGGATTTATTCCGCTTCGCAAGGGCTCAAAAGACATTCGCAATAAATACAAAAAGAAGATGGCCGGGAGACCATTGTTCTCGTGGGTTCTTACCGAAGCTCTTTTTTCAAACCTGGATGAGATGATAGTCTATACAGACGATCGGGAAATCGTCGATTACATTGCAGCCGAATATACCTGGACATCGAAAATAAAAGTGGTTATGAGAAGTGTCGACAGCGCAACCGACACTGTTTCGATCGATGACGCAATGACCGAATACTGTGAAAGTATCAACTACGGTTTTGACGTATTTTGTCTGCTTCAGTCAACATCACCGCTGACCAGCAGAATCGACATCAATAACTGCTTAAGTAAGGTAAATAACGAGTCTTTTGATTCTTCATTAACTGTCGTGCGAACACAACGACTTTTATGGAATGAAGATGGAACTCCGGCTAATTACGATTATTTAAAACGTCCGAGCCAGCATGATGTAGATCGCTTATTGATGGAAAATGGCGCTGTTTACGCTGCTAAAGCAGATTCAATAAAGCAAAACAATAATCGGTTAGGTGGTAAGATTGGACTTGTCGAAATGCCGGAGGAAACACTGATTCAACTAGGCACCACAAGTGATTGGGGAATTGTTGAAAACTTGCTGATAGACAGGCTTCGTTTACAAAAAACATCAGGCATCATAACACATTTAATATTGGATGTCGACGGTGTTTTTACCGACGGCTGCGTTTATGTCGGATCAGAAGGCGAGCTAATGAAGAAGTTCGACATGCGCGACGGAATGGGCCTTGAAATCCTACGTCAGCATGATGTTGAGGTTATAGTAATGACTTCCGAAAACTCAAAGCTTGTCGAACAAAGGATGAAAAAGCTAAAAATTGACAAGGCATACTTCGGAATTAAAGATAAATACGCATTCCTGCAAAACCTCCTGGTAGAACAAAACCTGCAGCTTGGGAATCTTGCTTACATTGGCGACGACATCAATGACCTCGCTTCAATGCTGAGTGTCGGATGGTCTTTTGCGCCAAACAACGCAATGGATATCATAAAACGAAACGCGGATTTTACCGTGAATGCAGATTCGGCCGCAGGTGCAATTCGCACGGTTTGCGACCACATCATGAAGTATAACCGGCGCTTTTCAGCCAACGGTTAATTGTTACTGATTTTCCTTAGGTCCTTTTTTGATTCCGTTCGTAACGTAGGTGGTTTTATTAGCAATTGAATGCTTCACCAAGGCCACATTATGAGCCAAATTGTCTTTCTGCAGCTGCGGATGATATAAATGGTACAGAATGGCAGAAAAGTAGATTCGTTTCCACTTCTTTCCGCTGTTTATCAGTCGCTGAGTCATCTCGGAATCTTCCGGCCCCCAACCAACAAAATCTTCATTGTATCCATTGATCTCCAGGACATCTTTGCGGAAAAACCCCATATTGCATCCATAAGTACCATCTGAAATGTCGGAAATATAAAACGACCTTTCTTTCCACTTGGATGGTCTACGAACCTGATATTTGTAGTTGAGCCTCGTACCTGTAAGGAGGTCCAATAAAGTTGGCAATCTTCTGGTTCTTAAAAGCTTTTCGGTCATCCCTTTCTTTACATTAATTCTATAAGCTGAAATGTAACTGCCTTCTTCCGCCTGAAGGATATAATCCTGCACGTAATGCCTGTGCAAAATACAGTCCTGATCAGTTGTAATAATAAAATCAGAAGTAGACATTGAAATAGCAAGGTTGATGATTTTAGCACGTTGATATCCATGGTCTTCATGCCATGCATGCATCAGATTCTTAAACTTTGGACGGTATGAATCAATTAATGATTTTGTCTCCGGGCCTGACCCATCATCCGCTATGATGACTTCATCCGGCTGTACTTTTTGCCTAAGGACGCTTTTAAGAGAAAGTTCAAGAGCACCCGGCCAATTATAGGTGGTAATTATTAAGCAGACGGTCATATTTTTTCTAATAAAGTAGGTTTGTGATGCAGTTAAAGTTGCAGTGACTTATAAAATGAATAATAGTTGTTTTTGATCACAGGTAAATCATAATGTTGTTTGACGAGATTGAATGCGTTTTCAACAATTGTCGACCGAAGGACGTCATCCTCCAAAACTTGTAACACCCGCCGCGACAGTTCGTCAGAATCTTTAATCGGACAAACAAAACCGGTTTCTGCGTTTATCACTACTTCGCGAATTCCACCCGCATCAGTAGAAACAACAGCAACTCTGGAAGCAAAGGCTTCGTATACCGTAAGCGGAAGGCCTTCGTTGGCAGATGTCATTAGTAATATACTAAATTCAGGTAACAAATCTTGTATATTTTTTTTAAAGCCGGTAAATACAACGTCGTTTTCCAATCCCATTTCTCTGACATACGCTTCTAGTTCAGATCTCAGCTCGCCATCGCCAATGATAACAAATGCGAGCTTTTCGGAAGCCAAGTTAATTACTTTTTTCGCGGTATCAATGAATGTATAAAGATCTTTCTGAGCAGTTAGACCCGCGATATTTCCGATGATCTTAGTGCCGGGTGCGAAATTATATTGTTGGTGCAAAAGGTTTTGAACAGTTGTGCGCTCAAATTTTGAAACATCAACTGCGTCATAGATTGTCAGCAGCCTTTGTTTATCTTTTATAATATTATTGAACACATTTTCAACAGCCTTTGAAACTGAAACGATCTTGATTATTCGGGGATGAGAATACTTATAATGATTTAAAAACTTGTCTTTAATAGGATTATCGCGTTTTCGGCTAAGGACAATTCTGATGTTCTTCGGAAGGAAATGAGCAGCTATCAGAGCGCCATTCAATGCCGAAGAATCGTGAACATGAATCAAATTGATCTTTTGTTCATTACAGATCCTTACAATTGCACGCGACAGCCTTACAAGCTTCAATGCTTTTCTTGCATATGTAAAATATGCCGAACCGTCAGCCTCACACTTTTGTGCGAGAACAGAGTTGTGCGGGCAAAGAATATATTGTTTGATATCCGGCAGGCCTTCAAGTAACTTAAACACCATATACATTTGGCTGTCGCCGCCGCGCCATTCACGGATGGTTGTTACATTTAAAATTTTTATTGGTTCCTCCATCCTAAAAGCTTACAGGCTCGTTAAGCAGCAATAAACGGTAAACATCAAGGTACTGTTGTGCTGCAACATCCCAGTTGAATTCGGCAGCTCTTGCTTTATAGATCTCGCTATAGAAATTACTGTTAGCATTATATTTTGCCATCCCATCATTAAAAACAGACGCCATATACTCAGGATCAAATCGGTTCCAGTAGAAACAGTGATCACCACCTACTTCAGGCAGTGAGGTTTTATCAGATAAATATATTGGCCGGCCAAAGCGCATAGCTTCAATAGGCGGTAGACCGAATCCTTCACCTGTCGACGGAAATACAAATGCCTCACAATTCTTCATGTAATACTGCTTTCCTGCGTTGTCTACTTTGCCTGTTAAAAATACACGATTTTCAAGCGCATGTTCAGTTATCAGGTTTTTGATTTCCTGACCATAAGGTTTGTTGTGATTGCCTGATATGATCAAATTATAGTTTGGAAGATGGTTCATCATCTTAACAATGGAGCCAAAGTTTTTTTTATGCAGAAAATCTCCTATTGAATATAAGTACGGTTGATCTGTGGGTACCTGTGGCTGAAAAGTCGTTGTATCGAGGATCTTATTTATCGGATTGCCATTATAGATTATAAACTCAGGAACCTTGGGAACATCAAAATATGTATGAGTTTGCTCCTTTGCGTATTTTGATATATAGGTAATTGCATCTGCACGATGTAATTTCTCAAGAAAAGCGACGTATCGCTTGTGATTTTTGTCCGGCAGAATTGCCTCAACAAAGTTAACATCGTGAATTGTCAACAGGTATTTGCCGCAATTACGCGGTTCGATTTTCGTGTTCTGATTAACGGAATGCCAAAGATCAAATTTTTTAAAAGGCCTCATCATTTTATATCGGCTAAAACTATAAACTTTATGAAAACCAAACTTCTTTTCAAACAGTGAATCAACAGGTTTCTGTGCACACAAAATGATCTTCAATCCATCAATATTAATCCGGCTCAGGCCGCTTATTAAGCCGTAGTTAAAGGTTCCAAAGCCGGTAGCTAAATTTTTGATATTGTGAACCTCTAATGCGACAGTGTACATTTAAATGTTTTTTACAAAAGTATGAAAAGCATTAAGTATTTTTGCGAGTTGTATCTGGTAAACACTAAAATGAAGTTTGTAATTCATCCGCAATACGAATCCTGTAAAAATGAAATTTTGGCAAAAGTCATAAATTTTAAGAACGAAGGTGTTCCGTTTGGAGATTCAAACCGCAATGTTATCAAGATATTTGACTTTCCTTCTTACCTGGTCAATATAAAATCATTTAAAGTTCCTGCAGTATTTAACCAAATAATTTACTTTTTATTCCGCAAATCTAAAGCTGAACGATCGTTCAATTATGCTGTCAGACTTCTGGAAAATGAGATTGGAACTCCGCAGCCGATCGCTTACGTTGAAAAATATTCGATTTTAGGCCTTCATTGCAGTTATTATATCAGCGAACATATGCCTACAGAACTTACGTTTCGTGAGCTCGTGACCATACCCGATTACCCACAGCATGAGGTCATACTTCGGCAGTTTACGGCATTTTGTTTTGATCTGCATCAAAAAGGGATTGAATTTCTTGATCATTCGCCTGGTAACACGCTGATCAAGAAAATTTCTGAAGATAAATATGCTTTCTTTTTGGTGGATCTTAATCGGATGAAATTTCATCAGAAGATGGATATGACCAGCCGAATGAAAAATCTACGCCGACTGACGTACAAAACGGAGATGCTTGCCATCATGAGTGATGAATATGCACGTCTTGCAGGTAAGGATCCGCAATATGTTTTCGAAGAGATGAAGCTTCATACAGAGAATTTCCACAGAAGTCATCAAAAAAAGCGCAGATTGAAGAAAAAGCTTTTATTCTGGCGTAAATACCCTGCCAAAAAATAGTGAAAGCATCAATTATAATGAGTACGTACAATGCTGAAGAGTGGCTTGAAAAAGTCATCTGGGGCTTTAGCGTACAAACTGATAAGGAGTTTGAAATTATTATTGCCGACGACGGATCTAAGCCTAAAACAAAGGAGATGCTGGATGATTTGAGAAACAAGATCTCGATGCCGCTTGTGCACGTTTGGCAGGAAGATGATGGGTTTCAAAAGTCAAGAATCTTAAACAAAGCCATTGTCGCTGCGCGTTCAAATTATCTGATTTTCACGGATGGCGACTGTATTCCGCGCAAAGATTTTGTCGCTACACATCTTGCATATCG
>DASWND010000080.1:0-1697 GCA_036399435.1 Flavobacterium sp.
AAGTACCGGATGTTTTTAGGTAAAATCAAATTATTAATTGTTGGAACCTGATTCAGATCGGAATTCATTGCGGCTAAACGTTACGTGATCATTTTACGTGCTGCTACGTCGCCCAACAATGGCTATTTACAATTGCTGCATCGTGCAAGCCGCAACTTTGTTCTTCCATTAATATTTCTAACTTGCAGAAAATTCGCAGGTCGCCAAGACGCAACTGATAAATAGCCTAAACGTTACCAAAAATTTTATCAACACTCTCGTCCTAAAATAGGTTGACTAAAAATTAAACACTTTAGTTATCTATGGAACCATTAAAAAAGTTATACTGCCAAAAAAAGGAATATCAAAAGCTATCGTATGATGTGAAGCTTTCGATCATTGATCAAATTGCGAATGGTCAGATTTCAGTCAATCATGCTGCAAAATTGTACAATGTTTCAAGAGGATCGATTGACTATTGGATGAGAAAATTTCTTTCCTTTGAACAAAGATCTAAAGCAATGGCAAAGAAAGACGAGATTAAAAAACTTAAGGAACGTATTGAAGAACTTGAATTCATAAAGGATTTTCAACAGGAAATCATAGCCGAAGTTGAACTTGAATCCGGTATTGATATAGCAAAAAAGTCATTGCCCGAGCCATTGGCAAAGGAGATAGAGAAAAAGAAAAAAGACCTTATAAAACAAGGATTCTCTACCAATGCCTCGGGATCTCAAAACAAGCCTTCTACCAAAAAATAAAGTCGTATCAAGAAAAGGAAAACCAAGCTGTCATTGTCAAAGAACTTATCCGGAAGATCAGACAAAAACAATCACGTGTAGGAACCCGAAAGCTTTATCTGGACATTCAGGACGATCTGAAAAGACATAACATCAAAATGGGCAGAGACGGCTTATTTGACTTCATGCGTGAGCACAGGCTACTTGTTAAGAAGACAAAACGATATCATATCACAACCGATTCAAGACATGGCTTCTACAAGTCTCCTAATCGAATTAAAGACCTTACTCCTACTCATGCTGAACAGGTTTGGGTCAGTGACATCACATACATCAGAATCCAGGATAAACACGCTTATCTGGCTTTAGTGACGGACATATACTCAAAGAAGATCATGGGTTATAAATTAGACACCAACATGAGAGCCACACTAGTAAAGGATGCATTAAATATGGCTCTTAAAAACCGAATGTACAAACATCAAAGCATCATTCATCACAGCGACCGTGGCATACAATATTGCTGCCCGGAGTTCACTGAATTTGCAGAGAAAAACGGTATGCTCTTAAGTACAACTCAACAATATGATCCTTATGAAAACGCTGATGCAGAACGAATCAACGGGATCTTGAAATACGAATTTGGACTTCTGAAAACTTTACCTAATTTAGACACAGCTCAGAAGATGATCAAAGAGGCGGTAAACATCTATAACAACCAGCGAAGACATTAATGCCTGGAGATGAAAACACCGGCATTTGCACATCAGAACCAACAACACAAGTATAAAAAATATAGCCTGAATTATTAATCAAAAACGATCAACGTATTTCAGGACAAGACAAACTTTTGAGCATGAAACCAGAGACCATCTTTGAGAAGTACCGATCTAATCTTAATCTACTGATAGAAAACTCGCTTATTGACTCCAAATACTTTGATTGTAAAAATTGTTACTTATGCCCGGTATGTCTAAA
>DASWND010000081.1:0-12908 GCA_036399435.1 Flavobacterium sp.
ATTTCTTCCCACCAATGGAATCTAGCAACAGGTTTCAAAGCGAGCATTATCGTTGTAAAACAGTAAGTTTCTAGAAGCTGTTTCCGGCTGTTCGCTGCAGTCCTTTGCTTGCGCCGCGCTGACGCTCTGGCCGCTGCGCTTCAGGGATTTCCGCTGCCATACGGGCTAGGGCTTTTTCAGTACCGGAAACTTTTCACTCCCAAACAAATTAAAACACACTTTTCAAATCTAAAAATTAGAAGTATTTTTGCGCATGCAACACAACGTACTTATTTTAGATTTTGGTTCGCAGTATACACAACTCATTGCACGCCGGGTTCGTGAGTTAAATATCTTTTGCGAAATTTTTCCGTTTAACAAAGTTCCTGAAGACCTTTCTTCTTACAAAGCGGTTATCCTTTCAGGAAGTCCTTTTTCAGTGCGGAACCTAGATGCTCCACATCCCGATTTAACTCACATCCGTGGCAAATTGCCGCTTCTTGCAGTATGTTATGGCGCCCAGTATTTAGCGCACTTCCACGGCGGCGAGGTTACGCCGTCAAACACACGTGAATACGGTCGTGCCCGCCTTTCATACATTAAACCCGAAGAAGAATTTTTCCACAACGTCTTTGAAAATTCACAGGTTTGGATGTCACACAGCGACACTATCAAGCTTCTTCCAACGAACGCAATAAGGCTTGCAAGCACACACGATGTCGAAAACGCTGCCTACCGAATTGGAGGTGAGCAAACATATGCGATCCAATATCATCCCGAGGTTTTTCATTCAACCGATGGCAAGCAGATGCTCGAGAATTTCCTTGTAAAAATTGCACATGTTCCACAAAACTTTACTCCAAATGCATTTGTTGAGGAAGTTGTAGCAGACCTTAAAAACACGCTTAAAGACGATAAAGTTGTATTAGGACTTTCCGGCGGTGTCGATTCGACGGTTGCGGCTGTATTGTTAAACAAAGCTGTCGGCAAAAATCTCTACTGCATATTTGTCAACAACGGTTTGTTAAGGAAGAACGAATTTGAAAGTGTGCTCCACCAATATCGCGACATGGGTCTTAACGTGAAAGGAGTAGACGCAACCAAAAAATTCATGGACGCTCTTGAAGGAGTTTCTGATCCGGAACTAAAACGCAAAGCTATCGGCAGATGCTTTATCGAAGTTTTTGACGAAGAGGCACATCAGCTCACGGATGTAAAGTGGCTCGCTCAGGGAACCATTTATCCCGATGTGATCGAATCTGTTTCTGTTAATGGCCCGTCGGCTACAATTAAATCACATCATAATGTTGGGGGTTTACCTGATTTTATGAAATTAAAAATCGTAGAACCACTTCGCATGCTGTTTAAAGATGAGGTTCGGCGTGTTGGTGCTACACTTGGGATCGACCCTGAGCTTCTTGGTCGGCATCCTTTCCCGGGTCCAGGTTTGTCAATTCGAATTCTGGGCGAAATCACTTTAGAAAAAGTTCGTATCTTGCAGGAAGTTGATGCTGTTTTCATCGATGGACTGAAGTCATGGGGTCTTTACGACAAGGTATGGCAAGCCGGTGCAATACTGCTTCCCGTTGATAGTGTGGGCGTAATGGGAGACGAACGGACCTACGAAAAAGTGGTGGCGCTTCGTGCGGTAGAATCAACGGATGGAATGACTGCCGACTGGGTTCATCTGCCATATGAGTTCCTGATGAAAGTATCGAACGACATCATCAATAAAGTAAAAGGCGTTAACCGCGTGGTTTATGATATTAGTTCGAAACCGCCGGCGACGATCGAATGGGAATGACATTTGTTATGCTTCAAAACCTGATGAAAAACAAATAAAACCGAACTATGAGATTACACAAACATATCCTTGCACTTATACTATGTTTACTTCTATCGTTGAGCGCAATCGCACAACCCGGAACTAAAACACATACAGTGTCACAAGGAGAGACCGTTACGAAGATCTCGCAGATGTATAAGATCACTCCACATGAGATTTACAGACTAAACCCAAATGCACAGCAGGGAATAAAGATTGGGGATGTTCTGAAAATCTCAGGCGAGCCTTCAACCGCATCATCCTCTTCATCAGAGACTCATACAGTGAAACAAAAAGAGACATTGTACGGAATTGCAAAATCTCATAATTTGTCTGTTGAGGAACTAAGGGAACTGAACCCATCAGTAGGTGAAGGCTTAAAAACAGGACAAGTACTTATCGTTCGAAAACGTGCAGGCACAACATCTGCGGCAACTCATTCAACAAAAACTGTAAAAAATTCGAATTCAATTTCTCACAAAGTTGAAGCGCGTGAAACTAAATTCGGAATTGCTAAGCAATACGGAATCTCGGTTGAAGAACTTGAACGACAGAATCCCGCGATTCGGCAGTCGTTGCCGGTTGGATATGAACTTACTATCGCAGGTGCAAAAGATACCAATGAAGTTATTGCTGATAAGTACGAGGTCACAACAACAACAATAAAGCAGGGTTTTGCCAATTATGAAGTAAAACCAAAAGAAACGATTTATAGCCTTACCCAAACTTTAGGAATTAGTGAAGATGAACTGATTCGGCTTAACCCGTCATTGAAGGAAGGTTTAAAAGAAGGGATGATTTTAAAAGTTCCTGGCAAAGGATCTATTCTTGTCGCTACATCAGGAAAAGGATTTAAGGATCTGAGCAAAAGTTTGTCATTTGACAAAAGAAGGAAACTGGCAATGTTGCTTCCGTTTAATGTTTCAAAAATTGAAGGTGATTCTGCCAAGTCAGTAGCCGAGCGCCTGAAATCGGACGCGTTTCTTAACATGACGTTAGACTTTTATTCTGGAGCATTAATGGCAATAGATTCTGCAAAAACGCTCGGACTAAAAGTGGATGTTCATATTTACGACTCGGGAGAAAGCCGTGCTTCATCAAATGTGGCAGAAGTTATCCGTAACAATAATATCAACACTTTTGACGCGGTTATTGGCCCATTTTATCAGGAGCATGCCGAAAGGGCTGCACAATTGCTTGCACGTGACAGCGTTGCCGTTATTTCACCACTTTCAAAAGATAAAGGCGAGTCGATCAGCAACTTGTATCAGGCAATGCCTCCAGGAGATTATTCAAAGACAGCCATCTTTGAGTATATGCTCTCAAAAGGAGGTAATATCGTGGTCGTGAGCGCTGCAAAACGTGAGTCCAACAGAGAATTTATCAAAACTAATTTTAAAGAAGCTGTGTTTTCGCCACTTGATGCCAATGGCAATCTTATCCCTGATAAGCTTAAGGCGTTACTGGTTAAAGACAAAATAAACTACGTTGTTCTCGATTCGGAGAAAACAGGAATGATCTTAAGCACTACTAATGTTTTGCTGAACGAGCTTGCGAATTACAAGATTCAGCTTGTGATCATGGAGCAAAATGAGACTCTGGATTTTGAAGAGATTTCAATGAAAAGACTGACGATTCTAAAAATGCTTTATCCGTCACTTATTCGTGAAAACACTTCACATGAGGCACTGCAGTTTGATAATGCTTACAAGCGCGAAAACAAAATTTTCCCTAGTCAATATGCAATCCGTGGCTTTGATGTAACTTTCGATACACTCCTTAGATTATCTCAAGAAAAATCGTTTGAAGCCACTGCCAACGAGGACCAGACTGAGCAAATTGAAAGCAAGTTCAACTACAGCAAAAATGGAACTGACGGCTATATAAACAAAGGCGTTTATATTTTGCAATTTGAGGAAGATCTTTCAGTAACTGAAGCAAAGTAATGACATCAAAAGTAACTTACCTTGGCGACCTCAGAACGTCATCAGTTCATACTAATTCAGGAAACACTGTCGTTTCTGATGCGCCACTCGATAACAATGGCAGAGGCGAGGCATTTTCTCCCACTGACGCTGTTGCAAATGCTTTGGCAACCTGCATCTTTACAATCTTAGGGATAAAAGCATCGACGATGAACGTCAACCTTGCAGGTTCAACCGCGACCGTGACGAAACATATGCAGCCAGAACCTCGCAAAATTTCTAAAATCGAAATCTCCTTCGAGATGTCCCTCTCTGCTGATGAAAAAACACAGCAAATACTTGAGCGTGCCGCAAAATCATGCCCGGTCTACTTAAGCCTTAATCCAGATATTGAAAAGATATTAACTTTCAATTGGAAGTAGCAGTGGAAGGTGGCCAGGATTTCCTCATCAAACTGGCTCATACCAAAATGCCTTTTGGAAAATATGAAGGCCGATACCTGATCGACCTGCCGGAATATTACGTGGTTTGGTATAGCAATAAAGGCTTTCCGCCAGGAACCTTAGGTAAGCAACTCCAAACTGTTTATGAACTTAAATTAAACGGCCTGGAATATCTAATCCGCAATATTAAAAGCAAATATCCTGCACCCAAGAAGTAGTTGGTTAGCGACTGGTAAGAGCTAAATTCAACTGTAGTATTTTAATATTTCGACGACAACAAAGAAGTAAGTTAACCGGATTATTTTTTGTACTTTTGCCACGTTTTTTACACAACTGCAACACAACTCAGATGAACCAAACCAAGTATATTTTTGTCACCGGCGGCGTTACGTCTTCCCTGGGGAAAGGCATCATTGCGGCTTCTTTGGCGAAACTGCTGCAGGCGCGAGGATACAGAACTACCATTCAAAAATTTGACCCATACATTAACGTCGACCCTGGAACGCTTAATCCGTATGAACACGGAGAATGTTTTGTCACAGACGACGGTGCTGAAACAGATCTCGACCTTGGACATTACGAGAGATTTTTAAACGTTCCAACTTCACAGGCCAATAATGTTACCACCGGACGTGTTTATCTATCGGTTATTGAAAAAGAACGCAGAGGTGAGTTTTTGGGCAAAACCGTTCAGGTAGTACCTCATATCACTAATGAGATAAAAGAACGCATGCAGCTTCTTGGCAACTCTGGCGATTATGATATTGTTATTACAGAAATTGGCGGAACTGTCGGAGATATTGAATCTTTACCTTACATCGAATCAGTTCGTCAACTTGTTTGGGAATTGGGAGAAGGAAATGGAATAGTGGTGCATTTGACACTGGTGCCATATCTTGCCGCGGCAGGTGAATTGAAAACAAAACCAACGCAGCATTCGGTAAAAACCTTAATGGAAAGCGGGATAAAAGCTGACATTCTCGTTTGCCGGACAGAACATGAAATTTCAGAAGAACTTCGTCATAAACTGGCGCTTTTTTGCAACGTTAAAAGGGAAGCAGTTATACAGTCTATCGACGCTTCAACAATTTACGAAGTTCCAAACCTGATGCTTGAAGAAGGTTTAGATATTGTTGCACTCGACAAACTGAATCTTCCAAAGAAAATGACTCCGGATCTAAAAAACTGGAACGTATTTCTACATAGGCTTAAAAATCCGCAGCACGTTGTCAATATCGGTTTGATCGGAAAATACGTCGAACTCCAGGATTCATATAAATCAATTCTGGAAGCATTCATTCACGCAGGAGCCGCAAATGAGACAAAAATTAACGTTGTATCTGTACATTCTGAACATATAGACGCAAATAATGCGCATGAAAAACTACGTGACCTTGACGGAATTGTAGTTGCACCCGGATTTGGCGGGCGTGGCATCGAAGGAAAAATTGAAACCGTAAGGTATGCACGCGAAAACAATATTCCATTCTTCGGAATCTGTCTTGGGATGCAGATGGCTGTGATTGAATATTCACGAAATGTTCTTGGACTCACAGATGCAAATTCAACCGAAATGGATGCCGGAACTGCTCACGCTGTTATCGATCTGATGGAAGAGCAAAAAACCATTACCGAAAAAGGTGGAACTATGAGATTAGGCGCCTGGAAGTGTGATCTAAAAGAAGGTTCGCTGGCTCATTCAATATACGACCTTCCGCAAATCAACGAGCGTCATCGGCACCGTTATGAGTACAACAGCGATTACGCGCAGGAGCTTGAAAAAGCAGGACTGATATCATCAGGAATAAATCCGGATACAGGATTGGTTGAAATAGTGGAGATTCGAAATCACCCATTTTTTATCGGAGTTCAATATCATCCCGAATACAAAAGTACAGTTGCAAACCCACACCCATTGTTCGTTAGTTTTGTGGCGGCCACAGTTGAATCAAAAAAGAAAGAGAACTGATAGATATCTATCAGTAAATATATATTTATATAAATGGAGCAAAAGAAGTTAGACCTGAATTCGATAATTGGATTTATTTTATTATTCGGTGTCTTTGCCTGGATCATGTATCAGAACCCGTCTTCTGAAGAGGAAGCTGCAAAACAAAAAACTAATACAGAAAAAAGCGCCGTCGAAAAAAGTGTTCGTGAGGCAACAGCTGAAAGCACATTTAAGGCTGCCGATACAACTGTTGCAGATTCTTTAAAGCAACAACATCTGCGAAAGACTTTAGGCGACTTTGCATATTCAGGTACGCTGGCATCTGCAAACGAAAACTTTACTGTTCTTGAAAATGAAGTTATCATACTGAAAATTGCCAATAAAGGCGGTTACATTGTTGAAGCAACTTTAAAAACATTCGACAGGTTCGAACGCGGCTCAAAGCAATTAGTTCAACTTATAGCTGACAATAACGCAAGTCTGAATATTCAGCTTAAGACAAAAGATAATCGGATTCTTGAGACAAAAAATTTGTTTTTTGAACCGACAATAACGAAAGCTGGCCAGGATCAGGTGTTATCGATGAGGTTAAAAGCGGGTGCAAATCAGTTTTTGGAATATCGATATGTACTGAAGCCTAAAGATTACATGATCGATTTTGATGTTCGTTCTACAGGATTATCCACAATTCTAAACTCTTCTTCGCCAATCAATCTTGAATGGACACTAAAGGCGTTTAGAAACGAAAAATCTATTTCGTATGAAAATCGGTACGCAGAGATCGTCTACGAATATGAAGATGGTAAAGATGATTACGTAGGCCAGGGTAAAAACGAATCCACTACAGCCGAAGATGTAACTTATATAGCCTTCAAGCAACACTTTTTTGCATCTATATTACTGACAGAAACTCCGTTTAAAACCGCTGAGTTTCATTCAAATAATTTAGTGGAAGATGAGGAAGTAGATACGACATTCACAAAACAATTTCGAGCTGAAGTCCCGTTGGCTTTCCGAAACGGCGAGCTTGATTACAATATGAGCTGGTACATGGGCCCGGCAGATTATAATATTTTAAATAAATACGAGAAAAATCTTGACGAAATTATTCCACTTGGTTGGGGAATATTTGGCTGGATCAACAAAGGTATTTTTATTCCGGTTTTTGGGTGGTTAAGTTCTTTTATAATGTATGGGCTTGCGATTATTCTTTTTACACTGATCATCAAGATCATCATGTCGCCAATTACGTATAAATCTTTTCTGTCACAGGCGAAGATGAAGGTGCTTCGTCCGGAAATCAATGAACTTAATGAAAAGTTCAAGAAGGATCCGATGAAAAAGCAGCAGGAAACCATGAAGCTTTACGGAAAGGCCGGAGTTAATCCGATGGCAGGATGTATCCCGGCGCTGATTCAGCTTCCTTTTATGTATGCATCATTTCAATTTTTTCCATCTGCAATAGAACTTCGCCAGAAAGCATTTTTATGGGCAGATGATTTGTCGTCATACGATTCAGTACTTGAGCTTCCGTTCAACATTCCTTTCTATGGTGATCATGTCAGTTTATTTCCAATACTTGCAGCAATCGCGATTTTCTTTTACATGAAGATGACAACGGGTGATCAGGTAATGAGCCAGCCCACGCAGGAAGGTATGCCGGATATGGGGAAAATTATGAAGATCATGATTTACGTCTCGCCGTTGATGATGCTTTTCTTCTTTAACAACTACGGTTCAGGACTTGCATTATATAACTTTATTTCAAACCTTGTCACAATTGGAATAATGCTTGTCATTAAAAAATATGTTGTGGACGAGCAGAAGATCCATGCAAAAATTCAGGAGAATAAGCTGAAGCCGAAAACGCAAAGCAAATTTCAAAAGAGGATGCAAGAGATGATGGAACAGGCGGAAGCACAAAAATCCGCTAAATCCAAAAAATAATCCAAAAGCACTTCTTAACGAGGTGCTTTTTTGTAGTAGCTTGTTCACATAATAAAAACTATTGATTTCTGTTTTATAAACACCAAGTCTCAGTTATGATGAAATACATTTTAATGCTCTGCCTAATTTTTAACGTTGCTGCAGCAGATGCGCAGAATGACTTTAATAAACTTGACAGCAACGGGCAGAAGCACGGTTTATGGAAGGGTTTTTTTGAAGAGTCACAGAGGGTGAAATATGAGGGAACTTTTGACCACGGTAAAGAAAAAGGAGTTTTCACTTTTTATGATGATACAAAGGCGCATACCGTTGTAGCTACGCGTGATTTTTCAAAAGGAAATAATTCGGCTTATACGACTTTTTACGATCCACAAAAAAATGTGGTCAGCGAGGGAAATATTATAAACAAACAGTATGATGGCCTTTGGAAATACTACCACAAAGGCTCGAAAACGTTAATGACAACCGAAACTTATAAAGGAGGGAAGCTCAACGGTAAGCGGTCGGTATTTTATCCTGACGGAAAGATTGCCGAAGAAGCTCAGTACAAAGAGGGTGTTATGGACGGTGTCTATAAACGATATGCAGTTAGCGGAAAAATCCTTGAAGAAGGTACTTATAAGAATGGCGAATTAGATGGACCAGCTGTATATAGGGATGGAAACGGTAACCTTGTATCCAAAGGAAATTATGTCAATGGCCAGAAAAAAGGTTATTGGGAATTTTATGAGAACGGTAAAATGACGCTTCGTGAAAAATATCCTATTCAGCGTAAAACGACGAATACTGCAAAAAGCAAATAAATAATGAAACGGGTAGTTGTTGGACTTTCAGGCGGAGTTGATTCCAGTGTTGCGGCTTATTTGCTGCAGCAACAGGGATATGAAGTTATTGGCTTGTTCATGAAGAACTGGCATGACGATTCGGTGACGATTTCAAATGAATGTCCGTGGCTTGAAGATAGTAATGATGCGCTTTTAGTCGCCGAGAAACTTGGAATTCCATTTCAGACAGTCGATCTAAGCGAGCAGTACAAAGAAAAGATTGTCGATTACATGTTCAGCGAATATGAGAATGGGCGGACGCCGAATCCTGATGTACTCTGCAACCGTGAAATCAAGTTCGATGTCTTTATGCAAATTGCACTTAGTCTTGGCGCTGATTACGTTGCGACCGGGCATTACTGCAGAAAGGGTGAAACGCAGGTTGAAGGCAAAACAATCTATCGATTATTAGCTGGTGCCGATGCGAATAAAGATCAATCCTACTTTTTGTGTCAGCTTTCACAGGAACAATTGGCTAAGGCATTGTTTCCGATTGGTGAACTCTCGAAACCTGAAGTCCGTGCTATTGCGTCCGAGTTAGATTTAATTACTGCTGAAAAGCGTGATTCCCAAGGCTTGTGTTTTATTGGCAAAGTACGTCTACCTGAATTTCTTCAGCAAAAACTGCAGCCCAAAGAAGGCGTTATCTATGAAATCGATAAAACAAATGAAGTGTTTCAACGCGAAATGCCTGAGTTTAGTTCTGGCGAAGAAGTCCTTGCGTATGAATCTCAAAGCATAGGTTATTCACCACAAATGGGGAAAGTTGTAGGAAAACATCCGGGAGCCCATTATTTTACTAACGGGCAGCGAAAAGGTTTAAATGTTGGCGGAACAACAGAACCATTATTTATCATTGCAACCGATGTTGAGCAAAATGCTATTTACACAGGAAAGGGCAGTTCACATCCTGGGTTGTTCAAAACTACTATTTTTGTAAAATCTTCTGAAGTTCATTGGATTCGTCCAGACCTCGCTCTTAAAAACGGTGAGACTTTAGATGTTATGGCTCGTATCCGATATCGTCAGCCTTTGCAAAAAGCAAGGCTTCATCAGTATGAGACAGGGCTTTATGTTTCTTTCAAAGAACCGCAATCGGCAGTTACACCAGGTCAGTTTGTTGCGTGGAATATTGATGATGAATTAGTTGGTTCGGGAGTTATTTCTTAATTTAGGCACTTCAATCAAAAGGCTATGAAACAGCTCTTTGCCGTACTATTTTTATTATTTCCAGTTATAATATTTGCTCAGCAGGACGCTTGGGTTTATTTTAACGATAAGCCACAATCAGGATTTTACCTGGATAATCCAGGGCAAATGCTTTCGCAGCGGTCTCTTGACCGCCGGGCTGCACAAGGGATTGCAATTGACTTCCAGGACGTGCCGATTCATCAGCCGTATGTCGATGCCGCTGAAGCTGCTGAAGGTATTTCAGTTATGGCAAAGTCAAAATGGCTCAATGCAATTCATGTACGTGGTTCAGTGGAAGCTATAAATTCATTGACTTCTCTTGCTTTCGTGCAATCCATTGATTTTGCAGATGACAGCCTTGACGCGCAGCAGCGTTCTGCTCAGCAGCCACCATCGCCAACGGCATTGCCGGCAGCTGACTTTCCGTACGGAGCATCAGCCAATCAAATTCAGATGTTAAATGGTCATTTGCTGCACCAGCAGAATTATACGGGCGCAGGAAAGATTATAGCCGTTATGGATGCAGGCTTTCCGGGGGTTGATGTTGCTCAGCCATTTCAAAGGTTAAGGGATGATGGGCATATTCTTGGAGGTTATAATTTTGTCGATAGAAATACCGAAATATATACGCGGGGTTCACACGGAACTATGGTACTTTCAACAATGGGTGGATTTGTCCCCGAGCAATTAGTTGGTACTGCTCCTGACGCTTCATACTATTTATTTATAACTGAAGATGTTTCGTCTGAGAATCCCGTTGAAGAATCTTACTGGGTCGAAGCTGCGGAAATGGCGGACAGCCTCGGTGTTGACGTTATTAATACATCACTAGGATATTTTACTTATGATAACCCTGCTTATAGCTATAGCTATGAAGACATGGATGGTGTGACCGCTTTTGCATCGCGCGGTGCGAATGTGGCTTTTTCACGCGGAATGATGGTTGTAGTGTCAGCCGGAAATTCAGGAAATTCATCAAATCCGCATATATCGGTTCCCTCGGATGCAACATACGCCCTGGCAATTGGTGCAGTGACGCCTGAAGGCGAATATGCATCATTTAGCTCGATTGGCCCAAGTGCAGACGGCAGAGTAAAGCCTGACGTTTCCGCGCAGGGAGTCGCGGCAGTAGTTTCCAATACGGCGGGTGAAATAGTAACGGCTAGCGGAACTTCTTTTGCAGGGCCGATAATGGCAGGAATGGTTGCGTCCTTTTGGCAGGCCGTTCCGGAGTTTACGAATGCGGAAATTGTGCAATTTGTAAGAGAGTCAGCCCATTTATTCGAAACACCTGATGTATTTATGGGTTACGGTATTCCGAATTTTGCATTAGCACTTGAAAATGCGCTCGCGATCTCAGAAAACACCAGTAGTGAAATTATAATTCATCCAAATCCGGTTCATGATATTTTAAGCGTTAAATTACCGCCTTCAGTCAATAGTGCAGAAATCACAATTTATGATGCAGCAGGGAAAAATGTTTTAAATTCAAATGTTACCGGTTCGCAATCCTCTATTGATACAGAGCAGCTAGCGTCAGGAATTTATCTTTATCGCATAACTTCAAAGCAAAAAACCGTTACAGGTAAGCTCCTAAAAATTTAAATTTTCTTTTTTTTAATGAATGTCATTTCGCAGCTTCTAAAGGTTAAATATCCATTGATTCAGGGTGGAATGATTTGGAACAGTGGATATAAACTTGCAAGCGCTGTCAGCAATGCCGGAGGTTTCGGAATTATTGGCGCAGGTTCAATGTATCCCAATGTTTTGCGCGAGCATATTCGAAAATGTAAAATTGCGACAGATAAGCCTTTTGGAGTGAATGTGCCAATGTTATATCCAAATGTTGAAGAGCTTATTCAGATCATAATTGATGAAAAGGTGCCGGTCGTCTTTACTTCTGCAGGTAATCCGAAAATATTTACGCAGAGGCTAAAAGAAAATGGTGTTATTGTTGTACATGTCGTCAGCAGTTCAAAATTTGCATTGAAAGCACAGGATGCCGGTGTCGACGCTATAGTCGCTGAAGGTTTTGAAGCAGGTGGACACAACGGAAGGGAAGAGACAACAACCTTTACCCTTATTCCAATGGTGCGTGAGCAGATTAAAATTCCTTTAATTGCGGCAGGCGGAATTGCAACAGGACGTGGAATGCTTGCGGCAATGATTCTCGGAGCAGATGGAGTACAAATGGGCAGTCGATTTGCGGCATCTGTGGAATCCTCGGCACATGAAAATTTTAAAAATCTTGTTGTTAATATTGGCGAAGGTGATACGCAATTGACTTTAAAGGAACTTGCACCGGTGCGGCTGATTAAAAATAAATTTTACGATGACCTTCAGCAACTATATTCAACTTGTCCAAGCGCAGAAGAATTACAGGAATTGCTGGGTAGGGCAAGGGCAAAACGCGGGATGTTTGAAGGTGATTTGATAGAAGGCGAACTGGAAATCGGTCAGATCGCCGGAATGATCAAAACTATCCAACCTGCAGCTGAAATAGTGCGTGAGGTAATAGCAGAGTTTGAGGCTGCAAAAATTGACATTGCACAAATAAATTTTTAGATGAAAACATTAAAATTATTTATATTACTGCTGATCGCCACTAGTGGAATGCAGCTTGCTTCGGCTCAAACATATAAGTTTCAGAGCAAGAATTTCAGCGTAATGGAGAAGACCCCCAAAGGCACGTGGGGAAACTGGTCAGATCTTCAGGATGCAGGCATCGTAATAACGGTTGATACAAATAAAAACCGTATCGTTGTTTATTCACAGGAAATTCAGCTGTACACCATTAATAATTATGGCGAGCGTGAAGAGAAT
>DASWND010000082.1:0-18176 GCA_036399435.1 Flavobacterium sp.
AAGCTGGCTTCACCCGGACAAACAGCATCAGCAACATAAACATATAATGTAGTGGTTTGGGTAATCTCCGTGTCTACTGGAAGCGTGTCACCAGTTGCGCCAGGACCTGTAAAATAGTTTCCGGCAGTCAATGCAGGTAGAATGTAACTACCGCAGACCGTTTGGTTACCAGGAGTGGTGACAACGGGCGATGTTCCAATTGTAACAGTTACACCCATTGTAGCAGTACATCCCGCATGCGTGACAGTAACTTCATATTCGCCACCAGCAGTAACTGTAATTGAGCTTCCCGTTTGATTTAATGTTTGTCCGTTTAATGTCCAAACATAGGTCGCGTTAGCAAGATCAAAGTTTCCAGGTGTAATTTCGATAGTCGTAGACTGACCCGGGCAGATTGTAAAATCGGTAGGTAGTGTAAATACAGGTGTGAGATCCTGAATTATCAAATCAAAATCAACCACTTCATAACAACCCGCTACTGAATTGTAAACCCTAACATAAATTGTTTGGGGATTAGAAATATTTGTATAGCTGTTCGGACCTGATATTGGATTAACGTTATTTTCCGCGTCTGCAGCTGTAAGGAAGAAGCTGGCAGCGTATAGATTTCCTAGTGGCTGAAGCATCACCGCATTATTTTGCGTCAAATCAAATACACCAGTAGGAAGCGTAGAGCATATTGTTAGATCAGAAGGTGTTCCAGGAGTAACTTCGTCATAATACTCGACGATAACAGTATCGCTTCCAACACATGTAGTACCAATGAAACTTACCTCAAGCATGTATTCTCCTTCTTCATCTACAGTGATTGACTGCCCAGTTTCACCCATTGCCTCACCATTTTTGAACCATTCAAACGCATATATTTCTGGGTCGAGAGCTGTATCAATAGTAGTTGATCCTCCCGAACAAATTGCGTTGCCTGTTTCTTCCAATAGATTTTCGCCAAGGTCAATGTTTCCAAAGCCGAAACTTCCACCTTCAATAAAAACCGCTGAATCATAGCTACTGTCATTAAAATCGGCAATTGCTAATTTAATGTGATAAGTAGTTCCGGGTACAACGTTTGCAAAAGCTGTTAAAGGTACAGTTGCGCCGTTAAAATTAATCGGTGCTGCCAATGGGTTTACACCCTGCGGCAGTTGATAAAAGTCACCAAAATACTCTTCATTTACAGATCCGCAACCGCCATTGAAAGCTGCATCACGAACCGTATAAACTGCGATCGGCGTTGTAGTATTAGGTACAACAGCAAGATTTGTTGTTACTCCTGTTTCAGTGTTAGTCAACAGGAATGCAAATACATCTGAAAACGAACACTGGAAAGTTCCATACTCTTCCGACGCAAACACGAAGTTAAAACTGATATTGTCGATCACTGGTACAAAATCAAATTCGTAAACCGTGGCATTGTTTGTTGTTCCGGTTATTCCCTGGTCTGCAAGTACATCTAACAAATCAGCGTCACCAGGCCAGTTAAAACCACCAAGTCCCTGAACCTCATCATTTGGACCAGGTGCTTGAAAAGCGTCTCCAGTTGACAAAACAAGCCCACTTTCAAACGGGAATGTAGAACCGTTTCTTTCAAAGTATCCAATCCCATTTGTCGAACCAAAATTTGTTCCGGTAGACCATGTAATATTTGAAACTCCTGCACATGTACTATTAAGAAGAACATTTTCTATTAACTGAACTTCTGTATAATCTGTAACTGAAACCGTAATTGCGGGAGGTAGCGTACCAATACATAAAGTAAAGGAGTTAGTTTGCCCCGGTGTAGATGTCCATGAGTAAACCTGTACATAATAGGTCTGACCCACTACAAGCCCACTGCCGGTGCTAACTGTTCCATTACTACAGTATACCAATGTTAAGTTTCCACAAGTATCACCTGTATAAACAGCGTGATAAAGGTCGAATGTTGATCCAGAACTATCTGTAATTGTAATATTGTGTGCTGTTGAAGTCGCCACAAACTGATACCATACATCATCATCAGGTGTACCAAAACAAGTTGATGTTACTCCTGAATCAGTTGCGCCGGTAAGTGTACCGCTGGCAATAAAGTTACAATTCTGATCAGGATTCGTGCTTACTACAATAGCAGTATCGCATTCGTCATTTGCTATTAATGTAGTAAATGGAATTGGCCCAGCCCAATTACTTATATCACCAGGTGCGCAGATCGCCCGTACATAAAATACGTTCGAGGTACCTGAAAGTAAAGTATCTGTTGTATATGGATTGGTTACTATTATACCTGTTGTTGCACTTGTAGGTGCCGGAGAACCTGCAGGTAAGATAAGAAGCTCCCATGTTGTTGCGGTTGCAGCTTCAGTCCATGAGAAAGTTGCTGAAGTCTGTGTAATATCGCTAACTAACAGCTGAACTGGCTTCGGACAAGTCGCGGGAATACAGTTAACAACTCCTGAGAATAATTCAGTACCCTGAAGGTCTGATCCCGGTGCCATTGTAAATACCTGCGCACCTGTTTGAGAGTTTACGATGGAAATTCCAACTTCCGTAGCAAAATTGCCGCCGGTGTTCCAGAATAATTCAAATGGTACATCGTTGCAAAGTTCTACCGTTTGTGAAACAGGATCTTGATCATCGTTATTTGTTGGACCAGTCAATGTTGTAACTAAGATTCCGTTTTGTGTAACGTTCATTGTATTGCCGTTCCAGCTATCGCCAAAGCTATCTACCATTACAAATGTGTACTCGCAAAGGTTACTTGGAAGACATACTGTTGTATTGAACGGAACCGCTAAACTCCAGAAACTGCTATCAGTCGGAGAACAAACAGACCTCACATAAACCTTGTACTCAGTTGCAGCTGTTAAGTCTGTCAATGTGTAAGGATTACTGTCTACGTTTGTCCAGCCGGTTGCATTAGGAAGTGGTGCTGGTGCTGAAGCAGGAAGCACTATAATGTCCCAAGATGTTACTCCGGGATTATTTTCAGTCCATGTTACAACAGCAGTTTCAAGGAAGATTTCTGACACTACAACATTTGTTGGTTTAAGACATGTAGGCGGAATACACTCACCTGTACCTGAATATAATGTTGAACCTTGTACGCCTATACCAGGAGCTTTTGTATAAAGTTCTTCGCCAAGGAAACTCGTGATAGAAACACCAACTTCATTAGCAAAAAATCCGCCTGTATTCCAATACAGTTCAAAAGGAATTCCGTTACACAATGCAACCTGAACCTCTATTGGACCTAGTCCGGTTTGAAATTCTGAGCCGATAACTGCTACCGTAACACCGTTTTGAATGATGTTCATTGTATTGCCATTCCATCCATCTCCGAAAGTATCAGTCATAGTAAATGTATACAGACACTGATCGGCAGGAGGACAAACAGTAGTAGTAAAGCTGAATGGTCCAGCCCAAGTACTAGAATCTGTCGGGTCACATACAGCACGTACATAATAATCGTATGCAGTCCCTGATGTCAGGTCTGGATAAGTAAAAGTTGATGTTGATGCAGGAAGCCAACCCGTTGAACCGGCAGTTGGTGCCGGCGATCCGGCAGGTAATACCAAAACTTCCCATGCAGTTTCAGTTCCACCTGGCGTCCAGTTAAGAACAGCTGATGTCATTGTCATGCCTGTAGCGCCCAAGTTTGTCGGTTTCGGACATGTAGGCAATGTTTGAAAAGGCTCTGATGCTCCCGACCAAGGATTGGTTCCAGGTGTGTCACAGACCGCACGTACATAATAAACGTATTCTGTATCGGGTAGAAGTCCGCCAATAGTAACCGGAAAAGTACTAGTGGTTGAAGTTGGCTCAGTTCCCTCTACCGGTGGTGCGGTAGTACTTGGAACTGCATAAATTTCCCAGCTGGTAGCCGCAGAGCCATTTGGTGTCCATGATAAAGTTGCACCGTTAGTTGTAATGTTGCTTACTTCCAAATCTGTCGGCGGAAGGCAAAGTGCATTTGCGCAGTCAACGACACTTGAAAAGATTGTACTTCCCGGATTATCGACACCAGGTGTCAACGTAAATATTGTTTGGTTGAATGAATTAATTACAGATAGCCCGACCTCAAAAGGAAACGACCCATTGTTGTTCCATACAATTACAAACGGACCGTCACATAAAGAAACAGATTCTGTCATAGGACCTTCACCATCTGTAAATTCATCACCGATCGTTTCGATTACAAGACCATCCTGAATAACGTCCATTGTATAACCGTTCCATCCGTCACCAAATGAGTCAGTCATCACAAATGTATAATTACATCCACTGGAGCATGAAGTTGTATTGAACTCGTAAGGACCCGCCCATGGACTAAAAGTTCCATCGCCGCAATCTGCTCTTACCCAATATTGGTATGCAACTCCGAGTTGTAGTTCAGTATTTGTTCCTGTAATTGTTGTCACTGGAACAAGCGTGTTCGAAGTAGTTGTCACTCCGGCACCAGCTGGAATTGGGTCACCTTCGAGCTGAACAGCATATTCCCATGATGTCGCTGCGCCTGGATTTTGCCATGAAAGACTTGCACCGTTTGGTCCTGTTCCAACAGCAGTAAGGCCAGTTGGTGGAGCGCAATTTAAAGCTTGAATAATTAATGAATAGTCGGTAAACTGCGGACCTGAATCTGAATTAGTTGATATAACTATTATATATTGTACACCGGCCGTGACCACAAGACCAGGAATTTCCCTAATGGTAGTTCCGCTGTTGGCTACACCAGCAACGCAGTTGACACCCACGTTAGCACATCCCTCATAAACAAATAGACCAGACCAATTGCTTGTAGGAGTCATCGAAATACTGATCGCGCCGGTCTCTGTTGGTGTGTATGAGTAAAAGACCTCGTTACCCGTCATGAAGTTACCTCCTCCGGTGGAACAGTTCCCCGGTTGATCATCATCGGTATTATCGTTGTAATTTGACGTACTGTCAGTTGTACTATACGGGAGCGTATTGATAGCAATTGGTGCTATACAAGTCTCGCCGGGCGATTGTGTTGCAAATCCGAATGGACCTATCCAGTCACCGTTAACCTCACCTTCGCTGCCACTACAAATAGCTCTGACATAATATTTATATTGTGTTCCAGGTTGAAAAGGTTCGGCTGGGGTTGTAGTAGCTCCCGCCAAAAATGGATTAGTATTAATTATAGTTCCTTCACCGGTTGGAGTTGCCGCGAAAGGGATAATTTCTATTTCCCATTGTGTAGCACCGCTGGGATTGCCCCATGACAATAAAGCAGTTGTTAGTGTTATAAAGTTCGCATTTAAATTTGTCACATCAAGACATTTCTCTACAAATCTCACATCATCGATGAGCCATCGGTCGCCTCCAAGCCCTGCGGTTGGCTGAGTAAATTCACGGACAAACGCCACGTAAATCTGGTCACCTTCATAAGCAGAAAGGTCAACTACCTTTTCTTCATATATGTTAAAAGTATTTGTAAGTTCATTTTCTGCCCACGATTCAACCTCAACATAAGCTGCAGGATCATTCTGCACCGTGGTTGAAACCATTATTTTATAAACTGTTCCCTGGTTTCCGTTAACGGTTGTCCTTGTAAAGAACCTCAGTTGTCCGTTATCGGGAATAGTGAATAGTGGTGTAGCAAGATAGTCGCGAGAAGTATTGTTCGCCCCGATATTCTCAAGGTTAATAAACGCTGCACGTTCGCCACTATGTATGAGTGGTGGCGCAGGTGGCGTTGATACTGTAGTATTGACAGTCCAACTTTGCGCAGTTCCGACTCCATTGTCAAATACCGCCCAGGTACCGGAACCTAAAATCCACTGATCTGTAACGAGATTGGGAGTAGATTCGCCTTCAAATCCTTCCGACTGGCTGTAGCCCAGCATCGAGAAAAAGAAAGCCAAAATTAAAAGGGTAATTTTTTTCATACTAGAAAAATTTTAAATGATGATGTTTTTTTTGACGAGGGGATTCCAAATTTAGCAAATAAATTGTAGGAAATAACAAAAATTTTAAAGTAAAATAATGGCTCATCGGATATTGCTTTTATCTTTGCTCGAAACCCACTAAATGCATATTCCCGACGGTAAGAAAATATACTTTGCATCAGATCAGCATTTAGGCGCACCAACTCCTGAGCTAAGCGCTTTCAGGGAGCGTCATTTTGTAAAGTGGCTGGATGAAGTCAAACACGATGCTGCCGAAATCATTCTGCTTGGCGACTTATTCGACTTTTGGTTTGAGTATGAAACTGTGGTGCCAAAGGGATTCGTGAGAGTGTTGGGTAAACTTGCAGAGATCAGCGACAGCGGCATTCCAATTCATTTTTTTACAGGCAACCATGACTTGTGGATGCATGATTACTTCCAAAAAGAACTGAACATACCTGTTTACCATTCAGTGAAGGAGTTTACTTATAACGACAAACTATTTTTGGTCGGACATGGCGACGGATTGGGCCCCGGCGACAAAGGCTACAAGAGAATGAAAAAGCTTTTCAGAAGCCATTTTTCGACGTTTTTATATAAGTGGCTTCATCCGGATCTGGGTGTTCGTCTTGGACAATATCTTTCATTAAAAAACAAGTTAATTTCAGGTGCTGAGGACGTGAAGTTCCTTGGTGAAGATAACGAGTGGCTTGTATTATATGCGAAGAGGAAGCTTGAAAGTCAGCACTACGATTACTTCATATTCGGGCACAGGCACCTGCCGATGGTAATAGACCTGGGAAAAGGCTCCTCATATGCCAACCTGGGCGACTGGATCACGTATTTTACCTACGGTGTTTTCGACGGAACTTCTTTTGAACTAAAAGAATATCGCAAACCGGAAACTGCGTGAGTGGCAGCAGCGGCATCCTTTTATTGCAGTAGTGATGATCAAGATTCCCTATTATTATTGCAATAAAAGATATAGCGGATGACACGTGCCGCAGGCCACGCCCAAATACATTAAGCAATATCTTTCACCCTAAGTTGTGTTGAAACAGTACCATTGTACTCATTTTCGTCGATGCAATATAACATGTCAAACGTTTTGCTTTTTTCTACCAAGTGGAATTTTTTACCCAGTCCAAAGCCAATCGCAGGAAGGCCACTGCTTTCTTTTTGCTTTACAAATAGTTTGATGTGACAGTTATCGTCGCCGATCATTTTTGCGTAGCCTGTGTCGCGGACGTTTTTGCTTACAAATACAGGAGCCATATTTTGTGGACCGTAAGGCTCGAACTCCTTCAGAAGCCTTTGGAATTTCGGTGTTATATCGCGGAAGTCGAGTTCACAATCAACTACGACTTCCGGAACCAGCAAATCAGGATGTATGGTTTCCTGAACAATTTTCTCAAATGCAGTTTTGAACAATGGAAAATTTTCTTCTTTAATAGTCATTCCCGCCGCATACATGTGACCGCCAAATTGCTCAAGGTGTTCAGAGCATGCTTCAAGAGCATTATAAACATCGAAATCGCGAACTGAGCGTGCAGAAGCAGCGAGCTTGTCTCCGCTTTTCGTAAATACTAAAGTTGGGCGATAATAAGTCTCTATCAATCGAGAGGCAACAATACCGATGACGCCTTTATGCCACGAATCGTCGTAAACTACAGTAGTAAATTTATCATGTTCGAGATTTTCGTCGATCTGGCGGAGTGCTTCTTTAGTAATTCTTTTATCCAGATCTTTCCTGTCCTTGTTATATTGCTCTATTTCGGAGGCGAAAGTTAAAGCCTGATCAAAATCAAATTCGGTCAATAGTTTTACCGCTTCGTTGCCATGCTTAATTCTTCCGGCAGCATTTATTCGCGGTGCGATGATAAAAACCACATCGGTAATATCGAGTTCTTTCTTTTTAACCTGGCTGATAAGTGCCGCAATTCCGGGACGTGGACTGCTATTGATCACTTTTAATCCGAATTTTGCCATGACACGGTTCTCCCCTGTCATTGGGACAATATCTGCCGCAATTGCGGTGGCTACAAGGTCGAGATAAGGCAGCAGATCGTTGATTGATTGTCCGCGTGTAGATGCAATTGCCTGGATAAGCTTAAATCCAATGCCGCAGCCGCATAGTTCATCATAAGGATATGTGCAATCATCGCGTTTGGGATCGAGGACCGCAACAGCATCTGGCAGTTCTGCGCCCGGTCGATGATGGTCGCAAATGATAAAATCGATATTTTTAACTTTGGCGTAAGCGACGTGTTCGATAGATTTGATTCCGCAGTCAAGTGCGATGATCAACCGGCAATCATTGTCATCGGCATAATCAATTCCTTGAAAAGAAACGCCGTAACCTTCATCGTAACGATCCGGAATGTAGGTTGCAACATTGGGATAAAATGTTTTCAGATACGACGAAACAAGTGAAACGGCTGTTGTTCCGTCGACGTCATAGTCTCCAAACACCAGGATATTTTCATTTTTTCCCATTGCCTGTTCAATTCTGGCAACTGCGAGATCCATGTCTTTCATAAGAAAAGGATCGTGAAGGTCTTCGAGTGTTGGCCGAAAGAATTTCTTCGCTTGTTCGAATGTTTTGATTCCGCGCTGAACGAGAAGTCCGGCGACGCATTCATTAATACTTAAGGAATCGGCAAGTTCTTTTGTAACCGCAGAGTCGGGTTTGGGTGTGAGTGTCCAGCGCATGTACTTGATTTTGAATGGTGTATAATAGATGTTTCGTAAATCAAAATTAAAATAAATTTGATTTGGTCAAAGAAATTTACGGAAAATTTTTCGGCTACTTTACGGGTTTTCCAGCAACGACAACCACAATCTCGCCCTTTGGTGGTTTCGCTTCGAAATGTAAGATTACTTCTGTAACAGTTCCGCGTACATTTTCTTCATGCATTTTTGAAAGTTCACGTGAAACACAAATCTGGCGGTCTTCACCAAAGTAGGTGACAAATTCCTGCAGTGTTTTAACAAGTTTATGCGGTGATACATATAAAATCATGGTCCGATTTTCCTCTGCTAATGCAAGATATCGCGTTTGCCGGCCTTTTTTATCAGGGAGAAAACCTTCAAAGACGAATTTGTCATTTGGAAGTCCGCTGTTGACAAGCGCCGGAACAAAAGCTGTAGCTCCGGGAAGGCATTCAACTTCGATATTATTTTCGACGCAAGCTCGTGTCAGAAGAAATCCGGGGTCGGAAATCGCGGGAGTTCCTGCATCTGAAATTAATGCAATTGTGTCACCGCCTTTGATCCGTGAAATAATATTATCAATGGTTTTGTGCTCATTATGCATGTGATGGCTATGCATGTGAGTCCCGATGTCGTAATGTTTAAGAAGCTTTCCACTTGTTCGCGTGTCCTCGGCAAGAATAAGATCGGCTTCTTTTAAGATCCGGATCGCACGTAATGTGATATCTTCAAGATTGCCAATTGGAGTGGGAACAATAAAAAGCTTACCCATTTAAGAGAATTTTTTCTCGACAACCTCCATAAACCTTACAGCATATTCGTCTTTACCTGTCCAATTGTTATAATCAGGCTTTACCATTTGATCAATAAATTCCTGCGCTTCCGCAAATGTGTCAAAAGTGATAAGCTGTGACAGCACGCGGTTATAGTCTTCGCTGCTGTTATTGAAAAGATGTTTTACAAATGCTACGCGGTCGTTGAGCCCGACAGTAATTCCCTTTGATAACCTGTCGTTCAAAGAAATAGTTTTATGGGCAATTTCATCGTTAGTATGCAAACGCTCGGGCGACTTTGCTTGAGTCAGATCAAATTTTACTGCAAGGTTCCGCCGTTCGTTCTCAAGTTCTTCAGGCTTTACAAAAATAGGATCGACATAACTTGAGCCCAAAAGATCATCAAATGCGATCTGGCCTGACGATGATTTTGCTTCAACAGGTGCGACTTCAGGTTTATCGGTTTCTTCAGGTTTGTCCTGAGACTTGTCGAATGCCCATTCGAAAGCAGGTGTGAAAGCAGAGTCGGAGACTTTTACGGCATTGGGTTCTTCATTGGCCACTTCTGGAGCAGAAGATTCTTCAGCTATTTGTTTTTCTTCAGGCTCAATTTCCGGGGTCGGATCTTCAGCCGGCTCTTCTTGTTTTTCAGGAACTGGATCGGCGTCAGGCTCCGGTTTTATAACTTCAGGCTTTACCTCTTCAGGCTGAATTGGCTCGGGCTGAACCGCTACCGGCGCAACCTGCTCTTCGGTTATAACTACAGGCTCTTCGGCAAAAGCAGCATCTACTTTATCTTCAACTTCCTGTTTACCGATTGTAGGTTTTAAAGTTTCAAAGTTTTCTTCGACAAACTTCAGAACAGAAAGTTTTTCGTAAAGAATCCGGGTCTCGGAATGCAGCTGGACAAGATCCGATTTGTTTTTAAGTTTCAGTATTCGGTGTGCGATGCTGATCAATTCCGATTCGAGCTTCTTCTTCATAGCGTAATTTTATAGTGAAAGGGGCGTAATTGACTACTGTGACTATCTTTTGCGACTGCTGTTAAATTCAAGTAATAAGCCTTTGCTGAACAACCGATTTGATAAAATTTTTCTACTTTTGAGCAAACACCAACAGCCGGTTCGCAGTCTGCTGAGTTTCGACACAAAGTAAAAAAAACAATTCCTTTTTAAAGGCAGAAAAGTACAAAATGTTTCTCGAAAATACTGTAAATCATAAAGAACAATTTGGCTGGATCGAGGTGATATGCGGTTCAATGTTTTCGGGCAAAACAGAGGAACTGATCCGACGGTTGAAACGCGCCCAGTTCGCTAAGCAGAAAGTAGAAATATTTAAACCGGCTATCGATACTCGCTATCACGACGAAATGGTTGTTTCTCATAATGCCAATGAAATCAGGTGTTCGCCGGTTCCGGCTTCGGCCAATATTCGTATTCTGGCTCAGGGTTGTGACGTTGTCGGAATTGATGAAGCTCAGTTTTTTGACGATGAAATTGTTGCGGTTTGCAATGATCTTGCAAATTCGGGAATAAGGGTCATAGTCGCAGGACTGGACATGGACTTCAAAGGCAACCCATTCGGACCGATGCCTGCGCTGATGGCAACCGCCGAATATGTTACTAAAGTCCACGCTGTTTGTACCCGCACAGGCAATCTCGCCAATTATAGTTTCCGAAAAGCACACAGCAACGACCTTGTTTTGCTTGGTGAAACAGATGAATACGAACCTTTAAGCCGCGCCGCATATTATCACGCTATGCGCGAAATGCAGGATACCGAGAAAGAAAAATCGGTTAAAAACCAATTCAAAACTCTTTGATACTGTCGCCCCAAAATATTGCAGAAATATTACAGGCTGAACCAAAGTTTAGTTTTAATTCTTCAATAGACAGTGTGGCAATAGACAGTCGTTCACTGCAGATTGGCTCCGGCACGCTGTTCTTTGCTTTAGTTGGCGTAAATCATGACGGACACGCTTTTATTCCGGATCTCATTGCTTCAGGTGTTGTAAATTTCGTTGTGGAAACCATTCCACCCAATTTACTACATCAGGCGAATTTCTATATTGTGAATGATACATTGGCAGCATTTCAAAAATTTGCTGCAGTTCATCGAAAGAAATTCAACCTTCCAGTTATCGGAATCACGGGAAGTAACGGAAAAACGATCGTAAAAGAGTGGCTTAATTACCTGCTGTCTCCTGAGTATAATATTGTTCGCAGTCCTAAAAGTTATAATTCGCAGGTTGGTGTTCCGTTGTCAGTATTGGGAATCAATAATTTCCATAATCTTGGAATCTTCGAGGCGGGAATTTCAACTACATCCGAAATGCATCAGCTTGAAGAGATGATCAAGCCGAACATTGGAATTCTGACAAACATAAGATCTGTTCATGACGAAGGTTTTAATAACCGCGACGAAAAGATCATTGAAAAGCTACATTTGTTTCGAAATTGCGAGGTGCTGATCTGCGAAAAAATCGAGGCTGTAGTTTCAAAAGTTGTATTTCCAACGAAACTATTTTGCTGGAGCTTTTCTGACAAAACCGCGAGCGTGGTAGTTTCTTCTCACGTCGATAACGACAAAACATTTATTACTTTTCGTCACGCGGATACTGAATTTGCTATCGAAATTCCGTTTACTGACTCAGCTTCAGTTGAAAATGCAATATCGTGCGTGATGCTGATGCTATATCTAAATTATAATCCAGATCAAATTCGGATTCGTACCGCCGATCTTTTCCCTGTCAGTATGAGATTGGTAGTAAAAAACGGCATCAACAATACAACATTGATAGACGACAGTTACAACTCCGACGTTCAATCGCTGAAGATTGCGCTTGATTTTCTTGAAAGTCAGGAACACCATAACAAGAAGAAAACTGTCATATTATCTGATATCTCGCAAGGTGGAATTCCGGCAGAACTTCTATACACCAATGTCGCGGAATTACTTGCACTAAATAATGTTTACCGGATTATCGCGATCGGACCACATATCAGCAAAGTTCCATTCAAAAATGTCAAAGCTGAATATTATCAAACAACAGAGCAATTCTTTAACGAAATTACAAGTAGTTCGTTTGCAAATGAAATAATTTTAATAAAAGGCGCACGCGCATTTGAGTTCGAGAAAATAGTTTCAATGCTTGAAGAAAAAACGCACGAGACAGTTCTTGAGATCAACCTGACAGCGTTAACACACAATCTCACTTATTATAGATCGAAAATCCTTCCTACGACAAAGCTTATGGTGATGATAAAGGCGTACGGATATGGATTTGGCGGTCTCGAGATCGCAAGGCTGCTTCAGTTTAATAATGTAGATTATCTGGGCGTGGCTTTCGCCGATGAAGGAATTATTCTTCGCAGCGCAGGCATCAAACTTCCGATAATGGTTCTTAACCCCGAGAACACCAGCTTTAGCGCTATTATCGATAATCAGCTGGAACCTGAAATATACAGTATCAATGGTTTAAATTCTTTTATCCAGATTGCGTCAGAAAAAGGAATAACAAATTATCCTATCCACATCAAAATAGATACAGGGATGCACCGGCTCGGACTTGAAGAAGCTCAGATGCCTGAATTGATTAAAACTTTAAGACATTCCGATGTTGTTGTTGTAAAAAGCATCCTTTCTCACATGGCAACCAGTGATGATGCGGCTCATGCCGAATTCGCTCTTTCGCAAATAAGCAGTTTCGAAAGGACGTCTTCAATGTTAATGGCTGAACTAAAAATAAACCCGGATCGCCATCTTCTAAACTCATCAGGAATTTCGAATTTCCCGCAGGCACAGTACGATATGGTTCGGCTTGGAATCGGGTTCTACGGAATATCTAACGATCCGGCGGAACAAAAGTATCTTGAGACGGTTGGCACTTTAAAATCTGTAATCTCTCAAATACGTACTATATCCGAAGGAGACAGCGTGGGTTACGGAAGGCGCTTTGTCGCGGAAAAAGAAACTAAAATTGCCACGATCCCAATTGGATATGCCGATGGAATTTCCCGAAGCTGGGGCAACGGCGTCGGATATGTCAGAATAAAAAACAGAAAAGCACCAATAATTGGAAGCGTTTGTATGGACATGCTGATGGTGGATTGTTCAAATATCAACTGCAGTGAAGGCGACTTCGTTATTATCTTTGGCGAAAGTCCAACTGTGATGGAAATGGCTGAAAAGCTTAATACGATTTCCTATGAAATCATCACCGGAATCTCGCAACGTGTAAAAAGGAACTTCTATCGGGAATAGGAAATTTTATATATTGCCATCAACTAAAACAACAAAAATGGGAATGATTACGGAATTTAAGGCCTTTGCAATAAAAGGCAATGTTATAGATCTTGCAATTGGTGTAGTTATAGGTGCTGCATTTCACAAGATCGTGACCTCATTTATAGATGATGTTATCACACCTTTACTGCTAAAACCGGCCCTGGATGCTGCGAATCTTTCTAATATTCAGCAATTAACAGTTTTTGGAACGGTAAAATATGGCGCATTTCTTTCCGCTATAATAAATTTTATAATTGTTGCGTTTGTACTTTTTCTGGTCATAAAAGGAATAAATGCCGCAAGAAAAAAAGAAGACGAAACCCCTGCTGCGCCGCCTGCTCCTACTAATGAAGAAAAGCTTTTGATGGAGATTCGGGACGCGCTGCGGGAAAGAAGATAATATTTCCGCTACACTACATATTTTTAACCTCAAACCGTCCGCACCCTTGGACGGTTTTTCTTTTTTTACAAGTTGATTCTGCCCTTTTCTGCTTATTTTTGCACAAATTATTTTTATGAAAGTTGCAGTCGTTGGCGCTACAGGAATGGTCGGTGAAATTATGCTGAAAGTACTGGCGGAAAGAAATTTTCCTATTACGGAGCTTATTCCGGTCGCTTCGGAAAGATCTGTAGGCAAAGAGATCATCTTTAAAGATAAATCTTATAAAGTAGTTTCAATGCAGGATGCTGTTGATGCCAAAGCAGATATAGCTTTATTTTCAGCCGGCGGAAATACTTCACTTGAATGGGCTCCGAAATTTGCGTCAGCAGGGACAACCGTTATCGACAACTCTTCAGCGTGGCGAATGGACCTCTCAAAAAAGCTAGTCGTACCTGAAATCAACGCTTCCAGCCTTACATCGGAAGATAAAATTATTGCAAATCCCAATTGTTCTACTATTCAGATGGTGCTAACATTGGCGCCGCTACATAAAAAGTATAAGATCAAACGAATTGTAGTCTCAACATACCAATCAATTACAGGAACAGGCGTCAAGGCAGTTGAGCAATTAAAGAACGAATACGCAGGAGAAAAAGGCGAAATGGCCTATAAATATCCAATTCACAGGAATGTAATTCCGCAGTGCGACATGTTTGAAGACAACGGTTACACTAAAGAAGAGATGAAACTTGTGCGTGAGACGCAGAAAATTCTTGGTGATTACACAATTGCTGTAACGGCAACAGCGGTAAGAGTTCCTGTCGTTGGCGGACACAGTGAGGCGGTAAATGTTGAATTTGAATCAGATTTTGAAATCAATGAAGTGCGCAAAATACTTCATGAAACACCGGGCATTGTTGTGCAGGATAATATCGACACGTTCACTTACCCAATGCCAATGTATGCCGAAGGAAAAGATGATGTTTTTGTAGGAAGAATACGCAGGGATGAAAGCCGCGAAAACACCTTGAACATGTGGATCGTTTCTGACAATCTTCGAAAAGGCGCAGCTACAAACGCGGTGCAGATCGCAGAACATCTCGTCAAAAATAATCTTGTCTAGATTGCAATTGAAAGGAAAACTTTTGCATATAAACCTGTCACTGCTTTGCGCTTTATTGTTCGCAATGCTGTATCAGTCGGTGCATTCCTTTCACCACATTGTTGAAGAATTTACGGTTGAAAAATGTCATCACAACCACAGTGACAGCAAAACCGAGCTTACACATCAGCACGATGCTGAGAAGTGCTTTACCTGCGAGTATCGTTTTAGCAATTTTACTCCAACTACATTTTATCAATACAGTGTAGCACTGCCGACACAGGAGTCGGTCAATCTAACTTTATACTTTCCGCAGGATGTTCAGGGTTTTAGCGGATCTTCAACCACACTTCGCGGACCTCCCATTGTTACAGCTTAATCTGTTCCGGCGCATGCCGACATCATTAACGTAACATATATCTCATGAAAAATATTTTTTTGACCCTATTTCTAGGGTTATCATCTATGCTGTTTGCTCAAAGCCGCATCAACGGTGTCGTAACAGATACCAAAGGACTGCCATTAGCCAACGTCTCAGTCCAAATCCACGAAATAAATACGGGTACAACCACCGACAGTATTGGATATTACGTGTTTAACAACGTCCCCAAAGGAACTTTGGAAATTTCTTTTATCCTACCAAATTATGATCCGATACGACAACTGGTCAAAGTCGCTCACGCAGAAACAACCTTAAATGTTATGCTTATTCAAAGCGTTCATCAAATGGACGAAGTAGTTGTATCGACAGCATTTAACAAACTACAATCTCAAAACGTTGTGAAGGTTGAGCATGCGACCATCCGTGCGCTCCAGCGGGAAGGCGTTATCAATGTGGCTGAAGGTCTTGCAACAATTCCGGGTGTTTCTCAGCTTTCAACAGGTACTTCAATTGGGAAACCTGTAATACGTGGACTAACAGGAAACCGTGTTTTGGTTTATTCGCAAGGGATCAGAATGGAAAATCAGCAGTTTGGTGATGAACACGGGATCGGCCTGAACAGCAATGGGATTGAAAGTGTTGAAGTTATTAAAGGACCCGCTTCACTGCTCTACGGTTCCGACGCACTTGGCGGTGTCATCTATTTAAATCCCGAGAAATATGCTGATGCAGGAAAGTTTACTTCTGATGTCACTCAGCGATTCTTCAGCAATACGCTTGGTACTGTAACTTCATTGGGATTAAAAGGCTCCAAAAATCACTGGAAATTCCTCGCCCGTGGAAGCGCTGTCGCACATTCGGATTATCAGGTGCCGAACGGCGATCGGGTTACAAATACACGGTTCCGAGAAAGCGATCTCAAAGGCGGAGTCGCATTTAGTGACGGCCGATTCGCAGCAGATTTCCGATACAATTATAACGCATTGGCAATTGGTATTCCGGAAGAAGGAATTGGAATACAATCGGAACAAAAAAGCCTGCTGTTTCCAAATCAGCGTGTGAAGTCGCATGTTGCAAGCCTTCGAAACTCGTATTTTTTTAACTCCTCAAAACTAGAGGCCACTTTCGGATACAGCTCCAACATAAGACAGGAATTCGAAGAACCAGGCTCTCCGGCACTTGACATGAACCTAAATACATTGAGCTATGACGTGAAGTACACGTTTCCGCAATTTGGACGGGTTGAACTGATCGGTGGCGTTCAGGGGCTTTATCAAACCAATAAGAATTTTGCTGAAGAAGCGCTTATTCCAGATGCAACCACCGTTGATGCCGGAATATTTACAACCTCAAGGCTTGAATTCTCCAACGAGCAGGTTCTGCAGGCCGGCTTGAGGATCGATACCCGAAAAATTGAATCAGATGCACGTGGAACTCTTGATGAAGAAGGATATTTCGAAGCACTTTCGCGTTCATTCACCAGCTTTAATGCTTCGTTAGGATATAAAGCGAACATCGCGGCTAACACATTGATTCGGTTAAATGTCGCATCAGGATTTAGGGCTCCGAATTTAGCTGAGCTGACATCAAATGGCGTTCATGAAGGCAATAACCGCTATGAGATCGGAAATGGTGAATTAAAGAACGAGCAAAATATCCAAGCGGATCTTAACCTTGAATATGACCGTCAGCACCTGGCATTTTACGGGAATTTATTTTATAATCATGTCAATGGATTCATTTATACATCACCGGATGGCACCTCAATAGATGATCACGATGTTTATCGATATACACAGGAAGATGCAAGATTGTTTGGAGGCGAGATCGGACTGCATTTTCACCCACATCCGCTCGACTGGCTTCATGTTGAAAGCAGTTTTGAAACTGTGACAGGCAAAAAAGACAATGGTGACTTTCTACCACTTATCCCTGCAAATAGCTGGTCAAATACAATTAGAACGGAATTTGGCGCAGCTAAATGGCTGACAAAAGGTTATGCTAAAGCAGAGATCGCGCACACATTCGATCAGGAAAATGTTTCCGATGACGAATCAGCATCAAAAGGATATACGATCCTTAACATGGGAATCGGAGGTATTGTAAATTTTGGAAAGGCGAAATTTGATGTTAGTCTGGCAGCCAACAACCTCTTGAACGAGGAATATATTCCGCATCTTTCGCGCCTCAAATCCGAAGGCATTCCAAACATTGGGCGAAATATCGTGTTTAACCTAAACTTTAATTTATTCTAAAACCTGTTGTCGCCGTCGATCATGTTTCCGAGGCCACCTAAAATGCTGCCTTCGCCGCGGCTGCTTCCACCCGATCTCGGTGCCGACGCAATGATCCTGTCGGCCAGACGGCTGAAAGGTAGTGACTGGATATACACAGTTCCTGGTCCGCGTAATGTTGCATAGAAAAGGCCTTCGCCTCCAAAGACTGAGTTTCGAATTCCGCCGATAAATTCGATGTCATAATCGACATCGCGGCTAAATCCGACGATACAGCCCGTATCAACCTTAAGTACTTCACCCGGCGCGAGCTCTTTTTTCGCAAGAGTTCCGCCGGCATGTACGAATGCCATTCCGTCGCCTTCGAGCTTTTGCATGATAAAACCTTCGCCTCCGAAAAGCCCTCGGCCGATCTTGCG
>DASWND010000083.1:0-19092 GCA_036399435.1 Flavobacterium sp.
GACCTCGACTGCAGCCACAAAAAAAGCCCCTTCTTTTGAAGGAGCTTTCAAGTACCCGGAGCCGGGATCGAACCGGCACGGTTTCCCACTGGTGTTTGAGACCAGCGCGTCTACCAATTCCGCCATCCGGGCGACTTAGCAGTGTGCAAATGTAAAAAATAAAACACCTTGCAAAACAAAATAGCGTTAAAAAAGTTCTCTGCACTTAGATTAAATTCCTAAATTTGCACCTCGTTTAAACGAGCCAACAACTAACTAACTATACCCGAGGCGTTACGTAATTGAATTTTAATCAATTTCCTAAGCAGCAAGCGGAGTAAAACAAATTTTTAAGATGCCGCATATTGAACCGGAAGCAAAAATTTTCGCCTGTTCACAAAGCGTTTACCTCGCCGAAAATATAGCCAAAAGCTACGGGATTCCGCTTGGTAAAGTGACATTTTCAAAATACAGCGATGGAGAGTTTCAGCCGTCATACGAGGAATCATTAAGAGGCGCACGGGTCTTTATTATTTGTTCGACTTTTCCGAGTGCCGACAATCTGATGGAATTACTCCTGATGATCGATGCTGCTAAACGCGCATCAGCACGGCACGTCACCGCAGTTATTCCGTATTTCGGATGGGCGCGGCAAGACAGAAAGGACAAGCCTCGTGTTCCGATTGGAGCCAAACTCGTTGCTAACCTGCTTGATGCTGCAGGCGCAACACGTGTAATGACAATGGATTTGCACGCAGATCAGATTCAGGGATTTTTTGAAATACCTGTTGATCATTTGTTTGCTTCAACAGTTTTCCTGCCTTACGTAAGGAGCCTGAACCTTGAAAATTTGACAATAGCATCACCGGATATGGGTGGATCTAAAAGAGCCTACGCATATTCAAAATTTCTGGAGTCGGATGTTGTGATCTGCTACAAACAGCGCAAGATCGCCAACCAGATCGACAGCATGGAATTGATCGGAGATGTAAAAGGCCGAAATGTAATATTGGTGGATGATATGATCGACACCGGCGGAACATTGGCAAAAGCAGCCGACCTAATGATAGAAAAAGGTGCATTGAGTGTTCGCGCGATTTGTACACATGCAATACTTTCGGGTGATGCATACGAAAAGATTGAAAATTCTCAATTAAGTGAACTGATCGTAACAGATTCGATTCCGCTTAAAAAGGAGTCTTCAAAAATAAGAGTGGTGAGCTGTGCTCCGCTTTTCGCTGAAGTAATGGGAATGGTTCATAAGAATAATTCGATCAGCGGGAAGTTTTTGATGTAGCCCCCTAGCCCCCGAAGGGGGAAGAGGTGAAAGGTTAAGTTCAGAAGGTGTCCGTAAACGAGCACAATCCAACAACCGAGAACCATCAACCGACAACTAAACTGCGTTAGTGATTGAAGCAAGGTGCCGCGCACCGCGAAAAGCACGACCCGCAGGGGAACGCCCGAAAAACTGTTAACCGTAAAACGTTAACTGCCAACAAGAATTTTTATTAACTATATATTTTTACAATGAAATCGATTACAATTAAAGGATCAGAAAGAGAAAGCGTGGGCAAAGTTGCGACTAAAGCCTTACGTAATGCTGGAATGGTTCCTTGCGTATTATACGGAGGAGATCAGACTGTGCATTTCTCAGCAGAAGAAATGGCTTTTAAAAACCTGGTTTACACTCCAAATGCGCACACAGTTGCAATTGATTTGGGTGGAACACAATACGACGCTGTATTGCAGGACATTCAGGTTCACCCTGTAAGTGACAAAATCCTTCACATCGACTTCTTCCGTCTTTTCGAAGATAAAGAAGTTACTATGGAAGTGCCTGTTAAAATTACAGGAACGTCTCCGGGTGTACTTGGTGGTGGAATCTTAACGCTTAACACAAGGAAACTTAAAGTTAAAGCGCTTCCAAAAAACCTTCCGGATACTGTTGAAGCAAACATCTCAGAACTTGAAATGGGTAATAAACTTTATATTACCAAACTTAAGTCAGATAATTACAAACTGCTTCACCCAGACAACACTGTTGTAGCTCAAGTGAGAATCTCACGTGCTGCAATGAAAGCTGCTCAGGAAGCTGCAAAGGCTGCAAAAGCACCAGCAAAAGGAAAGAAGAAGTAATTCTTTTAGACTTTTTTCAAATAGAACACCGGCTTTATCGTCGGTGTTTTTTTATGTGGTATAATATGGTTATTTTTCGGGAGCTATTTCCCGCTTTCGCCTTTATCTGCACTTGCTGGCGCGCGTGCAGGATATCAGCTCAATCGGGGCTAGGGCTTTGACGTTTATATAATGTTAGTTGATGAATTTCCAGATTCAAACAATTTACAAAACAAAAAACCCCGAATCGCTTCGGGGTTTTTACGTTTACGTAAGTTTAGCTTAGTTCTTAACGATCTTGGCAGACTTTAAATATTGTTTTTCATTGTATAATCTAAGGTAGTATATTCCTGAAGCAAGGTCAGAAATAGACACGTTGCTGCTGATATTTTCAATTTTTTCAGATTTGATCAACTGTCCGGTTGTGCTGTAGATTTCCACAAGATCAACACCAAATTCCGGTGAATTGATAGTGAAGAATTGTGACGCAGGATTAGGATAGATAACAATTGAATTATATGAAACATTTTGGACTCCAAGTGCAGGAGAATCAAGAAGACTTGCGCGCTCTCCGGCAATTGCGTTTTGAACAATACCTTTCTGCCCGTTGGTGAAGAACGCCATACATGCATCATTTGTATAGTCCATGTAGTTCATAAACATCGAGCCGTTTGCGGTATTTGTACAGCTATTTAAATTGTTTGGAAAACTTGGACATCCGAAATATGGACCATCAGTAGAAGGTGTATCTGCAACCCCGTCGCTGTTAGCGCCGCTTGCACATGAACTGCCATCTTCTCCCCAAGGGTGCTCAAGGCCAAAGTAGTGACCGATCTCATGCGTCGCCGTACGTCCTTTATTAAAAGGCGCCGTGGCGGTTCCTGTATTTCCGAAATATTGATCGCCAATGCACAATCCATCCCATGGCAATCCAGCTGCACTTGGAGGATATGCAAATCCTAGAAGGCCAGCGTCACTAAATCTGCCAACCCAGATGTTTAGATAAAAAAATGGATCCCACGCAGGTCTTCCGGAAGTCTCATAATATGCATCTTCAAAAACAAAACTTGAAGGCACCTGTTTTCTTGTTATTCCCGTTGTTGGGTTACCATTTGGATCTAAAGAAGCTTTAACAAAAACAATTTCCATATCAGCGCCAAGTGGCTGCCAGACTGCAGGAACAACCGTAGCAAAATCGGCGTTTAATTTCCGGTAATCATTATTTAATATCGCTAGCTGAGAGTTAATCTGAGCATCTGATATATTTTGTGTAGCATTCTTATACAAAACGTGGAAAACTACAGGAATCGTAACGACTATAGTCGGCGCACTAGTTTCTGAAGTTCGAAACTGCTGTAATGATGTATTTCGAAGCCGTTGGGTTACCTGTTCGTGATGTGCTGCAAAAGAAGGGTTTGCTGCTTTTAATGCCTCAATCTTTGCATTCGTTCCGCATGTTCTCTGAGCAAAGCCTGAAACGCCAAGTAAAATAAAAAGTAAAAATAAACTTCTTTTCATAAAAAGGGGTTGATTAAATAAATAGGATTCAAATCTACAAAAAAATTCGACTTGAAAAAAAACTTTTTATGTGCTATAAATGAGATAATTACGGCGTCTTTAATAATTCCTGCGACTTATCATCAGAGACAAGGCTAAAAGTGGCGTTAATCCTTACAAAAATTACTTATCGGAATTATATTTCCCCTTGATATTCTTCCTTATTTTTGCGGTTATGATATATAACGTCATACGTTTATTTTCGCGCAATAAAGAAAAGACAGGAAACAATGAAGAAATACCTTATTGCAGGACTTGGAAACATAGGCGCCGAATATGCAAATACCAGACATAATATCGGGTTCAAGATCCTGGATCACTTCGCGCAAAAAGAATCATTATCGTTCTCGGGCCTGAAATACGGAGCCATTGCAGAATACACCCTTAAAGGAAGAAAATTTATCCTGCTAAAGCCCAACACCTATATGAACCTCAGTGGTAAGGCCGTTAAATATTGGTGCGACAAAGAAAATATATCTCTTGAAAATGTTTTGGTCATCACCGACGATCTTAATCTTCCATTCGGAACAATCAGAATCAGGCCTAAAGGCAGTAATGGCGGCCATAACGGACTCAAAAGCATACAGGAAATTCTGGGGACGGATGTTTATCCGCGATTTAGATTCGGCATCAGCGACCAGTTTAAAAAGGGACAACAGGTAAACTATGTTCTTGGTGAGTGGGATCAACAGGAAAAAGAAAAACTTCAGGAAAGACTTGAAATTTCTGCCGATATCATCAAATCATTTGGAACCGCCGGCCTTGAAAATACAATGACCGAATACAACGGAAAATAACTTATACTCCTCATTCTTGAAAGTCTACAACTCCATCCAGTCATACGATAAAACGAAGCAAACAATTGTTACTATCGGGACGTTTGACGGTGTACACGTTGGCCATAAAAAAATCATTGAGCGCATTGTCTCAAGTACTGAGAACGGGAAATACGAATCTTTAATTCTTACCTTCTTTCCGCATCCGCGTATGGTTCTCGGTGGAAGTCCCGACATCAGATTGCTTAATACTCTGGAAGAAAAGCAAATGCTTCTTGAGAAAACAGGGCTTGACAGTCTTGTTGTACATCCATTTGATGCTGAGTTTTCACAATTGTCGGCTGAAGAATTTGTGAAGCAAGTTTTGGTCGATGCTTTTTCTACAAAAAAAATCATTATTGGACACGATCATAGGTTCGGCAAAAATCGTTCGGCCGATTTTAATGATTTGATCCTGTTCGGAGAAAAATATGGCTTCGAAGTTGAGCAGATCAGTGTTCAGGAAGTTAATGATGTTTCGGTAAGTTCGACCAAAATACGTGCGGCATTGACCGAGGGAAATATGGAGGTGGCAAATAACTTCCTCGGCTATGACTATATGTTTACCGGTAAAGTTGTACCAGGCAAACAATTAGGAAGAACCCTTGGATTTCCCACCGCTAATCTTGAGATTACCGAAGAATATAAACTTATTCCAGGCGATGGAGTTTACATTGTGAGAAGTAATATTCCCGGCGTAACATACGGAATGATGAACATCGGCAACCGTCCAACAGTCGATGGAACAAACCGGACAATTGAAATTTATTATCTCGATTTTAGCGGAGACCTGTACGGGCAGATTATTGAAATCCAAGTTGTTAAACGAATCAGAAGCGAACAAAAATTTTCCTCTATCGATCATCTGCGACAGCAATTACAGCAAGATCTGCAATCTGTTAAACAATATCTGCAAAAATTATAGTGCTGTCACAGTCGATAAAATTTTATTAATAAAGCGCTGATTGTGGTGTTATTTTGTTAAATTTAGGTTGATATTCCTACGGGTTTATCATCTTAACCAAGCCAATAACCAACAACATGAAATTCAAAAGGGAACTACTCAACGGTTTTATTATCTTCATTGGAATCGCAATCTACTTCGCAATTCTGGAACTGCTAGGCATGTCAAACAATTCGTTTTTTCGGCTTCTCAACATCCTTATTGTAGGTTACGGAGTTAACAGAACAATAAAGGGCAATGTTGAAAATGGAATTGGTGGTTACTTTAAAAATTTCGCATCGGGATTCATCACCTCCACAATCGGTGCTGTTCTAAGTATTTCTGCGCTGCTGATCTATGTATATTTTAATGGTGGAGAAGCTTATTTGAAAACATTGGCAGAAGGTTTTCTTATTGGTGGTGGCGAAGTTTCATCCTATCAATATACATTCGCGTTGTTGTTGTTTGAATCTTCAGCGGGATCTTTTATCGTTGTCTACTGCTTAATGCAGTATTGGAAAGGCAAGGTCGAGGTCATCAATAAGGTTGACTAGCATTTTAATATTTCAAAAATGCCTGTGGTTAAGTGCTGCAGGCATTTTTGTTTGTGCATGTTTCTGCATTGTAGTTTTTTCTTTATCCCATATTTGCCTACTTTTGAAGGCACAAATTTCCACTGATGAGCATATTTAAACACAACTGGACCGCTTCCGAAATAATTGACATTTACAATAAACCAATGATGGATCTGCTTTTTGAGGCAGCGACGATTCATAGAAAACATCACGACCCAAATGTCGTTCAGGTGTCAACACTACTATCGATCAAGACTGGTGGCTGCCCGGAAGATTGCGGATATTGTCCGCAGGCAGCTCGTTACCATACTAATATTGAAGGTAATGATCTGATGTCGGTTCAACAGGTGAAAGCTCAGGCATTACGCGCCAAATCAAGTGGATCATCACGGGTTTGCATGGGTGCTGCATGGCGTAATGTTAAAGATGGACCTGAGTTTGATCAGGTACTTGAAATGGTTCGGACGATCAACAAACTGGATATGGAGGTATGCTGTACTCTTGGGATGCTTACCGAAAACCAGGCACATCGATTGGCTGAAGCCGGACTTTATGCATACAACCACAATTTAGATACTTCCGAAGATTATTATAAAGAAGTCATTTCAACACGTGGCTTTCAGGACCGACTCGACACAATCGATAACGTTCGAAAAACTAACGTGACAGTTTGTAGCGGTGGAATTATCGGTATGGGCGAAAGCATAGAAGACCGCGCTGGGATGCTTGTAGCATTGGCGACACTTAATCCGCAGCCTGAATCGGTACCTATAAATGCACTTGTGCCGGTTGAAGGAACTCCAATGGAGCAGGAAGCGCCGGTCGATATCTGGGACATGGTGAGAATGGTTGCAACTACCAGGATTGTGATGCCGCACACACAAGTTCGGCTATCTGCAGGACGAATGAATATGTCACGCGAAGGACAGGCAATCTGCTTTTTTGCGGGAGCAAATTCAATTTTTGCCGGAGACAAGTTACTAACTACTCCAAATCCTGACGTCAACGAGGACATGAAAATGTTTGAAATGCTAGGATTAAAACCGCAAAAGGCTTTTGTAAAGGTTTCACAACCAAAAACAGTTGAAGCAGAAGACTCTCAATTCACAGCGTTAGGCGAAAAGCCAAGATGGACGCGTCCAGGTCATGTCATCGAAAAAAATATCGAAGCCGCCGTCAAAGGAAAACTTCAGAACCTATAACAAAAAAACCCGTCAAGTTCTTGACGGGTTTTTTCTGAATTAATAATATCCTAGTAAACGATCTTCTTATTTACAATTGAACCATCTGCTAAAGTGACTTTTACGATTAGTGCCTGATTGTTGGCGACAATCGATTGGATATCAAAATGCTCGCTGTCAATATCTGATTTTGCATATATGCTTCGGCCTACTATGTCAAATATTGCAACATCCTCAATCATATCATTCGTGGATAATAAACTTATCTGTCCGTTTTTAACTGTAACGATTAAATCAGCGCCGGCGGAAACAACATCAACATTCCCCAAAGCTTCCGCTGAATATCTCAACTGAAATCTATCATTGATGGTTCCTGCATCAGTAGTAAAACTGTATGGTGCAGCTTTTATGTCATGTATTACTCCGGTCACCTTGTCTTCAAGGTAAATGTTTTGAGAAACCATTAAACCGTCAGTTTTTTCAAGGTTGATAGTGAATACCCCTGCAACAGATGTAATGTATCCAAGCGGCACAATATCGTCCTGATGAAAAGGCAATGACTTACCTTGAATGGCAAGATGTTTATCTTCCAATGTTGAATAAAACGAGATAATGTTCCCGCTTTCAAGAATTTCTCCATCGTAGCTTCGGTCGATACCATCTGTAGCGCCGGTCACATAACCAACTAACAATTGTTTAAAAGCACCTTCAGAATTGGAAAGATTTAACCATAAACGGTTTTTCTCACCTACAGCATCGGGAGACGCTACTAATGAATTTGCCGTTCTAAAGAAAGCCATATTGCTTCCCGCGATACGCATGCTATTGTTAAACACTGCCGAACCTGTTGTAGTCGCTTTTACAAAGAAACCCTGGCCAGATGCAATTGTTCCGTCTGGAATGGTATTATTAACACCGTTGGATGCGGCCGCGGTACCTGATCCACCCGTAAGATTATACATTGCATAATCATCAGTAGTATATACAAAGTTTGTTACAGGTGTGTTATGTGTCCAAAGATAGACTGTGCCTCCAATAACGCCTGTGTTCGCCGTATTGTTCAAGAACAAATCTGCATCAATTGCCGATGGATAAGGATTCCCGATCAAATTCCATATGCTTGCTCCCACAGTTACCGGTGCCTGTATAAAGCCATTGTTGGTTACGCCGGTGAATTGCCCTGAAGTATAGGCAGCAGGTACAACGAGATCAAAAGTCTGTGGCGCACGTACAATGTAACCTTTGCCCGGTTCCATCGTAGTAGATGATGGAACATTTTGCCAGTTATTGATGGTCGGGTTAAACTGAAAATACTTATCTGATAGGGTTAGTGGTGACAAATCAAAAAGGGTTTCGCCTACCACCGGTGAAGACCAATAGGTATAATCATACCGCGTCATTCCTGTGGTGTGGCGCTTCACGACTATATTACCCGCGTTAATCGCGAAGTCGTTCTTTTGAACAAGGCTTCCACCGTTTTCTATTATTATCGTACCTGCATTATCAAAATCACTTTGTATTATAAAGAAGTCATTTTGCCGAATAGTAACTGTGCGTCCGGCTTTTATCTGACATTCACATGCATTTACGTTAGGTTCGGTGCTAGTGTCGTAATTTCCATCAATAATAACTTTTATTGAAGAAGTAGGAACTCCTGTAGACCAGGCTGAACCACCCCAGGTTGTTGAAAGCTTCTTCCTTCCAAACAAAGTAGCGTTATCTATTGCCCAAATTTCATTTGCATTGTTGTTATTGATCGTGAGCCGGACATATAAACTTGTCACTTTGGGTAGGTTTGACAATGATATAACACCGTAGCCAAGGTTTGTGAGGTAGCCGCCTACTGAGGGTGTAAAGACGCTTGCTGTACCATTTCCATCGTAAGCGTTAGATGCAATACCGGTTCCTGAAATAAAGCTCCACTTAGATTCAAGCTTTCCTGTAACTTCGATCTCATTAGACCATGTTGATCCATTCGTACTTATCGCAACAGTAACTTTATCAGCAACGTCAGTACCTTCTGCGGTGGTTAATGACATTGAACTAAGTTTAATGTTTAACTCCACCTCGTCATAAGTGGATGTATTAACCGGCGCGAGGGAAACGGTGGCTGTTCCATTTCTTACCTGCAGGCTTCGTGAACCGATCGACAATGATGAACTTCCACCATCACCAGATATACCAAATGCAGTGTTACCGGCTAATGAATGTCCTGAACCGGTTGTGGTTACTGCCCATGTAGGTGTTGCAGGAGCTGTTTCAAAATCCTGAATAGCTATTGTTTCTGTTGCACCCAATGAACATGGTATATAATCAACGCCATAGCCGCTGATAATAAAATTATATGGATTTTCATTGAAGTCGTTACTTGCAACATTTACTGTCGCAGTGCTCAATCCGGTTAATGTTGGGTTAAACCTAATTGTAAATGTTGTAGTTGCAGCAGGTGCTACAGAGGCGGCCGGCGGCGTTATTAATGTAAAATCTGATGACCCTGTTAAGGTTACGGCACCGACAGTTAATGCGACTGTACCTGAATTTGTGATTGTATATGTTCGATCTGTTTGTCCGGTTGTAATATTCAAATAGTCAAAAAATGTATGATTTGATATTGAAGATACCACGCTACCGTCAACAATCGTTTGAGAGTTTCCTGTCAGATCAAATTCCGGTGCGACTCCTGTTCCCTGAACCAGGAACGTATACGGACTCTCATCATTTCCAAACACATCGTTTACAACATCATTGTTATCAATACTAACTATAGCAGTTCTGATACCTGACGCTGTAGGATTAAATCTGATGGAAAAGGTTTTTGTAAATCCAGCGTTCATAGTTGGAGGTGTGCCTGTAGGTGCAACTTCTACGGTGAAATCACCTGGATTTAACCCACCAATGGTAATATATGGCGCTGCGCCGGTAAGGATTAATTGTGAGGCAGTACCCGTATTTTTAATTTTAAAAGTATTTAGTTGTCCTGATCCGCCAACTGTCTGCGAACTGAACAAAGTGCTGTTAGCAGCCACGGGGATCATGTTTGTACTAAAAACATTGCCCACACTTGGCGTAACTCCTGTAACTTCCATGTCAGGCTGTGGTATTACTCCTTTGCCTTGAATTTTGAATGTATAAACGCTTTCATTACTATCGTTGCTGACAATTGTCACAATTGCAGACCTAATTCCGGGCGCAAGTGGTGAAAAATTAATTTTCAATTCTTTATTAAAGGAAACTGTCGAGACTGGTGCAATGGGGCCGGTTGGAGGTGCTCCCTGAATTGTAAAATCCCCAGGGTTTGTACCTGTAATTGCAATGCTGATTATATTTAAGGGTGCGCCGCCAAGATTATGTATAAGATACGGGATGATTGACTGGCTTCCACCTGTATAAGTATCTGTAAATTCCGTACTGTCAGGAACAGACGGAGTCATATCTCCGGTTAAAATATCTAATACACTTCCGAGGTTGGTCACGTTAATTTCTGGCGCAGGAGTTCCGTATGAACCGGTAACTGTGATATCGTCTAAACCAAATTCATCGCGTCCACCCGTGCCACTTACTGCCTCACAAGACCAACGAACATAATAAACCTCACCAGGTCCGATATCGACACCTGAAATAATTACTGTTCGCGCGGGAGAAACATCGACAGGGGTCCATTGAAATGCGTCCGGTGCATCAGGAGAAACATAATCAAGCGAAGCCTCCGACGTATAAGTAACATTATCGCCTGAATGTGAAAATTTAAATGCTGTGGAACTAGGTTCGTCGTTGCGAACATAAATATTGTATGATACTGTAAGCTGATAAATGCTGGCAGTTCCGTTGTTTTTAACCTTCATTACGAGACTGCCGGGAAGGAAATCGCCGTCAGCAGGTTGTATTAATAATGCTGGGTTTGCTACTGAATGAGGTGAATCCGTATATGCATAAAATCCTTCCGTTACAACACCTCCGGTCACTGCACCGCGCCCGTGTGATGGATTGCTCATTGCCTCGCCAAAAAGCATGTCGCCATTCTGCCAACCTGTGGTTTCCCAGGCGTTTGAATTAAGTCTGCCGGCAAGTGTTGCAGGTGAAAAACCTGTACCAGCAAAGGATCCAAATCCCACAGTGGTCTGCATTGAACTCGAAAAATTAACATTCACAGTCGGGGCTGCGTTCGTAAGGGTGACTTGTGAAAAAGCCATACCAGTACAAGCTACAAAGATCACTACGCTCAATAGTATTCTTCTCATAAATAATTATTCAGTTGAGCAAAAGCTCGTTACAATACGTGGGATTAGCGAACATACAAATTAATGGTCCACAGACAATTAGGTAATCGATAAAAAGCAAAAAACATCGATAAAAGACGCTTTTTCAAAAACGGCTTTTTTCTAAAATATGATTTTTCGTATAACGACCTGATTATCAGCTAGAGTAATGACCAGAATAAGTGGCTGTCTTGCCGCTTTTATTTCTGTCATCGAAAATTGATTTTGCATGATGTCTTCCCTACTGAAAAGTTGATGGCCAACAACATCATACACGGATATTTTCCCAAGCTCCGATCCTACACTCTTCACAAAAATTGAGCCATCTTTTGCATATGTAAGAACTTCATTGTCAGTAATTTGATTATCGATTTGGCCTAAAGTCGAATCCATATATCTAAGCACAAAACGATCATTAAAAGTACCGATTGCAGTGCTGAAAATGTATGGTGACACATTAAGATTATGTATTAAACCTGTGACCTTATCTTCAAGATAAACGTCTTGCGTTTCAAGTATTCCTTCCCGATCATTTATCTCAACTGTAAAGGTTCCGGCGATGGTACTTGAATAACCTAAAGGTGTAACGTCTGCAGTTACGAATGCCGGTTTTCCCTGAATCCTGTACTTGTCACTTTCAATGAAGCTATAGAAGCTGACGCTGTTTTCAGACTTGTTCACAATCCCGTCATAACCGCGGTCAAAACCTGTTGTAGCTTCTTCAAAATATCCTAATAGCATCTGACTGAATAATCCATTATCATTTCGCAGATTTAACCATATACGGTCCTTTTCTTCATCAACCGCGGGCGTCACCGCCTCTTCAGATAATCTATAGAAATTATTGTTGCTATAAGTCGCATTTCGCATCGCGTTATTAAAGGTCACATTTGTTGCGTTTATAGCTTCGACAAAGAAACCTTGCCCTGAAGCTATATTTCCCGTGGGCTGTGCACTTCCGGTCCCGCTTGCAGTACCTCCGGTCAAGTTATACATTGCATAATCTGTAGTAATAAAATTGTTAGTGTCAGGCCCTGGAGCAGAACCGGAAATAGCAACGTTATGTGTCCAGAAATACAATGTACCTGACGTATTTGTGTTCTGATTTATAAAGGCGTTTCCTGATATCGCCGATGGATAAGGATTACCAAGCAAGTTAAAATCATCAACGGCACTCGCGCCATTCGCACTCAATGCAAGTGGAATAGTCACAACTCCATTATTAATAGCACCCGCAAAGTTAACTGTACTGGTTGCAGGAAAAGTTCCGGTTGTTGGTGCCATTATAGCATATCCTTTACCAGGAGTCATTGTCGCTCCGGACGCTACATTCTGCCATGCATTTCCGTCATCGTCAAAACCATCTAAAGGCGCAACCACATCCGCAAAAGAACTTGTTACGAACTGGAACGCATAATCGAGCCTCCACGTTGGAAATGTCGCTCCAATTGCCGCATTAGCTACTGGAGAAGACCAATATGTATAATCGAACTTTTTGTAAGGGGTCGTAGTCCTTTTTATATTATAGGCCGTACCCGTATTTGCAGCAGCGTTGTTATGTTGGATAATACTTCCGTTGCTTTCAACAGTTATAGTTCCGTTGTTAATTATTTCGCTTTGGATATCGAAATATTGATTTGCAGCAATGGTAACTGTAAACGGAGCATTAACCTGACATTTACACGCCGAAATGTTGCCATTTGCATAGTTTCCATTGATGACAGCAGCAGTTGTACTTGTAGGTGCAGAAGGAGTCCATGACGTGCCGTTCCATGTGCTGATCGCCGATTTTCGGCCACTCAACATAATATTATCAATTGCAAAAGCTTCGTCAGTCCGGTCTATGGCTATCACCAGCCGGATTTTCAACTGCGATGAATTAGGAAGATCCAGTAGTGTGATATCACGCGGACCAACATTGATCGAGTTACTCACAGGAGAAAAAAGTGCAGCTATGTCATTACCATCGTAGGTCTCACTTGCTGTCCCTGTGGATGAAATCACGCTCCAAATCGAGTTGCTCGAACCGCTGATGTCAATTTCCTGCGAATATGTTGCGCCATTATTGGTACTGATGAAAACAGAAACCCGATCGGCAATATCCGGTCCCTGCGTGGTACTGCTGATTCCGTATGCGCCCAGTTGAAAACTTAACGAAACATCTTTAAATGCTGATGCGTCGACCGTTGCAAAATCGATGGTGCTAACTTTCTGTGTCGCGCTGTTTGTACTGTATCCTGCAGCCTGAAGGCTTCTTGTACCTAAAAACATGTTAGTGTTGACTGTTCGGCTTGTTCCGCGGCCTGATCCGCCAGCCTCAGCTACAATTCCGGCACCTGATTCCTGAGTATATGTGTACGTTAATGTTTGTACAGCCGGAGCCGGCTCGAATGTATTTTGCGCAATCACCTCAACAACACCCAATCCACATTCTGTAAAATCGATTCCTGTACCTTGAATGGCGAATGTGTACGAACTTTCATTGCCGTCATTGTTGGAAATTGTCACTAAAGCATTCTTAACGCCAAGCGTTGTGGGATCAAAAGTTATAACAAGATCTTTAGCAGAATCTCCATCCACCGTTCCAGCAGGCGATGTCGTCAATATAAATTGTGAAGCATCTGCGCCGGTAATATTTACTGCGGATATCAACAGATCTACATCACCAATGTTTGAAACTGTAAATGTGTTGACAACTGTTCCGCCTGTTACATTAGCATTTCCAAATTGAGTATCATTCGTCAAACTTGCAGAAGAGCTGCCGGTATTAATAACGATCCCGTTTCCATGTACAGTGATTTCAGGCTGTGAACCTGTTCCCTGAACCATAAAAGTGTATGGATTCTCATCCGAATCATCATTTTGAATATTGATGATCGCCGATCTCACTCCCGAACCAGACGGCGAAAACGTAATTGTAAATTCAATAAAATTACTTCCTGCAAGATGAGATATAACATACGGCGACTCCTGCGTGACGATAAAATCTGAAGGATTAACACCTGTAACAGTAATTGAAGAAACATTTAAAGTGGCGCTTCCATTATTCTCGATCCTGAAACTTTTTGTTTGCGTTGTGCTTGTCATCGCGAACAACGTGTTGTCGGTGCCTTGCGGTGTAGTATCGCCTGAAGCAATAGAGGGATTTGCCCCTACTACACCAACGACATTGATTTCAGGTGCAGGACTGACTCCAACCCCTGTGAAATTTATTACATACGGACTCTCACTTCCAAACGCGTCGTTTGTAGTAAATGAAATACTGCCCGTAAATGGTCCTGCTGCAGTTGGTGCAAATCTTATTACAAAAGTTCGTGTTCCATTCGGCCCACTTAAATTGGCCAGTGAAAAGGCAGCCAACAAAGAGAATGGTGCGCTAGGTGAACTAACTGCTGAAAATGACAATGCCTCATCTCCTAAATTTTGAACAGTGAATGTAACATCACTCGTACCGCCAACAAGGAGGCTGCCGAAATTATATGTTGAAGTATGAATATATTGTGTTCCAGCCTGGTTAATGTTGATATCAGCGTTGCGATAACCTTTTGTAAAATGATTCACTGCTGGTAATGTAGTAGCATTACCCAATGTCAACACATTAGTGCCACCAGGAGTTCCATTATTAAGCCACGTTGTGCCATTCCATTGATTAGATCGCGAAAGGCTTTCAGTTCCAACAACATCCACAGGAAGATAGCTAGCCGAGATATTATAAGTCGCAGGTGCTATTCCACTTGAAGTCATTTTCCAGTATCTAGTGATAAAATGTACAGCCGCATCAAGATTTGGCTCTTTAACATCATTAACAACAAAGCCTGCATATCCACCGTACGTTCCGGTGGCCGAAAAAGTTGCCGTTATAGGTGAATGTTGTGACCCGTCGGCCGAACCCGCGCTGTCACCAATTGGGAATAAATATGTTCCTGAAGCTGGGATCATTCTTCGAAGCTCTGCAGATGTCCCGTTAGCAATATCAGCAATCACAAAACTATTAGCCGGAGTTGCATTCTGCGTGATCGTAGCCGATGCGCCAATTGTCATGATTTGATTGCCGAGATCAATATTTCCATTGGTCAAAACCAAAGACGAGTTGATAGTAAGCGCAGTAGACAATGCAACCCCAACGCTTCCTGCAGTTCTGTTAACAGTAAACGTCCCAAGTTCCTGAGCACCTGTCGTAAATGCGATAGTTCCAACACTTCCGTTACCCAATAACGTCATATTTGAAGTGGCGCTTCCTTTAAAAGTACCGGCTCCATTGATCACATTACCAACACCTGATGTTCCGACCGAAAGCGTCTGTCCGTTGATGTCAAAAATATGGCTTCCCGCGCCTTTAAAATCTATTGCAAATCCGCCCGCAGGCGCACTAACATTTAAATTGCTTAATAAACGCAAATTATTAACTCCTGAAGCCGGTTCAATAACGATATACGGAATCGTCAAAGGATTAACCGACCATATCGTTTGCACCGCAGAATTGCTGAAAAAGTTTACCGCGCGATTGTTCCCGTTAAAAACGCCCGTAGCAGTAACAGAAAAGTTTTTACCAATCTTTAAGTCATCACCGATAGCCGTTCCCAGAGTCAGGTTTCCGGATACATTCACGTTTCCGTTGACAGTCAATGCGCCGAGTGAACTAATGCTTCCGAAATTCATATATAAAGACGAACCTCCGTCGATGGTCAGATCGCCATTCATCGCTTTTGGCGTTGCGCCGCCGTTGTTATAGTCTAAGGTCGTGTTGTTTTTTACCTGGACATTATTTGGATATCCCTGCGTAGTGCCAATTGTTCCGCTGGCGGCTGTCCATTCGTAACCGCGGCTAAAAGTTCCGCCGGGATTATATATCAGTGTTGAAGCAGATCCATAGATCGGTGAATTTCCAACATTAAAAAATCCCTGGTTGTTGATCTGCACAGTTCCATTGACAGTCAATGTCGACGGCGAAGCGATTGTTACTCCGATTAGCCCGCCGTTTCCGGTTGTAAAATTTCCATCAACAATTCTGCTCGAATTTAAAGTGATTCCGCCATTCACCACATTCACATTTACAGGACGCGTCGCGGCAGCCGAAGGCCAGAACGGTGAAGCTGCATTTACCGGAAAGCTTCCGGAAGTGCGAAAATTCAAGGTTCCCGAAGTATTATTGTACGTGAAAGCCGTACCCGTAACATCACCGCCATCACGAAGTTCGAAAGCTCCGATAACACTTGTGCCTATCGTCCTGTTTATCGATGTATCTGCAAAAACCGTATGGCCTGACGCAATAATTGCATATTGTCCATCTGTCGGAGCAAAACCGCCAACCCATGTTGTACCGTCAGTCCATTTACCTGATTGAGTGGAAACAATACCGGATGCTGTGGTTGTTCCGTTGAGGATGACGTTGACAGCGTTTGTGGCAATGTCAAAACCACCTGTTCCTGTTGTTCCTGTTGCTCCAGCTGCGTACAATCTGAAAGTTGTTGCTGAAGTAACATTTGCAAGACCAGAAATATTAATTGTATGTGAAGTTGTAATGCTTACAAAATTTACTGTGCCAAGGTTTGCAGAATAACCATCTGCCGAGGAACGAAGAGCAAACTGATTTGGTCCTGATCCAGATCGTTCCCAATAAAAAGAAAAAGATGTCGGAGTAAAGCTGAAACCGCCATTAGGAGATACAACAAACTGTATGTAATCATTTCCAGCTATTGATTCAGCAAGAGTAGTTGGATTTGCATCACCAGTGTCGAACCATGCAGTTCCGCCAAAACGGTTTGCGTTTCCAGCTGGCGTTACACCAGCACCTAAAGTCAAATTTGAAACTGCAATGTTTGGATCGTTTGCAATACTAGTTTCAAAAGTCTCGTTTCCAGAATTCCCAAATGTATTCCACTGCAGCAACTGCCCGTATGAAAATACACCGGAAAAAGTAAAAATAATCGCGATAAAGAGTAATCTCAATTTCATTTGCATGTTATATAACGCACGCATTTGATTAAGATTATAAAGTAGAAAGTGGGACAACAAATTTAATCCTAATTTCCTTAGATTCAATACCTTTACGTTACTAAATTATTAACAAGTAACCTCACTACATCGAAATAGTTTCCATGAACGAACAACTTTCTGCGCATGATGCGAAGCTAAAACTTGAAAATTATTGTGCTTATCAGGAGCGATGCCATGCCGATGTCGTGACCAAACTCCGTGAGCTTCAAATCGGTACAAATGATGCCGACGAGATCATCGTTCACCTGATCAACAACAACTATCTCAACGAAGAGCGTTTTGCCTGTAGTTTTGCGCGCGGCAAGCACCGGATCAAACATTGGGGGAAAGTCCGCATCGTAAACGAGCTCAAATTCCGACAGATCTCGCAATACAACATCAATAAAGCATTAAGGGAAATTTCCGAAGAAGAATACACCGATTCATTCCATAAACTCGCAGAACGCCACTGGGAATCGATCACTGAAAGCAATCAATTTAAAAAACGCAAAAAGTTCTGCGATTACCTATTGCGCAAAGGCTACGAAAGCGACCTCGTTTACGAAAAAGCCAAAGCCCTCGAATCAGATACAGACTAGCCTAAAAGCAAACATCCCGACCATAAGCCGGGATGTTCTATTAAAGAATGTTTGTCTGGTTTAGAAGTATTAGCTTCTTTTTTTGAAGCTGTTTCCCGCTGTCCGTTTCAATCTTTGGCCTCCCCCAACCCCTCCAAAGGAGGGGAGTGAGGCAAAAGGATTTCCACTTCCATCGGGGCTAGGGCTTTATTACAAACCTGTAATGATAAACTCACTTCGTCTGTTCAACTGATGATCAGCTTCTGAGCACTCAACTCCGTCTGTACAATTGTTGACAGGTCGTGTTTCTCCGTAGCCTTTTCCAGTGATTCTAGATTTATCAACACCATTTTTGATAAGCCATTTAACAGTCGATTGAGCACGTCTTTCAGATAAAGCTGCGTTGTAAGCGTGGCTTCCTCTCCAGTCGGTATGCGAACGTGCATCGATCTTCATGTTAGGATATTGTTTCATCACGTCTAAGATCTTCTCAAGTTCAAGAGCTGCATCAGCACGGATGTCGGATTTATCATAATCGAAGTAGATCATCTTGATTCCGAATGCTTTCGCCAAGTCATCACCAACAGTCACCGCTTTTACTTTTTTCTCAAGCTGTATCGGAAGGTTTGTTACGCCTGTCGTGTCTGCGATCGTGATCTTTTGCTCTTTCGTGTTGTAAAGTTCTTTTTCGGCACGAACGTAGTAATCAGTACCACATTCAACCTCGAACTCATAATGTCCTTTGTCGTCTGCAATGAATTCAGCGATCTTCACAAATTTTGGATCAAGAAGCGTCACTTTTGTTCCCGGTAATATCTCACCTGTTTCAAGATCGGTAACGATTCCTTCCAAAGCCTGCTCGCAGATCAGTTTTCTTGTTTCCAGAAAGCTGTAGATATCATCATATCCTTGTCCGCCTTCACGGTTAGATGTCAGGTATCCTTTTCTTGTCTTTGTATCGATGATATAAGCAAAGTCATCTTTTGGAGAGTTTGCAGGCTCACCAATATTCTGAGGCGCAGAAAGCGTTCCATCGGCAGCCATACGAGACATGAAGATATCAAGTCCGCCAAGTCCGGGATGACCATCTGTAGCGAAGTAAAGTTCATTCTCATTT
>DASWND010000084.1:0-38326 GCA_036399435.1 Flavobacterium sp.
GGAAAAAACTTTTGAACAGTAACGCCGATCAACGCTGATACAATGTGGCCGACTATAAGGTTTCGCGGCTGAGCAAGCGGACTTCCGATTACTCCGTATACCAAAACCCCGGAAGCTCCAAAAGAACCAATGAGATAAATAACATCTGATGCAGGCAAAACTTGTGATTGTAAGTAAGCGATAATGCCAATGCCTGTAAATGATCCTACAAAAGCCCAAAAGTGTTCTTTATAGTCAATGAGTGTTTCCTTGTATAGAATGTATCGCGTTCTTCTATAACCACGCTTCAGCTTTTTTACAGGCATACGATATTTCTGATCGGGCTATTCATGTTGCAAAGGTACAAAATGCAATGATTTTCAATTTGCTTTAGTTTTTTTGGAAGGTTAATTTGCACATTGAAACAGAAACAAACCTATTTCGGGTAAAAAAGATGCTATATTTTCGTTACTTTTATAGTTATTCCTCATATTTTAAATCAAAGTTTCCTCGCAATGCCAAAGACAAAAGTGCTTTTAATTGACAGTGATCCAAACAACATAAGATTGGTGAGCGCTGCATTACAAAGTTTGGAAATCACCATTATTACAGCTAAGACTTTTAGTGATGCTATTAAATTAATGTCCAAAAATGACTTCGCACTGGTATTGGCAGCTTTGGATAAGGTTGAACCTACTTCCCTTTCAGAATATCTAGATCAATTGAAAGATACAAATGTTGTTTTCATGGCAAAAGAATTAAGGGACGAAGAACTTCTTCAACTTATTGGAAACAACAAAAGTACAGCTATTGTATTTCATCCGTCAATCATTTATAATACGGTACAATTTCATCTTAATGGTTTGAAGCAGAAATTGGAAAACGATAAACATCTGCTGGAATATGAAAAGCTAAAAACGGCTCTTGCTGAAACAATTAACGAATTCGATTCCTTTGGATATATCGTTTCTCATGATTTGCGCGCTCCGCTGCGAGCCTTAAATGGTTATTCGCAAATATTGATAGAAGATCATCAGGCAAATCTCGGCCCGGCGGCAATTAGAATGTTAGACAGGATCAAGTCGAATGTAAGCAAGCTTGAACGTCTGCTGGATGATCTGCTTGAATTTTCCCGAGTCAACCGCGCTGAGCTGAAGAAAGAACAGGTCGACATGGAAAAGCTTGTCCGTAGCGCCCACAAATCCCTTAAACATAAATTTGACCTACAGATTGCCGACTTAAAGCCTGCATACGGCGATAAGCAGCTGTTACAGCAACTGTGGATGCATCTTGTTTCAAACTCAGTGAAATTTTCAAAACAAGATGAATCAATTAACATTGAAGTGGGATCAACTACTGACGAAGATCAACAGATCTACTTTATCAAAGACAACGGTATCGGCATTGACATGCAATACGCATCAAAAGTTTTTGATGTGTTTAAAAAACTGCACAATGCCAGTGATTATGAAGGAAACGGAATGGGACTGGCTGTCGCAAAAAGCATCCTTTCAAAACACAATGGAAAAATATGGGTGGAATCTGAAGTTGATGCAGGTACAACAGTATATTTTACGATACCGCGAAAATCGTAACTTCATTTTAATCATGTGGCGTCGCCGGCAATGTAAATGTAAACGTTGCACCCTGATCGACTTTCCCTACAGCCCAAATACGGCCGCCATGCTTCTCAATGATTCTTTCTACGATCGCTAAACCAACACCTGTTCCTTCAAATTCTTCCCTCGAGTGTAGCCGTTGAAAAACACCGAACAATTTGTTGTAATACTGCATATCGAAACCTGACCCATTGTCGGCTATAGAATAAAGTACTTCGTCGCCTTTTCGCTCTCCGGATATTTCTATAATTGCAATGCCTTCGTTCTTTGTATACTTCAGTGCATTCGAAATCAAATTTATCCAGACCTGTTGAATCGTTGGCCTTTCGGCATAGGCATTCGGAAGTTTATGTAAAACGAGTTGGATCTCTCGGTTGGTTTCATCTGCATAAAGTTCATCCCACGCCTGCTGAACAATCTCATGCATCGGCAGAATACTCTTTGTGAGTTCTTTACGTCCGAGTTGTGAAAATGCAAGTAGGTCGTCTATTAAAACGCCCATCTTTTTGCCGTTATTAAGAACGATGTTTATTAACCTCCGTCCTTCTCCATCAAGCCTGTCGGCATAATCTTCAATAAATATTTGGGTATAGCTGTCGATAGCCCGTAGCGGAGCACGTAAATCATGAGACACTGTATACGAAAAAGCTTCAAGTTCCCGGTTAGCCGTCTCAAGTTCGGAGGTACGTTCATCAACCATATCCTCAAGCGTCTGGTTAAATTCGTTGAGCGACGCCGTCTGCGTTTCGATTCGTTCAAGCATTTGATTGAACGCATCAGTTAATGAACCGACTTCATCATCTTCCGATTTTTTAGCCCGAACGGAATAATCCTGATGTTCAGACACGATCTTAGCCGTATCGGCAAGAGCAAGTATAGGCTGCGATATTCCACGTTGCAAAAACCGCGACAATAAAAACGACAGCAAAAACGCAAGTGTCAATATTAAAAGGACAATGAAGCCATACAGTCCGAACCGGCTGTACATGGCCTGAAGATCAGACTGAAGGTATAACGTTCCAAGGCGGGTCGAACCCTGCACGATTGGTTCATAACCTTCTAATGACGTTTTGGTGAATCCATATCCTGCCTTCCCCGGCTGTATTGGAAAACCTGTGGCATTTTCAGGATATACGCTAAAGACCTTTCCATCAGCATCATAAATAACAGCACTTACAATATTTGGTTCAGCTTTTAAGGCGCTTAAAATTTCAAATGCTTCATCTTTGTCCTGAAACGCTAAGGCTGCAGTGCTGTTGGCCGCAAATATTTCACCATAAGTTGCCAGCTTCTGAAGTGTCCGCTCGCGAAAAGCGTAATATTCATAAAGAAAAAATGCAGCACAAGTCAGCAGTACGACGATTCCACTGACGAGCATTATAACGCGCATCAATTTATTTCGAATAGAAATATGGCCGTGCTTATCCATCATTCAGTATGTACGATTTGTGCCAACTTGAGTAGTTTTGAACTTATCTGAAGTCGTTCTTTGCGCGCCTCTTCAAGATTAATTTCAATGTTGATCTTGTCATTCTTGGTAAACAACCTGACCATGCCTCCCATTTTGGCAAATCCGGGTGCATCGCTCACCATCAGAATATTGTGGCCTCGCAGCCTGTTCATCACGGCGACTATTTCATTTTTAGCTTCGAAGTTGACGTATAACAAGTGGCAATTTTTAGCTTTTTCAACATCTGTAAAATGTATGACCACCAGTGGGTGACCTCCTATTCTTTCGCCAGCTACCATCTCCTTTAGTACATTGCCGAAAGGATTTTTTCCTAATACACCGATTATTATAGGCGAATTATTGTTTGGATATGCCTGTGGAGGCCACTCTACAAAATGGGTCAGATTATAGACAAATGCTGCTTTTACCTGATATTCAGGTGACGTCTGCGCAGACACCATAGTGTTGCACAACAAAAGCAGGATGCTCAGGTATAAAGTAAACCTTGTTATAAACGCCATGAGAGTTTTCCGTATAGTCCTCGTTCAATTTCCCGACGTGGCGTTTCAGCAATAAATTCAGTTCGGCTTGGTTGCAGCAAATTTTGACCTACGACGTTTATTTCAAGATGCTCGCTCAAGTGCCAGCCGATCCGGAGATCTAACCCCGTATAACCCGAAACCCTTGGCTCAGGTAATCTGTCAATGTAGCGAAGTACGGTACCAAGTTCAAATCCTTTGCTTAGATTTATATTGGACTGAAAAAGAAATTGGTGTGCAGGATCATTGCTCTCGGCGGTAGCTTCATTTAAATCAGCACTTCCCGGCGAAAGCCTGAGTTCTTTTCGCACCAAGGTATATCCGGCACGAATGTTCAGCCAGGTTGATATACGATTCTGTATAAATATTTCCGCTCCAAATGTGTTTCCTTCTACGCCATTCGCAAGCGTAATTGGTAGCCCATCGACAGTCGGAGCTGGTTCGGCGCTTCGTATTCCTTCATATTTATTATAGAACGTTGATACCGATAAATTGACGTTGGACAGTGGCTGATACCTCCAGCCAAGTTCAAACGCCTCAACCGACTCAACTCCGAATTCGTCACTTCCCTGCAGAAAAACAACCCCCGGAGCAAGGGAAAATGAAAAATCACGATCTATTCGCGAAGGATTACGAATGGCTCGTGAAGCCGCAGCCCAGTATGTTTGGACCTTATTTGGTGTGAATGCGAACCTTGCATTTGGCTGATGCTGGAATTTTGAATATGTACTGTGCTCAATTTTTGAACCGATTGTCAAACGCAACTTCTCCGGTATTATCTGATATTCATACTGAACAAATGCATTGTAGAGGAACAGCTTTTTTTCCGCAGGCCAGAAACCAAAAAGTTCCAGGTTCTTCATGTCATGATGCATAAAGCGGGCGCCTAACCCAAATGTAAAAGTATGTTTCTGCGACGGCTGAAACCGGTTCTGCCATTCAATATCATAAGTTTTAAGGTCTTCCTCAAGCCCGTTGACAAAGTGACGATCAGTGTGGTCATAGTAGGTTTGAAGCTGGAAATCACTCCTATCAGAAAAAGTGTGTCTCCACCTTAAAATTACATTATCGCCCTTTGCTATTTCAGTTCCTTCTTCAGAGCCATCAGGATTTGGAAGCCCGTAATAAATATTCCCGATCAAACTCACATTGTCTTTTTCAGAAACCTCCCAGTCGGCGCGCAATCCGCCTTGGCTCATGCCCCAATGGTCGTTAGCGCTTCGACCAATATCATTTAGAGAGTTATCTATTCTAAAGCCGGTGCCATAGAAACGATACGAAATATCTTTTCCGGCTTTACCACCGTAACGCGCTCCTACCATTCCTGGCATTACGTTCCCATATGCCGTTTCAACAAAAGCGCCCTGGGTTTCTTTACTGCTTTTAGTTATAATATTAATAACACCGTTGACTGCATTTGCACCCCATAACGTTCCTCCGGGACCACTTACAACCTCAATTCTGTCTACATCTTCAAGCATCACATTTTGTACGTCCCAAAAAACACCGGCATACATTGGAGTATAAACCGTTCGGCCATCTATAAGTACAAGAAGTTTATTGGCAAGTACGTTATTAAATCCACGCGCACTGATCGACCATTGGCTTGAATTTACCTGCGCAACCTGAAGGTTAGCCGCAAGCCTCAGCGCTTCCGGCAGTGTTTTAACACCTGCATTATGAATATCTTCACCTGTGATCACCTGAACTGCCGAGGCTGCTGTAGTGATACGTTCAGCGCGTTTTGAAACCGATGTCACGTTTATGTTCATCAGCTCTTCAATGCTCAGTCTCTTCAGCTCTTTGGCTGAAAGCGTGTCCTGACTTTGTGCAAACGATCCTGTCGAGAATAATAAAAAAAGAAGCGAATAAGCGTAAAATTCAACTTTACAATTACAGGCTTTTAAACAATTTTGTCGCGAAAAGAAATTTCGGGTTTTCTTAAGTAGAGTAAGGGACATAATGAGTTTTATGGCTTCAAAAACAATTGTTGTACACGAATATAATAATTTTTAACTTGCCTCGTCGATGAAACGCCTGGTTAAACTTAAAAAATCGTGCAGTTTTTCCGACTTATTAAACTTTGAAATGGAAAATAAACAGGTAGACATTCTCTTGGTTGAGGACAATTTTGAAGATGCGGAACTGACAATGCGCGCCTTAAAGAAAAACAATATTAGCTTTTTGCTTCATGTAAAAGATGGTGCTGAAGCACTTGAATATATTTTCGCTACAGGTAAATTCAAAGGTCGAAATATTGAAAACAAGCCAAAAGTCATCCTGCTTGACCTAAATATGCCAAAGCTTGGCGGAATCGAAGTATTGCAGCAGATTAAATCCGACGAACGTAGCAAAGCCATTCCGGTGGTTGTCCTCACATCTTCAAAAGAAAGTCCGGATGTTCAAAAATGCTACAGCCATGGTGCAAACAGTTTTATCGTAAAGCCCGTCGGATTTGAAAACTTTATGGATGCCGTCAAAGAATTGGGCTTATACTGGATGTTCAGAAACCACCAATAATTTATTGGGCGCCCTCTGCGAGCCGGGTGTTACGCAGTGCAAGGCACTTTGCTTCACCCCCTGGCGCAGCTCCCAACTCCTTTAATGTTCATTCAATCAATTAGCACCTTTCGGGATATTCTTCAGCCACATGAATAAAACATTTTTTGTGGAATAACTTCAAATCCGTTTAGTGCCTCCGGATGCAAATTCGCAGCACGAAGTTGCATCCGAAAGCCTTATAACGGAGCCTTTTAAAAATTATTCCTTCAGAATTTTTAATGCGTTGGCAGTTCCGATTTTTAGAAAATATTCGCCACTTTGCAGATTTCCGACACTCAGCGATTGATTTTCCGATATTTTTCCTGAAGTCACTAACTTCCCTAGCATATCATATATGAGGTAATTTTCACCGGAGTAACTTTCGTCGGCAGTAAGAAATATTAATTCAGATGCAGGATTAGGGTATACCGTCAAATTAATTTGCCGCTGGTCATCAAAGCCTAAATTTGCCGGTTTTATTTTTACAATATAGTTATCGCGGAAATCAGCTGCAGAAACATTTAAAGTTTCACCCGGAAGCGGGTTGATATCGACTGTCAGCATGAAATGCGCAGCATGGTAAACGTTGTCGGCTCCATCGATGCCAAGTGTATTCGTATCTATAAAATCTACGCCTCCAAACTGAAAAGCGTTGACGAAATTCCCATCATTATCAAGAACATTAAGAAAGGCTTCTGTTGCGTTCGGTGAACTTTCAGTTAACGATAATGGTGACTCAGGAGCGCCAAAATTTGCAGTGCCTTCAAAATAACCTCCTGAAAGTACATGCCCAAGACTGTTAACTGCAATCCCAAACCCAAACAGAGTTGAATCGCACTGAAGATGCCTCACCCATTGAATAACACCAGCGTTGTTATATTTTGTGACAAAGCCATTATAAAATTCATTTGAAGTCTTTGTAAAATCAGCAGATCCGCCGGCAGTATGGTTAAAATTTGCACTGCCCGAAAAATATCCTGTAACATAAGTGTTTCCTAAAAGATCAACTGCAATGTTGTTGTTTTGCACGTTCCCACCGCTGGTGACGCCTGCATAAACAAGTTCTCCGCTGCTATTCAGGTGTATAATATAACCTGAAAAACCAGAGGCTGAGCTTGTGAAATTGGAAACAATTCCTAGATTCGGATTCAAGTCGGCAGTTTCATCGAAATATCCGGTGATGTACATATCGTTATTCGGGGTTACCTCGAGATCCATAGCAATATCGATCCCACTGCCGCCATACCTGTGTGCGGATTGAAATGCACCATCATCTTTAAGCTGCAGAATGAAAGTATCATTGCCACCGACGCTTGACATAGTAAAAACTCCATCTCCGGAATTGAAGTCTATAGTTTCACTAAAGTGACCGACAAGAACAGGATTGCCTGTTGAAGTTGCATCGATCGCAAGTGCTTCCTCATAACCTTCGCTACCAATTGACGTTGCCCAGATAAATGCCCCGGAAGGACTGAGTTTTAAAACAAAAATATCCTGACCGCCGTTAGATGTGAGTGTGGTTCCGTTGCCATCAGGATCAAAATCAACAGCATTTTCAAATACGCCTGTTATAAGAACGTTACCTGCAACATCAGTTGAAATAGCACTTCCGAGGTCGAAGCCTTCACCACCAAATTGCTTTGCCCAAACGAGGTTTCCCTGATTATCAACTTTTTGAACAAATACGTCATACCAGGCTGATGCCGTTAATTCGTAATTGCCGGCAGTGGTGATATCAAAATCAGCTGTATCGGTAAAATAGCCTGTTGTGTATACATTCCCTTGCTCATCAACATGCATCGACTTGACGACGTCCTCGCCTGTCCCACCGAAACGGCCGCCCCACTCAAAACTTTGTGCAGCTACGTTTCCAATCGAAAATACAGATAGTAGAAAGAGTGTGTAGTTTTTAAAATTCATAAAATTTTTTCTTTGTTAAGTACTACAAGATAAAAATCAAAATTTAAAATTCCTAATTACCAGTTGATTCCACTGGTTAAAAAAGTCATTACGCAGTGTTGCCGGAATAATAGTAAGCAATGCCAGCAGTTATTCATCGACAGCTTTTAAAATTTTAATGCATCTGTGGCTTAAAAGTCAATCATATTGTGCTTTGAATTTTTGTAACTTTATGTAAATCCACTTATTATGGAAAGCAATAAAGCCCAACAAGAAAAGCTCTACAGCCACGTAAAATTTCTGACCGAGCTTCGCCCCTATCGAAATTATCGGAATTTGGAGTCGCTTGAAAAAGTTTGCAAGTACATTGAATCAGCTTTTGAAGAATGTCGACTTGAGCATGAAAGACAAACCTGGACTGCAGCAGGCCAGCAGTTCAACAATGTTATTGCAACATACAACAAGCATAAGAAAAAGCGCTTGATCATTGGTGCACACTATGACGTATGTGGCGACCAACCAGGCGCCGATGACAATGCCAGCGCCGTTGCAGGTCTTCTTGAGACCGCCAGGATGGTTGCAGCAAACAAGCCTGATCTCGATTACCGAATCGACTTTGTCGCTTTTTGCCTTGAGGAACCACCGTTTTTTGCATCTGATGAAATGGGAAGCTACATTCATGCGAAGTCGTTACATAACCAGCAGGCAGATGTTATCGGAATGATTTGCTACGAGATGATTGGTTTCTTTATCGATGCGCCCAATTCACAGCCTTACCCGATAGCGGAATGGGCGAAAATTTACCCAAATAAAGCCAATTTTATAGTTGTTGTCGGCGTAAGCAAGTACAGAAACTTTAATGACAAAATCTACAGAATGATGACGCAAGAAAGCGAAATCGACGTACAGGTGATTCATTTTCCTGAAGAGAACGGACTGGCATCAATGTCAGATCAGAGGAGCTATTGGAGATTCGGATATCCCGCGCTGATGATCAACGACACAGCTTTCATCAGAAATCCGAACTACCATCAGAAAAGTGATGACATTGGGACACTGGACTTTGATAAAATGACGGCTGTTGTAGATAGTGCTTATAAAGCTATCACTGGCTTTTAATGCGTACTTGTAACTAATTTTAAGCTTAGTAAAAAAATAAACATGTATTTCATCGGATTTATTTGTAGTTTCGTCGGATGTTAGTTAGATTTGCGTAACCAAAAAATGAAGATGATGGACTTTTCACTTAAGAATACAGAAACATTCGGCGAACCTTGGAAAGCACAACTCCGACATCGAAAGCAATTCGTGTCAATTTCAACAGCTGATGAATTGCTTTCCGTGCAGAATCGCGGCCGCGTTATTGCAGTCTCAGCAACACATTTGTTGATTAATTACCGAGGGAAACAAATAAAGATTCCGGTTGAATCTGTTTCAAAAATCCATCTTGTAAAAAGCAGACGTAATTTTTTCGGAATGTTCTCTGCTTTTGAAATAATGATGACGAAAAAGTACCTGCTTCGAACCACACTGACCAACGGTAAAGAAATCAATATTAGAATCTCAGCAAAAGACAGGCACCTATTCTTAGATGTAATAGCACATTTCCGAAACCTGCGTATGAGCAGGAAAGAAAAGAAGCTCCAAATAATGCAAGATTTACTTTAGAATACAAAGCCTCATTTTTTATGAGGCTTTTGTTTTATTACCGGGAGCACATTTATTGTTTAATAAAAGACGCACTTGAAGAACCCTTATCTGTTTTGATCTTAATAAAATAGCTTCCACTTTCCAGGTAGGAAGTATCGATTACTTCAATATTTTCAGCATGTGGCATTTCCAATACTAGCTGACCAAGCAGATTGTAGATATTAATTGATTTCACCTGAATTCCGCTTTGCATTTGAATGTTCAGGACTTTTGAAGTTGGAACTGGATATAGTGTAAAGTAATTACCAAAATTAAAGTCATCAGCTCCCAATGCGGCGATGGTTGTAGTTGCAGTGTTGGTTACAATTGGAATATTGTAATCAAAGTAGATGCTTGCTGTGTTGCTGAACGAGTCTCCAACTGCAAGTGTTGGCATTGTTCTAATTTTGAAAGCAACATATCCATCATTATTGCCCTCATCAAATGGTAGGTTAATATTTTCGAAAATGAATTCAACGTTGTTCCCTGACGATATCCTTGTCTCAAACGAATGGCTGCTGCTAAGTGGAAGCAGTGTTGAAATATCAAATGTCGAAGCATCGATAATATCTTTTACCACTACATTTTCTGCTGCATAGGTCCCTTCGTTTTCAAATCGGATCAGGTAATGGACAAATTCACCAACAGCAGTAGGCAAAACAACTTCGCCCTCAAGACAAGTTTTATCATTCGGGTCTAAAGAATTTTGAACGACTTGATTGATAGTCATTGTATTGTCTTCATTAAAAATATCAGCCCCACTAATGATGTTGCCGGTCATTGTTAAAATGTCACCAAGATTCACAGGCACAGAATCATTCGGAGAGTTGATATTCAAAGTAAAAGTAATCTCCCTGCTTTCAAACGGCATAAGCGACTCAAAAAGCCATGTTATAGCACCGTTATTATCCGTGGCCGTAGGTATTGCTGAAATAAAATCGGTCCTGAGATCATCGAAGTCAACCGAAACATAACCGTTTTGTACCTGATTGCCTTTGTTTCTGTACAATAATCTGTATTGGCTATCAAAACCCGGTCGCGCCACATTGAGTGGAAGTAAAACGACTTCAACATCAGGATGGACACCATTTGCTGATATGCAAAAATCAGCTGTGCTTGGCGAGGCAGTGGCGGGAAAGTCAACCACAATTGATGCAGGCGATACTGTAAAATATTCCGGATTTTCAAAAACAGGAGAAATTGTGTGTGAACCTGCAAACGCCGTAGTCATATAATTTCCTGTGGCATTCGTAAAATATGAACGGGATTCAGTTCCATCTGATATTGCTATCTGTAAACCAGCCATATTAGCGTCTGAATTATCGCAGCCATCGCCTTCACTGTCAAACCTTACAGTTCCCTGCGTAATATAAAACGCTTCACCCGGAACGAAGGTGCAATAGGAATTTACAACGCATTCATATTCATTAAGAGCAATTTTCGCCTGGACGTACGGTATGTTGTATTCGTCTGTACAAACATATTGCAGGTTTGGCGTTCCCGCAATATAAAGACCCGCTTCAGGAAGCGGTGGCGGAATAAGTGATGAAGGTAGGCCAATTCCAAACTGATCGGTTAATAAGTGTCCGTTTTTGATGCTGATCATAGTCAGGTTTGGATTGAAGCTACATTCAGCCAGAATTCGCGTATCACCCATGACAGTAAAGTCGACCGTTTGCAAGTTGTTGCCACGCAGATCAATTACGAAAACAAAATTCGTGTCCGGTGTACTATTGACACCTGTAAAGTCAAGCGATTCAATAGCATTATAGCTGCATCGGAAGTCATTGAGAAAAGCTTTGCCGGCTATGTCAAGATTCGAAATCTGGTTATGTGAGCACCTCAAAGATTGAAGCAATGGCAGGTTTGCAATGTTGAGTTGACTGATCTGATTCTGATCACAGTGCAATTCCTGCAGGTTTGTAAGCGTTGAAACATCCAGTGTGGTGAGCTCATTTACATTACAATTTAGCTGAACGAGATTTGTTAGGCCTTGTACATTCAAGCTGCTCAAATCATTTTGGTCACTTAAAAGAACCTCAAGATCGATATTACCAGTGACGTCCAGCGACATCAGTGCATTGTAGCCGCAGTCCAGAACCTTTAGCGCAGGACAATCGCTTGGGTCAAATGATGTTAATAATTCGTTACCCGTGATACGCAGCTCTTCAATTGACGGACTCAGGATGACTGAGGTTATATTAGTGAAATGTAAACGAAAGGTAATCAGATTTGATAGGCTGCTAACATCGATGGCCGTGATAGGATTATCATAAATACTGAGTGCTGTTAAGTTTGAAAAATACTCGATACCGCTAAAATCACTTATATCATCTGCTCCGATTGTCAGATCATAGACTGCAAGTGCTTCTGATTCTTCAATACTGCCGTTTCCGTTTGCGTCGATTGCAAATACGTTTCCTTGTTGGCCGGTGCCGTTTGTAGTTAGAAGCTTCGCCTCGAATAGTGGATCCGGAAAGTTAATGACTTGCGCGTTGGCAAATGAAATAAACAACAAGAGTGAGAAAATGTAAAGTTTTGTCATAGATCCTTGATTTACAAGTGTTTTGAAATTTACAAATTAAATTGACACTCCAACAAAATGATGATAATTTATTTCGGATTTGATTCCAGATCCTTTGTTGTTAGCGCTATTCCTGAGGCGCTAAAAGTTGATACTATGAGATTCTGCGTGAAGGATAGAGCCAGGTGCCGCGCACGGGCGATAGCCTGACACCAGCATTGAACGGGAGTTGCCAGCCAGGCTGCAGCAGCGCGGTTGAAAATGCTGGTGACACGCCCAATAAAAAAGATTGAGCCATCCTGAATGCTAAGATCAGCAGTTGGCGCACAGCAAACGGCCGTAAGTATATGCTTATTAATAAAATGATGAGTAAAAATTAAACCCGTTGAATTTACACAAATCATCGACGAACTGCATTGAGGCTTTCCGCAAATCTTCTAAAAAAATATTGTTCTTCTGAGGATATTTTTATATTGCGGAACATTTCGCAAAAACTGTGAAATGCCGGCTGCCCCGCCGAAAACATCTACCGATAACTTAAAACCTACTGCAATGTCATTCATTCGCATTTGTATTGTGCGTGCCTTTTTGCTATGCGCAGCACCGGCTTTCGCCACCAATTATTATTCTGATCCAGTTGCCGGAAGCATGAACAACTCCGGCTCCCAACAATCACCTTGGGGAAGCCTTCAACAAATTTTCGAGGCAAACAAAACTTTTTCTGCCGGTGATATTATTTACCTCAAAACGGGAAACCACGGCTATGCCATTATCAAAGGCATCAACACTGGTTTTGTAACAATTATGCCTGCACCCGGGCAAAATCCGATTGTGCAGCGGATCCGTGTTTCGACTTCGTCGTCGACTGCGGCTGCGTTTTGGAAACTTCATGGGCTAACCATTCAGTCGGAATCAACCGGCGGTCTGAGTTCGGGTGCTTACCCACTTATTGACCTGTCTTCTTATGCCACCAACATTACAGTTAGTTCATGCACTTTAACCTCGAACTTTAACACCCAGATCTGGACGCGCGACAATTGGCGAAACCGCTGCAACAACGGTATTTATACACGGCCGAAGTTAAACTCGAACCATATAATTGAGAATAATATCATAAGAAATACTTCGTTCGGACTTTCGGTGGCATCTTCGAATACGATTGTACGTGGCAACACCATACAATTTTTTACTAAAGACGGCGTCAGAATACTTGGCAGTGATATCTTGTTCGAAAACAACAAGGTTACCGATGTTATAAAAGTCATGACCAATAGCGAAAACCACGACGACCTGTTTCAGTCGTATACTACTTTATCTGGTGGCAAAGGTCAGGACACTTTGAAAAATAATATCATCCGCAAGAATACTTTTATAAGCGCAACTGATATCACTCGGGCGTTTGTGGGCACTGCGCAGGGAATTGGCTGCTTTGACGGCCCCTTTCTTAACTGGAAAATCGAGAACAATTTTGTGCTGACGGACCACTGGCATGGCATCTCGCTTTATGGTGCGATCAATTGTAAGGTTACCAACAATACGGTTTTGGACCCTTATCATAACACGTCGGCAAATGCAACGAACATCGGCCCTGCTTGGATATTGATCTCTCAAAAATCAGCAGGAAACCCAAGTATAGGAAATTTTGTATCCAATAATCTTTCAGCCGGCAGCGTAAATATCGAGTCAGCCGCGATGGGAACGAAAGCAAACAATGTTACAATCGGTGCGATTGCTAACTATAGTTTATACTTTCAGGATGTTTCAGACATGCAGCATCCGGGAAATTTTAACCTTCACCTGAAACCGGGAATTGCAGCAATTGATTCGGGAAGTTCACTTCACGCCCCTTCGGACGACTTTGGCGGTCTGTCGAGGCCGCAAGGTGTAGCCTGCGATTTGGGTGCCTATGAATTTTCGACATTGCCATTAACGCTTGTAGCCATTGCAGATGCGTCGGTGCAATCAGGAGGTAGTGCGAACACAAATTTTGGATTATCCCCTGAACTTTTGACCAAAGCAACCACCGACAGTAAATGGATCAGAGAAACTTATATAAAATTTGACATCAGCAGTTTGTCGGGATCCGAAAGCGCAACGCTTCAGCTTTACGGCAGTATGCTGAACGCGACAGGTTCAACAGCGGTTGTAAATGTATACAATGTTCCTTCAAGCACCTGGACGGAGAATGCCATAAAATGGAGCAATAAGCCTGCATCGTCCTCTGTTGTTGCTGCGACAACCACGGTTTCGGGAATTGCGGATCAGCTTTACAGCTGGGATGTAACCCAGGCGGTTCAAAGTGCAAAAGCAGCGGGACAGACTTTTATTTCGCTAAAGCTAAAAAATGCGACGTTTACGGCAGCAAATTACGCAAGCTTCAATTCTCGTCAGGCAAGTGCGAACCAGCCGAAACTTGTTATTGGATCAGTGAGTGCTAACAGAGTTACCGGCGTTGCAACTGCGAGCATGGATGCAGATGAGGATTTGCAGTTTAAGTTATATCCAAATCCGGTCAAAGATGTACTATTTGTGACAATTGGAAATTACCGCGGTGAAATCGAAGGGGCAATTTATGATCTGTCAGGAAAGGTAGTTGGTGAATTTAAAGTCCGTGGCGAAAATGTGGCGATTCCGGTTGACCATCTTGCGGGCGGACTTTATATCTTCCAGTTTAATGTTGATGGAAAAGCTTATCAGCGAAAAGTTGCTGTTGAATAAATAACTGAACTTTAAACGATGAACTGCGTGAAGGATGGCAGCGGCAGCCCGCAGCGCAGCGAGGACTATAGCGTACAGCCTGACAGCGGCGCATTCGGCAGCTGATGTTTGAGATTAATCCTGACTGCCGGTGGCACGCCAAAAAAAAGCCTCACATTCACGTGAGGCTTATTTGTGTTTTATTTCTTTAGAAATTTGGCGGTTGAGGATCCATAATTAGTATGGATTTTAATGTAATAATTGCCTGACTGAAGGTTCGAAGTATCAATTGCCTCTACTCCACTTGCATTTGGAATGGCAAGAACAAGTTGGCCCAAAGCGTTATAAACCGCAATTGAACTTACATCGAGATCCGATTTTATTTTTAAATGTAAATCGTCAGCCACCGGATTTGGATATAACGTAAAGTGATCTGCAAATTCAAAATCTGATGTGGCTAATTCAGCTATAGTTGTAGTTGCCGTATTTGTAACAATCGGAGAGTTATAGTCAAAGTAAATGCTTGCCGTGTTGCTGAAAGTATCACCTACTTCGAGAGATGGAAGTGTTTTAATTTTAAATGCGACATACCCATCATTGTTATCGTTGTCGAAAGGCAGGTTGATGCCTTCAAAGATAAATTCGACTTTGTTACCTTCTGTAATTCTTGTTGTAAATGCGTGGCTGCCATCAACGGGAAGCAAGCTTGACATATCATATTTAGCAATGTCGATAATGTCTTTCACTACGACATTTTGCGCAGGAAACGTGCCTAGATTTTCAAAACGGATCAGATAATGAACAAAATTCCCAACTGATTCAGGCCCAACGATCGTCCCCTGAAGGCATGTTTTGTCATTTGGATCAAGTGAATTCAGCACCGTTTGGTTCAGGCTGAAAATATTATCGGCGGGCATATCATCATTGGCTGCTGAAATAATCTCTGAAGTGAAATGCAATACGTCTCCTGCATCTACAGGATATTCGCCCATTGGCTGATTAATTTCAAGTGTTACATAAATCGTTCGAATTTCGTACGGCAGCAAATCGGCGAAGTTCCATGATACGTGGCCGTCAAAATTGACCAGCGGCGCCGGTACGGCACTTGTGAAATCAGAATAAAGAAGGTCGTAGTTGAAGTTCACGCTGCCCGACTGCGTATGTGTGCCTTTATTTCGATATACTATTTTATATTCAGCATTAAAACCCGGAACAGCAGCGCCAACGGGAATTACAGCTATTTCGAGATCCGGGTGAACTCCGTTTGCAGTGATGCAGAAGTCTTGAATTAGCGGACTTTCCATTTCAGGAAAATCGGCAGGAAAAGATGCTGGGGAAATATTGAAGTACTCAGGGTGTTCCAACACCGGCGTAATGGTATTTAAACCTGCTTCTGCGTAATAATTGTATGCAGCCGATGAATCGCCTATAAGAACGTTAGTAATTTCACCATTGCTAACGTTTATCTTCATATTGTGGAAGACAAAATCTGAATCGCTGCAGCCATTCCCGTCAAGATCATACCTGCTGTGGCCTTTAACGGTGTAATAAACTCCACCCGGTGTAAAAGAACAGTATGAATTGACCGCGCACGTGGTATTGCCGTCTGCTAACAAAATTGCTGCGATCTGGTCGACTTGAGATTCGTCGGCACAGATATATTGCAGGTTTGGAGTTCCGCTAATGAATAATTGAGCTTCATCTTTTCCATTTTTTATAAACAGCGTGTTCAGCTGTGGATTTCCGTTCAATTGAAGCCTGTTGAGATTAACCATATTTCCCAGGTCAAGAGATGTCAGCTGGTTAACTCCGCAATCTAAATTTTGAAGTTTTGTCAATCCGCTCAGGTCGAGTGAGATCATTCCGTTTATGTTACAGTCCAATACTACCAACTGCGAGTTGTTGCTCAGATCCAGTGAAGTGATCGTGTTGCCAACGCAGTCTAAAACACCGAGGTTAACAAAGCTGCCAATACCTTCAAGCGAAGAAATTACCGACTGATTAACATTGATCGAAAACACATTTGCAGCCTCAGAACGTTGAATTTCACCATCACTGTTGGCATCTGCCGCAAAATATTGACCGGCTAAATTTCGGGTTCTGAAGTTGGTTGGAGTGGATCCAATAAGTTTCGCTTTAAAATTTGCATCCGGAATAAATACAATACTGTCAGCGCATGGGCCACTGCACACACATGTAGAATCTAAGGTGATTCCGTTTAAAGGGACTGCATTTATACTGCTTTCGACCACAGCGTAGTCGACAGGATCTGCGCAAATATGTTCAAGGCTGTAATTGCCTGTAAGCGATAGAGATAATAAGTCGGCAGCTGCATTGTTGTTCATCAGAAAAAGATCCGACATAATATCATTTCCGCCACATACCAGTTCAGTGAGCATTGGCAGATTAGAAGCATCAAGTGCAGCGAGATTGTTTTCTGAACAATCAATTGATTGCACGCTGTTCAAGCCTGTGAAGTTGACAGCCGTGAAGAGATTTTTCGACAGATTCAAATGCTGTAAACTACTAAATGTTGAAAAATTAAATGAGGTCATCTTGTTCTGCTGAAACATTAAATCTGTTAATGTGGCTGACGCTCCTATTGTAATAGTATGCAGCAGGTTCGATGATGCTGTTAATGAAGTTAAATTTACGGCGTCTGCAAGGTTTAACACGCTTAAGGCATTTTCGCTGCAGTCTAAAGTTGACAAACTTGATGCACCCGGAAAAGAAAGTGAGTGCATATTAAAATGTTTATTGATGTTGGCTGTCGTCAACCCTGTCAATCCGCTCGCGGCAATAACCGCAAGTTCATGATTATCATAAATGGTCAACGAAGAGAGATTTGAAAGTCCGTTGATCTTTACTTCATCAGCCATATGATTATACTGAACGGTCAAATCTTCGAGATTAACAAGCGCCGTCAGATCGTAGACGCCTGCAACCTGCGTCGAAGTAATTGTAAGTGTTGTCAGGTTGGTGAAAAAGTTCAGGCCATATAACGAATGGATGCTGCCTCCTATTGTCAGATCGGTAATTGCTAAAGCTTCCGAAAATTGAATTTCACCATCGGCATTTGTATCTGTATTCGTGGTGCTTAATAACATAAACTTCAGGTTTGCATCGTCGAAACAAATGGTTCCTGGCGGGCACGCAGGCGGTACGTAATTGCATTCGGTCACTATATTCACTCCAGATAACCCGTACAACGCAACCTTTGCCTGTACAACCTGCTGGTCTTCAACATTGCAGCAGATATTTTCGATTTCGGTATTTCCGCTAAAGTCCAGTGTTTGAAACGGATTGGCGAATATTTTATAAGTCACCAGATTGATCAGCTCATTATTTGAACAATTCAGGTTTACTAATTGCGAAAGCCCGTGCAGGTTTAATTCTGTAAGATCATTGTTGCTGCAGTTCAAAGTGTTTAAAGGCACAAATTCGTGCAGGTTAACAACTGTCAGGTTATTATTCGAGCAATCGATATTATAAAAGCTATTGGCATTGCTGAACTGCAGTGAACTCAGGTTATTGTTAGAGCAATTTAAAATCTGGCTATCTGTATTTTTAAAAAGAAGTGATGTCAGCTGCAGATTATCCGTAATTTGATATTGCTGCATTATAGAGTAGCCTTCAATTGTTAAAGAAGTTAATTCGGTGTGCCGGATGCTGAGAAGCGTTAGCATCGGAAACACATAACTGTCAACACCAGCCATTGATGTAACAGGCCCATCTATATACAAGCGCGATACGGCACCGGCTTCCTCGTAGCTTATCTCAAGATCGTTATTTGTGTCAATATCGGAATCGGGTGTTCCATTATCATCCGAATCAGAACAATTGGTGTTTACAAGAATATTTTTTAAAACTGGATCAGCTATTTCAAGATTCTGTGCTGTAGAAATTAATGATGCAAATAAGCTGACAAACAGGATGTAATATTGTTTCATAAGAATGGTGTTGGCGGCAAATATAGCTAAAAGATAAGCATTAAGCTTCTGCTACATTTCTTGGCGTGCCACCGCCTCCGTTGCACTACGGCGGTGTCAGGCTGTCCGCTATAGTCCTCGCGCTGCTGCGGGCTGCCGCTTCCATCCTTCACGCGTGCCGTATCAATTCATGTAACCTGATCCAAAACTCGGCTTATTGCCTGATAAACGAAGTACTTGATGATCCCAGATCGGTTGTGACTTTAAGGAAGTAATTTCCTGAGACAAGAACTGACGTGTCAATTGATTCTACTCCATTTGCATTTGGAATTGCAAGAACCAATTGCCCAAGAATATTGTAAATGCCTATAGATTTCACATCAATGTTCTTATTAGCTTTAATGTTTAAAACATTTGAAGCTGGAACGGGATACAATGTAAAGTAACTTCCAAAATCATAATCTGCAACGCCTAACGCTGTGATAGTTGTCGCAGCAGTATTAGTGACAATTGGGAAATTATAGTCGAAGTAGATGCTGGCAGTATTGCTGAAGGTGTCGCCCAGCGTCAGCGTTGGTAATGTCTTAATTTTGAAGCCAATGTAACCATCGTTATTGGCGTCATCAAAAGGAAGCATTATATTCTCAAAAATGAACTCAACCTTATTTTCAGGAGAAATCCTTGTTTGAAAAGAATGACTGCTGGAAAGCGGAACAAGCGATGAAATATCAAACTTTGAATCATCGATCATATCGGCTACAACTATGTTTTCAGCAGCAAATGTTCCCACGTTTTCGAACCGTATCATGTAATGCACATACTCACCTACTGCCGTTGGAGCAACGGTGTCGCCCTCCAAACAGGTCTTATCATTCGGATCAACTGAGTTTACTACTGTTTGATTCAGTTCAAAAGTATTGTCGCTTTGCATCTCATCAACTGCGATGCTGGCGACGGTAGCGTTTAAAGAAAACGTATCACCTAAATTAACTGCGGGGAATTCAGTTGGTGAGTTGATATTCAGAGTGAACAATATCGCTCTGCTCTCGAAAGGCTGTAAGTTGGAAAAATTCCATGATAAAAGATTTGGTACCTGAGCCGACATTGTAACATCTGTCGAAACAAAATCAGAAGTATTATCGTTGAACGCAATATCTATGTTTCCTGACTGTGATACAGATCCTTTGTTTCTGTAAACAATTTTATATAGCGCGTCGAAGCCTGGTCGTGCGATTGTAATCGGAATCAGTAGTATTTCCAAATCAGGATGAGCTCCGTTTGCAGAAATGCAGTAGTTTGCAACGTATGGCGACATCTCCTCAGGAAAGGAAACCGTCACATTTGAAGGTGAAACATTAAAGTATGATGGTACTTCTAAAACAGGCATAACCGTATATTGGCCATTAACTACAGGAATATTGAAATTACCTGATGGATCAGCGATAATATTACTTGTGTATTCCGGAGTGGTAATTTGGAATTTTACGTTAGGTAATGCATTATCGTTTGCTGAACATCCATTATTATCCGAATCGAATTTGACACTGCCTTGCATCTCATTATATATCGCTCCGGGAACAAATGAACAGTAAGAATTGATTTCAAGTTCCGTCGGCGTAAATCCCGACTGCCATGCCCTCGTGCGGAAAGCATCATATTGATCGTCTCCAACACATATATAAGACAAGTCAGGGTTGTTGTTGAAAAATATTTCATACTCACCCCAGAGGTGGCCATTCTTCACATACAAGCTTGTCAGTTGATTATTAAAAACACGCGCGGCGTATAGATCGGGTTTATCAGATAAAAACATGCCGCCCGAAATGTTGTTAAAGCTGCAGTCCAAATATGCCAGTTTGTTAATCCCCGCCAAATTTAATTCTGATAAATTGTTGTCATAGCAATTAAGTTCCTCAAGATTTATTGCACCGAAAAACTCCAAAACCGACATCTGGCCTTCCTGTGCAAATATTTTTTTTAAACTTGGGCAATTGTTGATCTTTACGGTGTGTACAGCACAGTCTGTCACATCAACTAACTCCAAATCGGGCATGTTTGATATATCGAGCAATGGCATCGAAAGATAACTGCCGTCAAAGATTTTGAGGTTTTGGTTATTTGAAATGTCAAGTGTTGATAAGTCGGCACCGCTGATGTTAAGGGACTCCAGCGCCGTCAGCGTCGAGAGATCGATCGTTTGTCCTTCGTAGCCGCTGCACGTAAGCTTAGTTAAGTTTGTCAACCCTGTTAAATCAATGATTTCACTATAAGTTTCGAAACTTTGAAGTACCACAAGATTGGTAAGTGTGGTCAGATGAAGTTCATTTATAAAGTTCCAGTGAACATCTAAATAGGTCAGATTTGTAAAATATTCTATGCCTGTGATATTGGTAATCGATTCGTTGGGGCCCACTCTTAACCAATAAACATTTAATGCCTCACTAACATCAATCTGATTATCATTATTAGCATCAATATCGATGTTATTGCCATTGATGTCCTTGGCAATTTCCTGAGTTGGACCCGACATCATCAACCGACTCCTAAAATAATTGTCGGGAAAATATATTGTTTGAGCTTGAACACTTGCCGAAATCAGGATAGTTGTCAGAATAAAGTAGATATTTTTCATATATTCATTTGATGGTGGACCAAATGTAACAAATATTTCATGGTTAAAACATTCATAATGTGCAATTCACTTCGCGTGAAGGATAGAAGCGGCATCCTTTTGCAAAGCTTGCGGAGCAAAAGATATAGCGGATAGCCTGACCCGCAGGGGCACGCCCTACTTCAACCTTTTACCCTTTACCTTTCACCCTTAACCAAAAAAAAACCCCGTATTTCTACGAGGCTTCTTATTATTAAGGCGAGAAAATTATTTCTTCTCGTTCTTTTCCATTTTAGCTTTTAAGCCTGCAAGGATATCATTGTTGTCACCTAACGTCGCAGCCGGAGCGTTGTTGTTGCCAGATGAGTTATTGTTATTATCCTGGTTACTTTTCACATTTTTCTCTTCTTCCTCACGGAAAACAGCGGTATGTGATGCTACTACCCTTTTGAACTCTTTGTTGAATTCGATAACTTTGAAATCAGCAGTTTCGCCTTTTTTCAATTTTTTACCGTCTTCTTTCTCAAGGTGTCTTGCCGGAATGAAAGCAACGATATCGTCACCAAATTCTACAGTAGCTCCTTTGTCAACGATTTCAGAAACAGTTCCGTTGTGAACAGTTCCAACTGCAAATGAACCTTCATACTGATCCCAAGGATTTGGAGTCGTTTGTTTGTGTCCAAGTGACAATTTACGTCCGTCAACATCAAGTTCAAGAACTACAACATCAAGTTTCTCCCCTACGTTCACGAACTCAGACGGGTGTTTGATTTTCTTAGTCCAAGAAAGATCAGAGATATAGATAAGTCCATCAATTCCTTCTTCAAGCTCTACGAAAATTCCGAAGTTTGTGAAGTTTCTAACGATACCTGTGTGGCGTGAACCAACCGGATATTTAGATGTGATGTCTGTCCATGGATCTTGCGTAAGTTGTTTGATACCCAAAGACATTTTACGGTCTTCACGGTCAAGTGTAAGGATTACAGCTTCAACAACATCTCCAACTTTTACAAAATCCTGAGCCGAACGCAAGTGCGTAGACCAAGACATTTCAGAAACGTGGATAAGTCCTTCAACTCCTTCAGCAACTTCGATGAAAGCACCGTAATCAGCGATCACAACTACCTTACCTTTTACTTTGTCACCAACTTTTAGGTTTTGGTCAAGCGCATCCCAAGGGTGTGCGTTCAACTGCTTAAGACCTAATTGGATTCTTGTTTTCTCGTCATCGAAATCAAGGATTACCACGTTCAGTTTCTGATCTAATTCAAGAACTTCACTTGGGTGATTGATACGTGACCAAGAAAGGTCAGTGATGTGGATCAATCCGTCTACACCTCCAAGGTCAATAAATACTCCGTATGAAGTGATGTTCTTAACAACACCTTCAAGTACTTGTCCTTTTTGAAGCTGACCGATGATTTCTTTTTTCTGTACTTCAATATCCGCTTCGATAAGCGCTTTGTGCGATACAACAACGTTTTTAAATTCGTGGTTGATCTTCACTACTTTGAATTCCATTGTTTTGTTTACGTAAACGTCGTAATCACGGATTGGCTTCACATCGATCTGTGAACCCGGTAAAAACGCCTCGATACCGAAAACGTCTACGATCATACCACCTTTAGTTCTGCATTTTACGAAACCATTTACGATCTCTCCTGTTTCGTGTGCAGATATAACACGATCCCATGACTTGATGGTACGTGCTTTTCTGTGAGATAAAACCAGTTGTCCTGTTTTATCTTCGCGAACGTCGATAAGAACTTCTACTTTGTCTCCAACTTTTAGGTTCGGGTTGTAACGGAATTCGTTCAGTGAAATTACACCTTCAGATTTCGCGTTGATGTCAACGATAACATCACGATCAGTCATTCTCACAACTGTACCGTCTACTACTTCTTCCTGATCTGTTGCGATAAAAGTTTTTGAGACAAGGTCTTCAAATTCTTTCAGGTTGCTTTCGTCTACAGCGTCAATTCCTTCCTGGAAATTGTGCCAGTTAAACGTGTCTAAAAATTCTTCCTGCGATTTAGCTAATTCAGCCATGCGTATTTAAAAATTTGTATTCTGCTTATCGGAGTTTCTTGACGCGATCAATAAAACAGAAGATGTTTTACAAAAATAGTTATTACCTAAAGGAAACTCTGCTCTGCCAAAAGGTTTGCAAAAGTACGATTATTTTGCTTAAATGCAAATTTTGAAGAAGTTCGAAACTGCAATTTGCTTGCATTTAAATATTTGCTACATTGCTAGGTCGAAAGTGCGCATAAATATGAATAATCAAGTGAACTTATCAGTACCGTTCACACCGCTCTTTTCATTAAAAGATTGGGTGCGATGCAGCATATTGTTCCTGATCTCATTGACATCATATGCACAGCTGCCCACATTCACGCTAACGATTACAAAAACAGAAGAAACCTGTCTGGGTAACGGAACTTTGACGTTTAATGTCTCCGGCACGGATCCCGCAGCATCAATAGAATACTACATTTATCAGCATCCAGATCTTGTAAACCCCATTTCTTTTCAAACCTCGAATTTTTTGGGTGGTCGTACCGCAGGGACATATCGTGTGGTGGCTAAGCAAACTCTGGGTGGAGAATCAAATTCTGTGTTTCAGGATATTACTATTTTCAACCAAACGGTTCCTGTTTTCTTTGAAGTTTCAGGATCAAATGCACTTTGTGGAAGCGATGGTACAATATCGGTTGAAGTCTTAAACGGAAACGCCGTTTTGTATGAACTGTTTACTGGCCCGGTTACAAGGCCTCCACAACCTTCACCCGTATTTAGTGGGGTACCGGCCGGAGTTTACGATGTACGCGTCTTTAACAACTGTGGAGATGCAACCGTGATCACTTTTACACTTGAATCAGGTGCTGCAGATATTGATATCAGTACAGTCGGGTTTACTCCCGAACTTCCGAGCTGCGATACAATAGAAGTCACAAATACATTGTCTGCCACAGGCGCGGTGCTTGCTTATCCATTAGAAATCGAATACACGATACATCCACCAGGAGGCGCACCGTCGATAACACTATTTAATACTATACCGAGCGGAAGTCCAACCAGTGTAGACGTCGCAATGGTAATTCCTTTTTATTACGATCAGCTTTACACTTTTGACATGACAATCATTGACCAGTGTGGGAATGAATATATTTCGCCGGGACATGAAGTCGATCAACATATGGTAGTTTCACTGACTGCACAAAACGCGGAATGCGGAGAATTGTATCTGACCAGTAGAGCTATGATTTATGTTCCGCCTTTCAACATGAACTTTACTGTTTTTCCTGAAGGATTCGATCCTTTTGAATTTAATGAAACTTATCCCGGTCCATTTACTGCCGCCGAAGCAGCTTTTGGAAGCGAGACAATGCCTGTTCCATTTGGTTTGTATAGTCTCACTATCACAGATTCCTGCGGAAGGACTGCAAATGACAACACTGAGCTTATTAATGAGCCAACAGAAGCTGAGTCGCTTGTTATTCCATATCCCGGATGCCAATCGGATACGAGCCGAGTTGAAATCACCATCCCGGGTTTTACGATCGTATCGGCAATAATAACGGATGCTTCGCCTCTTTACACCTTTCCGATTCCGGATGATGTTTCCGATCAAGTCACTGAGGAAGATGGGCTTGTTTTACAGTTCCTTCCAACCGGAGATTACGTTGTAGAGCTAATAGATGAGTGTGGAAATTCATATATTGAAGAGTTCTTTGTTCCCGGATTGCAGACGACTGTTACCTACAGCTCAAGAGGCGACTGCGAAATTGGTAAAGGCGCAATTAGGATACGAGGCAACAGTACAGAAATTTTATCAATCATTATGACTCAGGCGCCCGCAGGAGTTGTGACGCCTGTTGATGTTTCGTATAATCTTACTTCTGCCGGTGTTTTTTCTATGAATAACCTTCAGCCGGGAATATATGAATTTGAAATTTTGGATAACTGTGGACAGACAAATTTGCTGAGTGACGTTGAAGTAATCAGTTATGATGTCTCGGCCAGTGAAGTAACGCTGACACCACATTGCGGTTCTTTCGATATAACGCTTGACCACGATGCATCCGGAATGGCAGATGTATCATATTGGTTGCAGATGCTAGATCCGAATACGGGGAATTGGGTGCACCCGGATACGCAGGTTGTCTACGTTCCCGGTTCACCTCCAGATGCAACAAACTCAATTCAGCTCCAAAACAATGATACGCTGCTAAACCTGATTTTTACCGGAGATTTTCGGGTAGTAGTTCAATTTGAGACCTTTGAAAATGGAAGCGTTGGTCAATTTAAAGACTGCTATGAAGTTCTCGAAGAATTTGAATTTACCGGTCAATTTGCTATTACAGGTTTTGAAAAGTTAAGTTGTGCGGGCACCACCGCTGACGTACGCGTGCTGACAAACGGAGTGCCGCCGTTAACATTTAAGATTATCTTAAAGAACAGCCAGCCCTTTTTTGTCGATAATGGTAATAATAATATTTTCACAGGTCTTGACCAAGCTGTGTATACTTTTGAAGTTCAGCATGCCTGCGGCGACATCGCCACGGGTGAATCTGATGTGGCACAGTTGCCGTCGCTTGCTGTGGCGAACCAGCCGGCTGACATTGTAGCTTGTGATGACATATCAAATGATGGAACGGAAATAATTGACCTCACACAGCAAAACGCAGCAATTCTCGGAATGCAGGCCGCGGCAAACTTCACGATTACCTATCACCTGTCCCAAACTGATGCCAATTCGGGACTCAACACATTGCCGCTGCAGTACAATACCGGAAGTACAACCATCTACGCCCGCCTTAAGCACATCCAAAGCGTAGACTGCATCGACTTTACTTCTTTTAATGTTGTTGTAAATCCCGTTCCTGATCCAAATCTTGAGCCTGAATACGGCATCTGCGAAAATGGAACGCTGCCAATTATTGCAGAATCGGGCTTCAGTTCATATTTATGGTCGACTGGAGCAACGGGGCAGCAGGTAGTTATTACAACGCCGGGGACATATACGCTGACAGTCACCAAGAACTACGGGACAAAAATCTGCTCCGCGACCCACACTTTTGAAGTTGTAGCTGTGGCACCACCTGAGGCATTTGAAGTTTCGACTTCTGATTGGACGAACAATGAGAATACGATAACAATTGCACCAACAGCTGATGATGCCTTCGAATATTCTCTGGACGGAATCACTTATCAGCCTGAAGGCTTCTTTGGTGGATTATCTCCCGGTGAATACACGGTTTATATCCGCGATGTTCTTGGCTGTGAACCGGCTCTTGTTGAAGTTTACTTACTGAACTATCCAAGATTCTTTACGCCGAATGGCGATGGTTTCAATGAATACTGGAAGGTTCAGTTTTCGGAACATGAACCTGCAATGATGACTTACATTTACGATCGTTATGGAAAATTAATTACCGGATTTTTACCTGATAGTCCGGGCTGGGATGGCAAACTCAATGGACGAAGTCTTCCTTCAACCGATTACTGGTTTGTTGTGGAGCGACAAAACGGCAAAGTCTTCCGTGGCCACTTCTCGATGAAAAGATAATTAATGTGAGATCTGCTGTACTGCTTCAGGATCATGCTTGTGCCGGAAGAAAAGTGCAAACGCAATAGCGATTACCAATGCATAACCCGCAAAGCAAAGCCAGATGTTATGCCAGTCTTTTACGTTCCCGATGGTGAAGTACCTTTCAATAACAAACCCGCTGATCCATGCGCCAAGCACTGCTCCTACTCCATTTGTCATCATCATAAATAATCCCTGCGCACTTGATCGCATTTTAGGATCGGTAGAAGTTTCGATAAATAACGATCCCGAGATATTAAAGAAGTCGAATGCCATTCCGTAGACGATACATGAAAGTATAATCATCCATAATCCACCTGCAGGATCTCCAAATGCAAATAATCCGAAGCGCAGAACCCAAGCCAGCATACTGATCAGCATCACCTGCTTGATTCCAAAACGTTTCAGGAAAAATGGAATCGCAAGGATGAACAACGTTTCCGAAATCTGCGAAATCGACATGATGATCGTTGAATACCTGATCACAAATGAATCAGCATATTGTGGCACTTTTTCAAAATCAGAAAGGTAAATATCGCCATACATGTTTGTAAGCTGCAATGCACCGCCAAGGAACATCGAGAAGATGAAAAACAACATCAGCTTGTAGTTTCCGAACAATTTGAAGGCGTCGAGCCCGAGCATTTCTGTAAACGAACTGTCTTTTTTAATCAGCTTCTGCGGAGGACATTTCGGCAATGTGAATGAGTATAATCCTAAAACAACTGCAGCAGCGGCAGCTATATAAAATTGGTTTGCAGACGCTTTATTACCCGTAAGATTTGTGATCCACATGGCAGCAATAAACCCGATTGTTCCCCAAACACGAATCGGAGGAAACACTTTTATGACATCATAATTATTGTTGCGCAAGATTGTATACGCGATCGAATTCGATAGTGAAATCGTTGGCATATAACAGATCATCGCTGCAAAAATCACATAGAAAAAGTTCGTCGGATTATCAACCGAAGGAAGAAAAGCAAGTGCAAGCGCACCTAAAATATGCAGGACGCCATAAAGCTTCTCAGCATTCACCCATTTATCTGCCATAATTCCGGTGATTGCAGGCATAAAAAGGGAAGAAATTCCCAGCGTTGAAAAGATGATCCCGAATTCAGCCGGATCCCACTGTTTGGTTCCAAACCAATAATTCGCAACAGTTATTAGCCAAGCTCCCCAAACAAAAAATTGTAAAAAGCTCATTAAGATTAACCTGTTCTTTATGCCCATTGCTGAAGTTTTGTTTGTTATAATTTGTTTTGTACTAAAGAAACAACTTTTGCAAATTGCTCTTCACGTGTAAGTTCTGAATTGTCGATCTCTACAGCATCATCAGCCTTTTTTAGAGGTGAATCTTTGCGGCTGGTATCGATGTGATCCCGGTTTTTTACATTATCGAAAACCTCTTCGTAAGTAACTTCCTGTTTTTTTGCAAGCAGCTCATCATAACGTCGTTGAGCACGAGTTTCCGGGCTTGAAGTCATAAAAATCTTGAGATCGGCATTTGGAAAAACAACCGTTCCGATGTCACGTCCGTCCATAACAATGCCTTTCATCTCGCCCATTTTCTGCTGCTCTCTGACAAGTTTCGATCGCACTTCTGAGATTTCTGCAATGCGGCTGACGAAGTTTGAAACATTTATGGTTCTAATTTCATCTTCAACATTTTCACCGTTGAGATACATGTCGGCGATTCCAGAATCTTCATTTAATCTGAATTCAAGTTTAACAGCAGGAAGGCTTTGGATTAAAGTTTCTTTATCAAGGAATTCTTTGTCGATATAACCATTTTGCATTGCGAACAGTGTGACAGCGCGATACATTGCGCCAGTATCGACATATACATATCCAAGATGTTCGGCAAGTTGTTTAGCAAGGGTGCTTTTGCCAGTTGATGAATATCCGTCTATTGCAATAGTAATTTTCTTGCCCAAGCTATTCCTGAAAATTAATGGTTAAACCAAAAAGGCTGGTATTGGCCGCTAAGGTATATCTTGAATAGGAATAATTGAACTTGATTCTATTAAATCTTAGTCCGAATCCAACCGAAATGCCCGAAAAATTCCGCTGTTCAAGCAAACGAAGTTCTTCGCCGCGCCTAAAGTTGTATCCAACACGCAAATTGAAAGACTTTTGAGGGAAAAGTTCAGCACCAATAATCACGTGCCGGAGCGCATTGTTAAAGAATGAGACTTTCTCTTCCTGTTCACCGCCATCAATAGAACCAACAGCTCTCGCCGGATTCGAAAAAGCTATATTCCATTGCTGAAGGTTTTCAAGAGTAAGATGCCATCGTATTGGAACATTCTCAAGTTCCTGGGAAATCCCGGCAATGATTTCAAGTGGAAGCTGTTCACGCGTTTCAGAATAAGTAGTGAATTGAGTCCCGATATTTCGAACTACCAATGCATAGTTGATATCGTTATCCTCATCAATGTATATTGCGCCCAAGTCTACTGCGCCCCCGAAAGAGTTATATGATTCCAATGTCGATGAAATCAATTTCGCATTTGCGCCAATATGAAAATCAGAAAATGGAATATTGTAGCTGTATCCAACCGATAAGGCAATTTCACTTCCGGTAAATTCAGCTGTTTCATTACCGTTTTCGTCGTAGCCTTCGAAAGTGCCGTAATTAACGTAATTCACACCGGCCTGGAATGTCTGAAGATGCCGATCGTAAGTATACGCATAGGACGCGGTTCCGTAGGTCACTTCACCGTAATAGCTACCGTAATTTAAGGCAAGATGATTATCCATTTCGGCATTGATAGTTGCCGGATTAAAATGTGCCTGGTTAACATCCTCGTCATAAATAGTGATGGTCTTTCCACCTAATGCAGCCTGCCTTGGAGATGTCACCAGATTAAGGAACTGATAGGTATACTTGCCGCCAATCTGGCTATGTGACACATTGCAAAAGACTATAGTAAAGAAGAAGAGCAGTTTCTTAAACATGTGTGCACGCGGCGTTATCTAGATTGTAACGCAGATACGAAGATATTATTTTTTTAATGCAACGCTATAACTTACGTTGTAAAGTGTAGGTTCTCATATCGACTCAAGATCAGTCACGACCCGAGCAATAGCGATCGGCAAAGCAATGCACGAACAAAAAGCTTAAAAATCGAATATTGCTGTCACAGTTCCCACCGCCAGATCGTGACTGACAAAGCTTATATCCAGTTGCAGTCGTTATAGGACCTTTGCATTTTTCACTTTTTGATCAGTCAATGCGTACTTGATGACTTCACTCATCTCAGATACATAATGAAATTTGAGACCTTCCAGATATTCCGGCCTGATTTCATCAATATCCATTTTATTTTCGCTGCACATGATAATCTCGGTAATGTTGGCTCTTTTGGCGGCAAGGATTTTTTCTTTAATTCCACCAACAGGCAATACTTTACCTCTAAGCGTAATTTCACCGGTCATTGCAACGTTATTTTTGACTTTAGTCTGCGTGAGGAGTGAAACCAAGGACGTAAGCATCGCAATTCCCGCACTTGGACCATCTTTAGGTGTAGCGCCTTCCGGAATGTGTATATGAATGTTGTACTTCGGAAGAATCTCAGGATCGACTCCTAAAAGCTCGGCGTTTGCTTTTATGTATTCGAGTGCAATTGTCGCAGACTCTTTCATTACTGTTCCTAAATTTCCGGTTAAAGTCATTGTGCCTTTACCTTTGGAAATCAACGATTCAATAAATAAAATATCACCGCCAACGGTAGTCCATGCAAGACCCGTTACAACACCTGCAACATCATTATTTTCGTATTTATCTCTTTCCAACCTTGGTACACCGAGAACATTTCTGATATCTTCATCAGTAACTTTCAGGTTGTACTCTTCTTCCATTGCAATGGATTTGGCAGCATTTCTGATGACTTGAGCTAGTTTTGCTTCAAGTCCGCGGACACCTGATTCACGCGTATAACCTTCAACTATTTTTTCTAATTGCTTTTTGTTAATGGTGAGATCTTTAGCTTTTAATCCATGTTCTTTTAGCTGTTTTGGAAATAAGTGTTTCCTCGCGATCTCCACTTTTTCTTCGACAGTATAACCACTCATCTTGATCACTTCCATTCTGTCTTTTAATGCAGGCTGAATCGTTTGCATATTATTGGATGTCGCAATGAACATGACTTTTGAAAGGTCGTATCCTAATTCAACGAAATTGTCATAGAACTCGCTATTTTGCTCAGGGTCGAGAACTTCAAGTAAAGCAGATGACGGATCGCCCTGATTGCTGCTTGACAATTTATCAATTTCATCGAGTACAAAAACAGGGTTTGAAGTTCCCGCTTTTTTTAAGCTTTGGATGATCCGGCCCGGCATTGCACCAATATATGTTTTACGATGGCCACGAATTTCTGCTTCGTCACGCAGTCCGCCAAGCGATATTCTTACATATTCACGACCTAATGCCTCGGCAACAGATTTACCAATAGATGTTTTACCAACACCCGGAGGCCCTGTTAAACAAATGATCGGTGACTTCATGTCGTTCCTTAACTTTAAGACTGCGAGATGTTCGATCATTCTTTTTTTGACATCTTCTAATCCAAAATGATCACGGTCTAGTATTTTTTGCGCGCGCTTCAGGTCGAAGTTATCAGGTGAATAATGTCCCCATGGCAATTCAAGCAAAAGTTCAAGGTAGTTCCGTTGAATTCCAAAGTCTGGCGCTTGTGGATTCATTCGCTGCATTTTTGAAATTTCTTTGTCGAATTGCTTTGCAGTTTTGGCATCCCATTTTTTTTCTTTTGCCTTGCGTCGCATTTCTTCGATTTCTTCATCATGCGAAACACCACCAAGTTCTTCCTGGATGGTTTTCATCTGCTGATGAAGGAAATATTCACGCTGCTGCTGATCAAGGTCAAAACGCACTTTAGACTGAATGTCGTTTTTTAGTTCAAGCTTTTGCAATTCGACGTTCATGAAACGTAAGGTTTCAAGAGCTCGCTCTTTTAAGGTGTTCATCGACAGCAGATTCTGCTTCTCGGTAACCGTCAGGTTCATGTTTGACGAGACGAAGTTGATCAGAAATGAATGGCTTTCGATATTTTTAATAGCGAAGGTGGCCTCGGTCGGAATATTTGGACTTTCTTTTATGATCTGGATCGCAAGCTCTTTGATTGACTCCATGATCGCCAGGAACTCCGTATCGTGATGTCCGGGACGCTTTTCAGCAACTTCTTTTACATTAGCACGGATATATGGTTTTTCAGAAATTACAGCGTCAATTTCAAATCTCTTTTTCCCTTGAAGAATAACGGTGATGTTTCCATCAGGCATCTTTAAAACACGTAGTATTCGGGCAACGGTCCCAATTTTATGAATATCATTTTTAGACGGATCTTCGTCAGCTTCATTTTTCTGGGCTACAACTCCAATGATTTTACCTGCGGCATTGGCGTCATTGATCAACTTTATAGACTTGTCCCGGCCTGCGGAAATAGGTATAACCACACCCGGAAAAAGTACTGTGTTTCGTAATGGTAATATAGAAAGTGAAGATGGTAATTCTTCGTTATTCATTTCTGCCTCATCTTCCGGCGTAAGTAGCGGAATCAGATCTGCTTCGGAATCAAACTCCTGAAGCGACATGTTACCAAATGATAATATTTTGAGGTTCGACATGTTATATTTAGGTCAATTGACGTTGGAGGTTCTTTAATTAAGGTAACAAATGTAGTATAACTTTGTAAGAAATAATTTTATTATCGATGTACTACCTAATATTTTGTTATACCCCACACCATCAGCAGTTTTTAGCATACAAATGGATAATTAATTTCAAAAATTATTGATGTATCTACATTGCAGAAAATAAAAAATCCGCCTAAGCGGATCTTCTTTTATTAAATGTAGAATGAACTAGTAAGCAACATCAAAAGCACCATCTGTAATTTGATAAACAACTGAGTTAATCGTTACTGACGCGCTAAAAGTACCTTTGATTCGATCTGCAGTTTTTTCAGTGATCTTGACATGCCCGCTTGTTGCAACAGTTCCAAAACTATCTTCGTTCAATGAAAATTTAATTTGTACAGGATCAGTGGCCACATTACCTGTTATCTGGTAGGATCCTGTCGAAAGATTGCTTCGAGTGCTTACTGTAATACCTCTTGTAGTAGCATCTTCAGCACCAACAGAAATAAACTCCTGATCAGCAATACTTATTTCAACTGCCAATAAATCGGTTTCCACAAATTCTGCTCCGTTTACTTTAGCAAAAAACGTATCGTTGGTAGGACTTTGTGTAACGTAAGGTAGATTTGTGAAACTTCCGTTAGTAAAAGTCTTCTGTGGAATTGTGGTGTTTCCCTGATCGCTCCAATATCCTGTAAAACTAAACGTTCCAGAAATTGTATTGTTAGTGGCGTTTACAGAAGTGATAATGACTGACCCGGTGTTAGCATTATTGTCTGTAGGATGAGTGCCCCACCAGCCAAATTCTTCTCCAGCCTCAGTGTAAGTTACTATATTATCATTTGCCGCATAGCTTCCAGGGGTTGTTCCGTCTAAAAGGAATGCGAAGGTATCGCCATTGGAACCAATTGCATTCAGTATCACTGATCCGCCAGAAAGATATACAAGTGTAGTAGAAGTGGAAAAAGGAACACCATCAATATCCACTTTAAAAAGTCCGTTTGCAACAGGATTTTCTGGATCAGTCGGGTTTGGCTCTGGTTCAGGGTCAGGGTTAATGATGATATTAGGATCGATCGGCTCGACATCTGAACAAGAAGAAATGTTTACTGCCATAAACATCAAAAGGACCATTGAAATATATTTCATCACGTTATTTTTTTCAAAAATAGAGAAATATAGTTTTTTAAGACTGCCTTTCTTGATATTTATGATTATTAAACGAATTTTTTGGAACCCGCGTCAGCATTAAAACACCACAGAGAAAGAAAATTGCAAGAAATACAATAGAATATCTTGGGCTGCCGGTGATTTGATCTATGAGTCCATAAATGCACATCCCTATTACAATCCCGATTTTTTCTGCGACATCATAAAAACTAAAAAATGATGCGGTATCTTTTGTGTCAGGTAAAAGCTTTGAGTATGTCGAGCGTGATAATGACTGAATTCCGCCCATAACAAGCCCAACCATGGCAGCCATGATATAAAATTGGATTGGAAGGCTGATGAAGTACGCGGCCGCGCATAACAACATCCAAAATATATTTAGAGCAAGCAAGACATTAATGTTTCCAAACTTTGCTGACGCGCGCGATGTGAGAATTGCTCCGGCAACTGCGACCAACTGAATCAATAGAATACAAATAATCAAACCCGTAGTGCTTTCGCTCTCACTTCCCCACTTTATTTCCTGGGAACCGAAATAGGTTGCAACCAACATTACGGTCTGAACCGCCATGCTATAAACGAAAAAGCTGCTGAGATAACGCTTTAAAGGCAAATTATCGGCTAACACTGCCCATACTTTTTTAAGTTCGCGGTAACCATTTAATACGACACCTGATGTCAGTTTTTTACTCTCGTTATTTACGCCGGCCGGAAGATGAACATATGTATATTGGCTAAAGCCGATCCACCAAATGCCTACCATTATAAACGAATACTTCATGGCTGTCATTGCAGCTTCACCTTTTGTTCCGCCAATTCCGTATAGATCAGGCATCATAACCATCGACAGGTTAATAACCAGCAGTAAGACACTGCCAATGTAGCCAAGTGAGTAACCTCTGGCGCTAATTTTATCCTGTTGTTCAGGAAACGCAATGTCGGGTAAATATGAATTGTAAAATACAAGGCTTCCCCAAAATCCAATTAACCCCAGGAAGTAACACAGCAAGCTGAAGTAGATGTTTTCAAGACTAAACCAATACAGTCCGATGCATGAGAAACCGCCGAGATAACAAAAGAACTTCATGAAAGATTTTTTGTTTCCCACATAATCCGCTATTCCGGATAAAAGCGGAGAGATAATCGCGACGACGAGAAATGCAGCTGCAGTTACAAAACTGATCAACGCAGTATTTTTGAAATTGAATCCAAACGCGTCTATATTTGAATTGGCGTCCGTGAATAGCGCAGCATAAAAAATTGGAAAGATCGCAGATGCGATGACAAGGCTGTAAACTGAATTCGCCCAATCATAAAAAGCCCATGCATTTAATAGTTTTTTATCACCTCTTTTCAATTGTGCCATATATCAATTTTGTTCGCTAATTTAATTTTTTTTAACAACACCAATGTAAACTGGATGTAAATAAAAAAGCCGCTTCAAACGAAACGGCTATAATTCAAGGTCCTAAAAATTTACTTATAAACTACGCCAAACTTAGCGGCTTCAGCTTTCGCCTTTGGAATAAGTTTCTTGATGTTGGCGATCCTTGTGGCGTCAGACGGGTGCGTACTTAATATTTCAGGTGGTGCTCCACCTCCTGCTTTAGCAGACATACGTTGCCAGAATAGAATTGCATTGTCTGGATTATATCCTGCGATTGCCATTAATGTCAATCCGATCATATCAGCTTCACTTTCGTGACTTCTGTTGAAAGGCATCATTCCCAACACTGTTGAACCTGCGCCATAAGCCTGCATAGCAATTTGTTGGGTTTGTTCGCTTTTACTGCCTGTAGCTACGGCAACACCAACAGCGCCTAATTGTTGCAATTGAGCGGCACTCATTCGTTGCGCGCCGTGATTGGCAAGTGCGTGAGCAACTTCATGTCCCATGACTGTTGCTAATCCTGCGTCATCTTTGGTTATTGGGAGAATACCTGTATAAACCGCAATTTTTCCTCCCGGCATACACCAGGCGTTAACGGCAGGATCCTGAATAAGCTTGTATTCCCATGCATATCCTTTTAAATAATCATTATATCCAAGGCTTCCGAGATACTTTTCTGCTGCATTCTTTATTTTGACTCCGACAGTTTCAACCTTTTTGGCGTCAGCTGTGCCAGTGATGACTTTGCTTTCTGCCAAAACCTGATTGTACTGTTGGAATGACGATGGGAACAATTGCTCATTTGAGACAAAGTTTAAATTGTTCTTACCTGTAAAAGGATTTTTCGTTGTACAGGCCGCAATTAGCAACACTGTGCAAAAGGCAGAATAAAGAGGAAGTTTTTTCATAATAGTTTGAATAAAATTATTGGATAAATTTACAATGACTGAAGATGTTTCAGTTACAGAACTATTAAAAAAAGTTTAAAAATTATAAGATTTTTCGCAATTTTATTATTGAATTTCGCGGTCTGTCTCATCAACATACTTGCCATGATCAGGCAAAGCAATTTCATCAAAATTTTCTGCAAGGTTCTGTAATCCCTCAGTCAGTTGCGCTCCTTCAAGATGTGTGCCATGACCTGTGATTGCCAGCAGTGGCTGAAGATCATTGAGCAGCCGCACTGATTCGCGGGCTGAGGGCCAATCGGTGGTCAGGTATCTTGGCGGTCCCTGAACTTCTTCTTTTTGAACTAACACCTTGTAAAATGAGTCCTGACGAACAGTGACAAATGCATCGCCGGCTAAAAGGGTGCTATCGCTTTCGCGGAAAAGTGAAACGTGGCCCGGCGAATGTCCGGGTGTATGAACCCATCGCCATCCCAGCATATATGGAACATGTCCGTCAGCAGGCAACGGAAGTAATACCGGAGTAATGTCGATTGGTTCAACAGGATATATTTTTGAAATTTTTGCAAGCATGCCGCCTTCAACCGTTGGGTCAGGTTCAGGATATGCTTCAAGTCCGGTTAGGAAAGGCATTTCAAGTGGATGAGCATAAACAGGTACGTCTCCCCATTCTTCAAGTAAATATACTATGCTGCCGATATGGTCGAAATGTCCATGAGTCAGTATTATCGCTTTTGGCTTAACTCCTTTGCCAAATCGATCTTCAGCAACGTCTAGAAGTTCGGCTCCTGATTTCGGCATTCCGGCATCAACCAATACCCACTCCCTGGATTCCGGGATACCTACAAAAATTACATTGACGATCTGATTTGTATAATAATAGATATCCGATCGTACCTCGCGGCCTGTACCGCTATTTACCGATGTCATCGGTATGATCTTATTGTCTTCGCTTTGATGCATGTTATTGTCCATAACTATAAAATTTCCGTTTATACTTAAAGTTACAAAACAATCAAATAGCTCGTCGGCTTTTAAATTAAATTGTGATTTTTTTGCAGAAAGAAAATTAAGGATGGTTGTTGCAAGTGAATATTAAAGCTACGATAAGCCCACTAATACAAAGATGCCTATTGCCTTTCAGCATCAAGTTTGCGCCGTACTAATTCCAACGAAAAAAAATTATCCTTTTAAATGCAGTTCATCAAAGTCTTTATCAAGCAACAGACTTACACCGTCGAAGGAGTAATCCTCAAAATTTATTAATTCGTTATTGACCTGTATTTGCTTGACCTCGAATGGAAGTGAGTGCAGGTTGATCCTGAAACGTTTATACATTGTGGTAAACTTTCCTTCAATATGCTGCTGGATCACAAGTTGATTGTCTTTTCCGTGTAAGCTGAATGTAGAAAGACTGTATCTTCCTTTATTGTAGTCGTATCCATCCTGTCCATCTTCGTATAAAACAGACCGTTCTTTCCCGAATTTGAAATAAACATCTAGTGAGATCTCCTCAAATTCTTTCTCACCAACATATTGCTGAACAGGATACTTGGGAATAATGGCACCTTCTTTTACAAATATTGGAATCTGATCATAATCTGTAGCGACGTAAAGTTCTTTGCCGCCTGTTACAAATTCTCCTGTCCAGTAGTTGTACCAGTTTCCATTGGGAATATACATCCGACGACCTAAAGCGTTTGGCTCGAGGATCGGACAGACTAAAATCTGTTCCCCAAAAATAAATTCATCAGTCCGATAATGCGTCTGTGGATCATGCTGATCATAATAAACAAGGGGCTTCAGCAATGGAATGCCTTTGTTGACGTACTGCCAAAACATCGTGTAGAGATATGGCAGAAGCTGGTATCGCAGCGAAATAAACTTCCTTGCAATATTAGTGACCTCTTCATCAAACGACCAAGGTTCCTGATTGCCATGATGCCCGGATGAATGTGTTCGGCAAAATGGATGAAAGACGCCAAGCTGAATCCAACGCGCGTATAATTCGCCGGAAGGCTGTTCAGCAAATCCACCTATGTCGGAACCAGTAAAGCCCATGCCTGAAAGGCAAAGCCGTTGAACCTGAATATTAGCTATCCAAAGATGTTCCCATGAAGCCACGTT
>DASWND010000085.1:0-4932 GCA_036399435.1 Flavobacterium sp.
TGCACATGTACCAACTTAATTTCCTCCGATCCTATACCAAAGCTTAATCAAAAGCTTTTTAGGTTCTTTTCTTAATGGTGACTTAGCTTCGTAGGCACGTATTTTCCCCTGTTGAAACTTCAGAAGATATCGAAACACGAACTCCGGCTTCTGTGGATCATCGTTCAAAAGTCCGAAGCGCAGATCGTTAAAGTATACTTCGCCATCTTGCTCCGTCAACGCATACCAACCTTCTGACAAAAGGGTCAACCGGCGAATCATCGGATCGTCTATGTATCCTTCTATCAGTGCATTATTCCGCTTGAAATAGGAAAATCTGATCGGTTTTGTATCGAAAAACGAATACTCGCCCAAATAATATCCGTCTTTGGCTGATATATTTGCATTCCACAAAATTGCCGTAAGCGGCGCCGGACGAACACTGATCTTATTGTATTCAATCCCAGAATCTGAAAGCTCATCCTGAAACCGATCTTTAGCAATAGCCTGCAATCCAACTGTCAATATAAGGTAAAATGAACTGATCAGAATGCCGTATAGATTCCACTTCCGCCGTTGTATATCCTGACGTTTCAACCTCATCACTCTGATAAGGCAATAAATAAACGGCAGCGTATACAGCGGATCGATAACAAAAATTGACTGTATCGCAAATTTTTTATCCCAAGGCCATAGCAGCTGCGTTCCCCAGTTTGTGAAGGCATCAAGAAGTGCGTGAGTAAGTAGGCACCAGAACGAAACATGAATCCATGTCCACAGTTTTACACCGCTGCCGCGTTCCAATCGCTGTAGTATCAACCCCAATAACGGAGCCGCCAGAAGAAAAAATAAAATCGAATGGCTAAAGCCCCGATGGATTTCATTGGCAGTCACAATGTCGTAAGCCATGCCAACAAACACATCAAGATCAGGAATCGTCCCAATGATCCCGCCATACAGCAAAGCGCGGTTGCCGATCTTTTTGCCTACAATCAATTCGGCTGTCGCTGCGCCGAGGACGATCTGCGTCAAGGAATCCACACAAAAATATTTAGTTCGTTAAAGGTATCTAAAAGATCAGAGTGTTATTTCATGCTTACGCTAATTTTGCATGATACCACAGAATGATTATGTCCTTAAAAAAACCTACACTTTCTGTCCTCGATCTTGCAATGGTTCCGCAAGATTCTACTCCGGCAGATGCTTTTAAAAATTCCGCAGATCTCGCACAACACGTTGAACAATGGGGCTTCGAACGATATTGGCTTGCCGAACATCATAACATGGACGGAATTGCATCAACTGCAACCGTAGTTTTGATCGGGCACATTGCTTCTAAAACGAATACAATACGCGTCGGTTCAGGTGGAATAATGCTTCCCAATCATGCGCCACTTGTCGTAGCTGAACAGTTCGGGACGCTTGCAACGTTGTATCCCGATCGCATCGACCTCGGACTCGGGCGCGCTCCCGGAACTGATCAACTCACAGCAATGGCGCTAAATCGCGACCAAAGCGCAGTGATGGATTTTGGAAAAAAAATAGAAGAGCTGCAAAAGTATTTTTCGCCTGCGAATAAAAGTGCGCCTGTACGTGCCATTCCCGGTGAAGGCCTTGATATTCCGATCTGGATTTTAGGTTCAAGTACAGACAGCGCTTATCTCGCAGCAGAAAAAGGACTTCCTTATGCTTTTGCAAGCCACTTTGCTCCTGCTCAACTGCTTCATGCACTTTCGATCTATCGGCAAAATTTTAAACCGTCGGCGCAGCTTTCAAAACCTTATGTAATTGCTTGTGTCAATGTCATTGCGGCAGAAACAGATCGTGAAGCAGATTTTCTGTCGACATCATTTAAAAAATTGTTCCTTGGAATTCTAACTGGCAAACGTCAAAAGATGCAGCCGCCCGTAGATCCTAAAGTGCATCCAATGGATCCGCTTGAGGAATCGGCACTTCAGCAAATGATCTTCTATTCATTTATCGGTGGACCTGAAAAAGTAACTTCCGAAATAAATCGATTCCTCGCAAAAACAGGCGTCGATGAACTCATGGTCACCACGCCTGTTTATTCTCATGAAAAGCGTATTCGTTCTTACGAGATACTTTCCAAACTTGATATTGGAGTTTAGAGCTTGCTGATATAACTTCCGTAAATATCCTTGAACTGGTTGCCTTCACTAAACCTGTCACGGCTTAGCTTCTTATATTGAGCAAGTCCCCACAAAATGAATTCCTTCATGAAATAGCGATCCTCTTCAGGCAGATCCGGCTGGTATTTCATCAGCAATTGCTTAAGCGGAATAATCGCGTCGAGCTTCTGATGGTAGTCATCGTCTGTCGCGTCATCTAGCAGTTCGAAGCCGCTTTCGGTAAAAAACCAGTCGATTATTTCCTGAAACGGACTCTTATTAGTTGATTTCTCTAATTTTTCGATTTTTGGGAAGTAGTCGGGGAACAATGTTTTGATCGCGCTTTCAATTAAATTTTCGGCTACAAATGCTGCGCCTTCCTGTTCACCTTCATAAACGAGCTCTACTTTTCCAGTAATTGCGGGAATAACGCCCATAAAATCGGAAAGCCTTACTGTTGTTTTTTCAGCTCCGGTTTTTAAAATTCGCCGTTCAGCTGTACTTAAAAGATTTTCATAAGCTGTGATGCTCATCCTCGCGCTGACGCCACTTTTATAATCGACATACTCGCTTTCGCGAGCTTCGAAACCTATTTGTTCAAGCAAGTCTTTTGCAAGTGCCGGAACATGAATGGTTTTTAACTGATCATCAAGATTTGCTTCCTGTTCAGTAATGGTTCGGGCGATCTCAATAGTTTCAGGATAGTGCGTCAGGATTTGTGAGCCGATCCTGTCTTTCAACGGAGTCACGATGCTTCCACGGTTGGTATAATCTTCAGGGTTTGCCGTAAATACAAATTGAAGATCAAGCGGCAGCCGCACCTTAAATCCACGGATCTGAATATCACCTTCCTGCAATATGTTGAATAATGCAACCTGGATCCGCGCCTGAAGGTCGGGAAGTTCATTGATAACAAAAATGCATCTGTTCGCACGCGGAATCATTCCAAAGTGAATCACGCGATCATCAGCGTAAGACAATTTTAAATTCGCAGCTTTTATCGGATCAATATCACCAATAATGTCTGCTACTGTTACATCAGGTGTTGCCAATTTTTCGAAAAACCTCTCGCTTCTGTGCAGCCACTCGATCGGTGTATCATTTCCCTTTTCAGCAATAAGTTCTTTTGCAAACCTCGACATCGGCTTTAACGGATCATCATTGATCTCTGAACCTGCAACAACCGGAATATATTCATCCAGTAAATTCACCATCAGCCGCGCCAAACGTGTTTTCGCCTGTCCGCGTAAACCAAGTAAGTTTATGTTGTGGCGTGACAATATTGCACGTTCAAGCTCCGGAATTACAGTGTTTTCAAAACCCCAAACACCTTCAAAAACGTTTTCGCCTCCTTTGATCTTTTCCCGGAGGTTTTCACGAAGTTCATCTTTAATACTTCTGCTTTTATATCCTGAAGCTGTAAGCGCTCCAATAGTTGTTATATTGACTGTATCCATTTCTGTTATTTAATGCGTTTCTTTCTGTTCGTCTCGTAATCTTCGAAGATCATTTCTCCTAATCCTTTCAGTCCTGTGTAAAAAGCTTTCCCTTGATTGGCTTCTGTAAATTGATTCACAAACCGCTGCAAATACGGGTCATTTGCAATCATAAAAGTCGTAATCGGAATGTGAAGCTTTCGCGCTGTTGCGGCCATCGCGTAGCATTTATCTACTATATATTCATCAAGGCCGTTGCTGTTCATGTAGTACGTTCCGTCACTTTCACGGACACAGCTTGGCTTGCCGTCGGTGATCATGAAAATCTGCTTGTTGGTATTGCGTTTTCGGCGGAGCAGATCCATCGCAAGCTGAAGTCCGGCAACAGTGTTAGTGTGATACGGACCAACTTCGAGATACGGCAGATCTTTGATTTTGATCGGCCAGGCGTCATTTCCAAAAACCAGAATGTCAATGGTGTCTTTCGGATAACGGGTCGTAATCAGCTCAGCCAGCGCCATCGCAACTTTCTTCGCAGGCGTGATCCGGTCTTCTCCATACAAGATCATCGAGTGGCTGATGTCGATCATCAAAACCGTGCTCATTTGAGCTTTAAACCGCGCATCTTCAACAACAAGATCGTTCTCGGTAAGTTTAAAACTTCCCGCGCCATTGTTGATCTGAGCGTTCTTGAGGCTTTCGGTCAGGGAAATCCTGTCAAGTCCGTCACCAAACTGATATTCCCGAAATTCTCCTGTGTGCTCATCGCCACTTCCCGAATATTTGGTCTTGTGGTTTCCGGAACCGCTTTTTCTCAAATTTCCAAAAATCTGATTTAAGGCCTGCTGCCGTATCGATCGTTCCGTTTTTGCTGTAATTTTTAATCCGCCTGAACCATCGTCTTTGACCTCATCTTTAATAAAACCCTTTTTCTTCAGGTCTTCAATAAAGTCATCAATGGTATAATTTTCATCCGTAAGCTGATACTCCTTGTCGAGTTCACGCAGCCAATCCAGCGCTTCGTCTAAATCGCCCGATGTATGAGTGATGAGTTCAGTAAAAATTTCGAAGAGTTTGTCAAACGGAGAAACATTCGGCTCCTCATATTTCTTAAAAATGAAGCCTTTCCTACTATTCCTTTTCATAACGCTAAAAGTAATTATTTCCCATCGTAATGCCTGAGAACCAATCTTAATCTTTAGTTAAACGATGTGATTTTATGTTGTGCGTGCCGCCGCAAAAACTTTCGCATAAACCTCAACATTCTTCGGCGGCGTCAGGCTCTTGGCAGTACGCGGTACTTGCCGCGATCCTTCACGCAGTTTCCGTTACGCCATCACCATCATATCTTTATTGTACTTGTTGCGGTAAGCTACAGGCGTCATGCC
>DASWND010000086.1:0-3640 GCA_036399435.1 Flavobacterium sp.
TAATAATTTTTCAGCTTCGGCATCTTCTTTTGCGCGAACAGTATAAGTACCGAATTTGTAGATCGATTGTGGCGTCAGGCCCAAATGTCCCATAACAGGAATTCCCGCATTCAATATCTTTTTTATTGAATCTTTGATTTCACTTCCGCCTTCCATTTTCACAGCGTGACCGCCGCTTTCCTTCATAATTCGGATGGACGAACGCAAAGCTTCTTTAGGATCCGATTGGTAACTTCCAAAAGGCAGGTCGACAACCACAAGAGCGCGTGTCGTTCCACGAACGACGCCTGATGCGTGATATATCATCTGGTCAAGCGTGATTGGAAGCGTGGTTTCATGACCGGCCATAACGTTTGAAGCCGAATCACCAACAAGAATTACATCAATTCCAGCCGTGTCCACAATTTTAGCCATTGTATAATCATATGCCGTAAGCATCGAAATCTTCTCGCCATGCGATTTCATTTCGATCAGTGACTTGGTGGTAATTCGCTTGTAATCCTTTTTCGCTACCGACATTTTTTCTGATTTTAATGTAAAAGTAGTAAAAGTAAAATGGTGAAGTATATGTAGAATTTGTTTTTGAAGCTATTCCTGCTGTCCGCTATATCTTTTTTGCTATTGCTACCCTCCTTTGGAGGGGCTGGGGGAGGCCGCAAAAAAGGATACCGCTGCCATCAGGGCTAGGGCAGAAGTGACAAATTTAGCAATCTGCCATATTAACAGCAACCGCAAGTCCGCCTTCAGAAGTTTCTTTATACTTGTTGTTCATGTCTTTTGCTGTCTGCCACATTGTATCAACAACTTTATCCAGTGGAACTTTAGCGTTTTTTGGATCTGTTTCTAGTGCAAGTTCAGCAGCGTTTATAGCTTTAATGGCGCCCATAGTATTTCTCTCAATACACGGAATCTGAACAAGGCCGCCGATCGGGTCACACGTTAAACCAAGGTGATGCTCCATTGCGATTTCAGCTGCCATCAGTGATTGCGCCGGAGTTCCACCCATGACTTCACATAAAGCCGCAGCTGCCATCGCCGACGAAACGCCGATCTCGGCCTGACATCCGCCCATGGCTGCAGAAATTGTAGAACCTTTTTTAAAGATGCTTCCGACTTCGCCTGCAGTCATTAAAAACTGTTTGATTTCTTTTTCGCCTGCCTGGTGGTTTTCGATCACTAAATAATACATCAATACTGCCGGAATTACTCCTGCGCTTCCGTTTGTTGGCGCTGTTACGACACGACCCAAAGCTGCATTGACTTCATTCACCGCCAGAGCAAAACAGCTGACCCATTTCAATATCGAACGGAATTTAACTTCCGTTAACCTGATTTGCTCAAGCCATTCCTGTGGTGTCGAATAGACTTGTGTCCCGATCAGGTTCTTATGCATGTCAAAAGCGCGGCGGCGTACGTTCAATCCGCCTGGCAAAGTGCCTTCGGAATGGCAGCCGATATACATACATTCGAGCATTGTGTTCCAGATGCGCATGAGTTCGCTGCTGATCAGTTCTTCCGAACGCATTGATTTTTCATTTTCGTAAACGATCTCCCAAATCGCTTTTTCTTGGGTATTACAATACTGAAGCAGTTCGTCGGCTTTGTCAATAGGAAATGGAAAAGTATGCTTTATCTCAGTTTTAATTTTTGCATTTATGCGTTCTTCTTTCACGACAAATCCGCCACCAATCGAATAAAATGTAGAAGAGTAGGTGACGTTATCGGAAGTGTACGCTGTAAAGGTTAATCCGTTTGCGTGGAATGGCAGGAAATTTTTATTAAAAACGATATCTGCAAAAAATGAAAAGGGAATTTGCTTCTGATTTGCAAGAAAAATTGTTGCTGTTGTTTCAATTTCTGAAATGATCCCTGCAATACGTTCAATGGGAATATACTCAGGATCTTGTCCGCTTAAACCAAGCATAATTGCTAAGTCGGTTGCGTGGCCTTTTCCGGTAAGTGAAAGTGAACCAAAAAGATCAGTTTTTACACGCTCGGTTTTTTCCAGAAGACCTTCATCGCGCAGTTCTTTTAAAAATCGTTCAGCTGCTCGCCAAGGCCCTAAAGTATGTGAACTCGACGGACCAACGCCAATTTTCAGCATGTCAAAAACAGAAATGGACTCTTGCATTTTAAGTAGGAAGATTGTGGTGCAAAGATAACCTACTTTAGGCCAACTACAACGATTGCAGTGTTAATTTGAAGACGCATCAAAATCTATAAACGGTCTTTGAAAAACATGTATAAGCTCACAAGCCCAATAATAAACGTAACCACACCCCATACTTCGAATTCTTCGCCCCGATAGAAACGCACCACACCTCGGACCGTGAAGAAGATACCAATCAGCAGCGTGAAAAAGCCCGGCTTTTGTTTATCTGGCTCACGATCGGCATTATACAATTCTGCCTGTAAAGGTTCAGACCTCGGTTCAAGGCTTTGATTGATGTTTTCTTCAGCCATTGTTGTTGATTGGTTTGGAACTTCTTGGTTAATTATAAAGTTTAGTATAGCGGGTAAAAAAGCTCGTGCTGGCGGCTGCCATCTTTAGCGCTTGCTTCAAAAATAATTAGGTTTAATGTTGAGTTCGACCGGTCTTTTTCAACATTGACAACAAACGAAAACTTTCCCCATTCGGGAGCACCGGCATCAGTCATGGCATGGCCTTGTGCTAGTTCGTTGTGGCCATCTTCAACAACCCAGCTAAAGGCAGCCTCAAAAACCTGAGCTTCGCCTTCTATTCGAAATGAATCATCGGTCAGTTTAGTGGCTTTTACGTTGCGAAAGCGTTCGTTAGACATTGGTTGCTGCTCTGCAGGCTCGATCTGATCTGGCTCTATGTTCACTACAGTATCTTCAGCTTCAACAGCATCCGGAGCCGGATCGGGAAGAGGCTCGTTTTTGTTCGAATTGCAACTGCAGAACGCTATCAATAATATAAAGAGAAATTTTTTCATATGACTAAGTAAGTATCACTGCAAGTTAAAAATAATAATCGAAGAACACCCAAAGCCAGATGTTGAAGTTTGCATTTCACCAAGCCAAAGTTTATCCCAACCTTAACAGATGTTCTGCAGCAAAAATCTTAATTTAAGGTCATTGAACATAGGGATTTCAATTGTAGACATTATGGAAACAGTACCCGGATTTCAACTTCACCGTGACTTTATCACCGCAGAAATGGAAGACAACCTGATCAGAGAAATCGACAATCAGGTGTGGGTCGTCGACTATGACAGAAGACTGCAATACTACGGATATAGAAATGAACTAGAATCGCCATATGATCTTGTAGAATTCCCGGTTACAATTCCGCCTTTGATCAATAATTTGGCTGAAAAATTAGTTGAATCTAAAATATTGGCACATCAGCCAAATCAGGTCATCATCAACGAATATGCACCCGGACAAGGAATCAGGCCACACAAAGACAGGAATTACTTTGACAACCAGATCTGCGGTGTCAACCTTGGAAGTGGCTGTGTCATGCGTTTTATTAAGATAAAAGGTGGCGATGTTGTAGATGTTGAAATTCCGCGGCGTTCGTTATATGTTATGCAGGACGATGCCCGATACAAATGGAACCACGCCATTCCACCACGTAAAAAGGATGTGATTGACGGCGCCGTTCAACACCGCG
>DASWND010000087.1:0-5805 GCA_036399435.1 Flavobacterium sp.
TTTAGTGATCGCTTTCGCCGCACCGGTTGATGTTGGAACAATCGACTGTCCGGCCGCACGAGCACGCCTCAGATCCCGATGTGGCTGATCATGCAAACTCTGGTCGGTTGTGTATGAATGGACGGTCGTAATATAAGCTTGTTCTATTTCACACAATTCATCAATAATCTGAATCATTGGTGCCGCATTGTTGGTCGTACAGCTTGCATTTGAGATGATAACTTCGGAACCATCCAGAATATTGTCATTGACACCAAGAACAACCGTCTTTATTTGATCTGTCTCTGATGGCGCTGATAAAATAACCTTTTTTGCGCCTGATGTGATGTGCGCATAAATATCGTCATACGCCTTGTAACGACCTGTCGACTCTACTACATACTCAACTTCTAGCGCTTTCCAATCAAGGTCGGCGATATTCTTTTGACTGAAAAAAGGATAGTGTTTTCCGCCGACAATTATAGATTTTTCATCAAAAGTGCAATCTTGCTGCAACACACCATGTATACTGTCGTACTTCAGCAGATGCGCCATCGTACGCGCGTCTGAAATGTCATTGATCGCAACAACTTCGATCTGCGGATGATCGAGCAGCAGCCTGAACAGGTTCCGCCCAATTCTTCCGAAACCGTTTATGGCAATTTTTATCATTGAAGTGGTTAGATATTAGTAGTTAGATGTTAGAATTTAGATAGTTTGAGCTAAGGATCAAGTGTTTTTATCGACCGTTACACAAACACTTCATCATTCAAACTTTCGCATTCCGACATAGTTCCATTTGCAAATTTGATACATAAACTTGCGTTAGTGATGGAAGTGTAAATCTTTTTTTGTGAAGCATGAACAAAAAAAATTGCAACGTACAGCGCGGGCTGCAAGCAACGCCCAACTTCTTATAAAATATGTTTTTGAGCTTTGTATGAACTTCTTACCAGTGCGCCGCTTTCTACATGGCGGAAGCCCATTTCTAAGCCGATCTGCTCATATTTTGCAAATTGATCAGGCGTGATAAATTCCTTCACAGGAAGATGTTTCTTGCTCGGCTGAAGATATTGCCCGATTGTCACGATATCAACATCGGCTTCGCGCAGATCACGCATCGTCTGAATGACTTCTTCTTCAAGTTCACCAAGTCCGAGCATGATTCCGGATTTCGTCCTGCGAATTCCCTGCTGCTTCAGATATTTCAACACGGCAAGGCTTCGGTCGTATTTCGCCTGAATTCTAACTTCGCGCGTCAGCCTTCTCACCGTTTCCATGTTGTGTGAAACAACTTCAGGGTTAGCCGCAACAATCCGGTCTATAATTTTTTCGACTCCCTGGAAATCGGGAATCAGAGTTTCTAAAGTAGTATTTGGGTTCATTCGCCTGATGGCGCGCACAGTTTCATACCAAATGATCGATCCCATGTCTTTCAGATCGTCGCGGTCAACACTGGTTACAACCGCGTGTTTAATGTTCATGATCTTGATCGAACGGGCTACTTTCTCAGGCTCGTCCCAGTCTACGGTTTCAGGCCTTCCGGTTTTCACGCCGCAAAATCCGCATGAACGCGTACAAATATTTCCAAGGATCATAAAAGTAGCCGTTCCTTCGCCCCAGCATTCGCCCATATTCGGACAACTCCCGGAGGTGCAGATCGTGTTGAGCTTATATTTATCGACAAGTCCGCGCAGCTCCGTATACTTCTGTCCAATAGGCAGTTTCACTTTGAGCCACTTCGGTTTTCCGATTGTTACAGTAGTGTCTAAAACGCTTTCCATAGCGGAATTTTTTAAGGCAACAAAGATACATATTTAATGTCGAAATAGTGCTTCATTAACATTGTGGAACAGGTTATCTGAATTCTTATTTTGCAGCTTATCCCGCTGTTTGCTTTAGCCCTCATTGGCGCAGCGGGTTTTGCACGAATTTCTCCGGCTTCCGCTGGTCGCCGTCCAAATTCGGCAAAATCTCGCTGTCCCAGTTTCGGGGCTGCCGCGCCCATCGGGGCTGAAAGTGCCCCTGAATTATTTTATGTTTTTAACTTTCGCGAGTTCGTTTTCTATCATGTCCTCAAAGGAATTCTCACTCGGAAAAGGCATTTCTGAACTTATAAAATTTCCGTCAGGATCAATAAACATAAACCTCGGAATTCCCTCGATGCTATAGTCGGTCATGAACTTCTTGCCGGTGCTGGCGTGCCATTGCAAAACCGACTTCGATTTATTTTTCGCCTGCAAATACCATTTTTGCTTTTGCTCATCAACGCTGAGCGCCACGAATACGATATCTTTTTTATATTTTATTGCCATTCTTTCAAGATGTGGCGACTGCGTCCGGCAAGGACCGCACCAGGTTGCCCACACATCCACAAGCACATATTTGCCGCGGAGCGCTTCAAACGAAACTGCTTTTCCTTCAATACTTGAGGCATTTAAACCGGGAGCCGGCCTTCCTTTCCCGATTCGTTCCTGCGCAGCAAAGAAACGTTGTGAAAGGCTGCGCAGCTTAATATTTGAGATATCGTTACTGTAGCCGGCCATTAGTGCGGCGCGTTCTGTGCTGTTGGATGCAAGTGCCAAATTGTTCTTCAACTGATAGAAGAGAAGTTTGTCTTTGAAAACTCCCGCAGAAAGCTTTTTAATGGCATCCAGCCTTTTCGCATTTTGGTCGATGTCTCTTCTATCAGATTTTGTCAGTTCAAACATCAGATAATCAAGGTAAGGAGCCGCATTTAGAAGGCTTTCATCTTTGAGGCTGATGTTTTTCTTAATCTCAGCTATTTCGCTTGGAAGTTTATCGGCAGAAGCCGCCGGGATCGCGGCACGGCGTTTTTCGGTATAGCTATTCCACAAATTCATGAATTGTAAATGTATCAGCTTATGATCGAGATCGGCGAAGTCGGTTTTGGGAATATAGTTGTCGGGAGTTGTAAAATTTTTTGATTTCGACAATGCATCTTTCCAGTCGTCATTGATCTGGCTTGCTATGCTTTCAGGTTGTTCAAGATATTCACTATTGTTCTCGATCAGGTAAAAAGATGTGCTCCACGCCGGGCCGCCTGTGAGTTGGGTTTGGTTTTCTGCAAGACGTGTTCCACCAAATGTGGTTACCAGTTTATTATTATAACTCGTGATGTCTATAAAAATACTGTCGTGCGATGACATTACAACCGGAATTGCATTCGATGATCCGCCTTCCAATTCCAGCTGATATTGATCCAGCGGTAAGTTTTCGGTAAATTCCATAGCGAATTTTCCTCGCGCAACTACAGCTGATGAAATCGTGTCTCCTGTAAAACGATCAACAAAATGAGCATTTGAAAAAGTCTGGTCAGAATCAATCTTTGCCAGCAGCACGGTCCGTTTATGAGGTTGAAACTGCAAAGGCTTCAGCATGAAGTAAATGAGGCCGATGCCAACAATCGTGATTACCGCTGCTGCAATAAACCTTTTTCCTTTTACAAACGCCCTTACAAATGACTTCCGCGAATACCATTCATATCCAAACCAAAGCAGCAACAGCAAACACAGCAGGCCGAACCACTCAGTAAACAGCATTATATTCCCAACCTGGCTTCCCGTCGGATTGTCGCCGGTTCGCTGCAGAACCGTAAAGGGATTCCATGCTTTTTCGATCTTAAACCCTGTAAGGAAAAGCGTTGTGATCATCGCTAGAAACCCAATAATTATAGACCAGATGAAGCTCGGTAACAGCACCGACAAAACATACATCAACGCAGTTAAATAAAGTCCGGAAACAAAAAGCCGAAACATGATACGCAGGCAAAATGACCATGGAATTTCCATAAATCCACCCTGAGGAAGAACTATGAAATAACTTGAAATCCACGTGAGCAGGAGCGAAGAAAAAATCAGGCTCACGATGCAAATAAAATTATGCAGCAACAGCACGCTGAATTTTGACAGGAAAATCGACATCTTGCTAATAGGTTGTGTTTCCATAAGTTGCCAGCCGCCATTTCGGTGATCGAGCTGTGCAATGCGGCTTGCTGCAATAATAATGGCCAATGGATAAAAGAAACCTCCAAATCCGGGAAGGAATAGTTTTATAAAAGATTCGAACAGGTTCGCTGGCGTGGTGTCCATCGGATTCTGATCATCGGTGATTAGCATGATCGTAAAAGCCAGCAGTGGCATGATTATACCAAGAACAAATGCAGTATAGTAAATTCCCGTATGCTTAATTTTGATCTGCTCGGCGTTAAAAGCAGTCGTATAACTTTGAAATAATCCCATAATTAATTTTTTGTTATCGACATAAACCATTCCTCGAGTCCATCCTGAATCTTGAACTCGTAGAGCTGCGCGCCTTCATCGAGGATTCTTCTTATAAAAGGTGTTATAGCTTCTTTGCTGGTAAGTGTAAGTTGCAGGCGCTCTTCAGATTCATAAATGATATCAGGAAATTCAGCAGATAATTTGTTTCTCCAGATAAGCGCGTCCTTAATTGACAACTGGATTCTGCACTTGCCAAATTGCTGTGACAACTCGAGCATTGAACCTTCAAATTTCAGTTCTCCGGAAGTTATTATTCCGACGTGTGTGCACATCTTTTCAATTTCACTAAGCAAATGGCTAGAAACGAAAATACTGATCCCTTTCTCACGGTTGAGTCTGATCAGCAGCTGTCGCATTTCAACAATGCCGGTTGGATCAAGACCATTAACAGGTTCGTCGAGCAATAGCAGCTCAGGCTCGCTCAATAAAGCCATAGCAATGGCAAGCCGCTGCTTCATGCCAAGCGAATATGTTTTTGCTTTTCTGTTGCGCGCATGGAGAAGATCGACAGTTTCCAAAACTTCGTCAATTTTTGTAAAGGCGACATTTCGTAAAGAGGCAATGTATTTAAGATTTTCGTAAGCGGTTAAGTGAAGGTAAAGCGCCGGACTTTCGACCAACGATCCTATTTTCGAAAACGCATTAGGCAGCTGCGGTTTCAGCGGTTGTCCGAAAAGTGCAATAGAATTGGAATCGTCAGGTAAGATTCCGGTTAGCAGACGCATCGGTGTTGATTTTCCGGCGCCGTTCGGACCCAAAAATCCATAAATACTTCCTGTTGGAACATTAAGGTTCAGATTTTTAACGCCGTGACGATCTTTTGAATACCGAAAATTGAGGTTTGTAGTCTTGATAATATTCTCGGTCATATATTTCGATTGATGAATGGTTGCGCTAAATATAGAAAACCGATTCACACAAAAATTATATAAGAGAGATTTTTAGTTTATTTGCAAAAAATTAAACATGGAAGTAAAGGACAGCAACGGCAACATTCTCAAAGACGGCGATACAGTAACCGTGATAAAAGACTTGAAAGTCCGCGGCTCATCCGATGTAATAAAACGCGGAACCACCGTTAAAGGCATTCGCCTTACCGATGATCCCGCGGAAATTGATTGCCGTGTCAACAAGACTGCGATGGTGCTGCGGACAGAATTTGTTAAGAAAGCGTGATATTCTAAAATGAGTGTCTATGAAAGAGATACATAAATTATTCATCAAAAGCTTCTTATTCAACGGGTTGGGCTTCGCCGTTTTAATGGCTGGATCTGATTACGCTCAATTTCGCACTTTTAACGTTTTAAAATTTGTATTCCATGGAGCGGGATTCGGCATGTCGATGGCATTTATAGCCGTATACTATTATAAAAAGGAGCAAAAGCGGCAAAAACAGCAAGACGAAAACCTTAATTCATAACGACAGTGATCGGCAAGCTATAGGCCGTTCGAACCGGCTGACCTTTTATCACGCCCGGTTTCCATTTCGTACGAAGTGATTTTAGAACTCTCACAGCTTCCT
>DASWND010000088.1:0-6295 GCA_036399435.1 Flavobacterium sp.
AAAATCGTGTTAAGTTCTCTTGTTTGATGTTGTAAAGATATATCGGCAGTTAGTGGGCAAGCTGCGGAAATTCCTCATGAAAGGTTAATTATTCGAACTCGTTCAGGCCGTATAGTATTTCTTTCATCTTGGTGCCATTGATTTCGACAGGCTTGTAGGCGACATTGAACTTTTCAATGGCTATGTCTATATCTGATTTTAGCTTGATGTATTCTGTTGGTAATTTCGCTTCGCACTGCGTTCCGTTTTCGTAGCTGTTCAGGATAATGCGGAATTTTTCATAAAACTTCCCGCCCTGGTCAATAAAGCTGTTGTACTGGCTGATGAACAGTAGCAGCCTGTCAATCGGAAAATCGAAATTGACCTTCATTTTATACTGTGATTGGCCGGACGCTGACTTCATTTTGGCAATGTATTCTTCCATTTTAGAAGTTAGTGCTTCCCAATCGTCGGCGGTTCGGCAGCTGTCGAGTGTGGCCGTATATCCAATTGGTTTTGCGTATTCTTTAAAAAGAACTTCAATATCTTGTTTCATCTTGTCGTTGCTGGTATGAAGAAATGCAGTTTCAAAATAAATGGTGTTCAGATCGTTTTGCATACGCAATGTGAAATCCAGGATACACTCTACTGAGGCGAGCTGTTTTTCTTTTTCTTCCTTCGACATTCCGGCATCGACCATATTTGTAATTGTCTGCACAATAGATACAATAGTATTTCCGGCGAGAATTGACGATAGATCAAAACTGTTTCTCTTATCTCTTTTACCGGCGAGAATATCTTTGAGTTTGCTATATTCCGGATACTGATTCGGATTTGATAACTTGTTGATCTCGTTTAGCGTTCTGACGGAGGTGAAATGATGATCGAGGCTCAGCACTTTTTCATAAAGGATTTTTATGATCTGCAGGCCTTTTAGATATCTTACTTTCGAGATTTCACTGTCGGTTTCGGCGATTAGTGTCACAATTTCATCATCAATGGAATCGCGTAAGATCAGCAGATCAATTTTATGTTCAGTGGTTTTGGCGTTTTTGAGCTGCTTTTTGATATCAGTCAGCATTAGTTGCTTTACCACCAGCTGTTTTTCATAATTGAGGTAAATTGAATGAATATCAAGTGCGAGTTGCCTAAGGATTATGTTTGGATCATCTTCAGCAATGACGTTCGCTTTCACTGAAGCGGATAGAAGTAGCATTAAAAAAAATATCACAAAAAATTTCATGGCTGCGGGATTGGTGGAAGTCAATCCTGAAATTACTTCACCTCAGGAAATGTCTCATACTGTTTTCCCGCCGATCCTGTTAAAGCTACACAAATCCCTGTCGCCGCGCCGCTGACACTATATCTTCATCGCTGCCTTTTCCGATGCAGAGATAGTCTTTGATCTGCGCCTTTCGTTTTTCAATGGCGCTCAGTGACATATTTAAATACGCAGGCAGGTTTTTGGTTTTTATTCCCTGCGAAAGGCAAATTATGATCTGACGGTTATAGGTATCGAGGTATGCTTCCTTTGCTAACAGTTGTTTGATAGTATCCTTTACCGTAGCGCTGTGATAGGTGCGGCCACTTAAATAGCAATTGAAGGCATCCAAAAGCTCCTGCGCTTTAAAATCACTTTTTACCAGTACGCCGACAGGAGCTAATTTTTTGATCAGATTATAAAGTACAAACGCCTCAGAATGTGACGTAATAACAACAAGTCGGCTTTCCGGCCAACGTTTTTTGATCATTTCTCCCAAATCTTCTCCTCCGGCAATTCCGAGTTCAGGGCAGGCAGGCATGTTTCTGTCCAGAAAAACAACATCAAAATCAATCGCCGGGTTATTAATGATCTTGAATGCACTTTCACATGTATAGCAAGCTGTGGTCTCTATTTCAGAACCCGCTTCATTATATGACAAAATGACCTTGTAACCTTCGATTTGCGACGGGTGATCATCAATCATAAATACTTTTATCTTTTCCATAATGCCTGATTTTAAAATGTTTGTCAGGGGCATAATGTAAAACTACTATCGACCTGCGTCTAATGATACGCCTTTTGTATCGGAATTGTTAAAATGATGTAAAGTGTTGCTTCTGATCATGCTTCATCAACATCTTCGCATACGTATAAAAAGTTTGTATTTTAGCGGGCATGGATACCCTGAATAAGCAAATACTGCCGGTTTCACTGCCGCATCCCAATAAGCTTTTAATCATCGAGCCGCTTGATTATCCAAATCCTTATGATTTTCACCGGCCGCACCGACATGATTATTTCGAGCTCATATTTGTAACCTCCGGAAGCGGCAAACAGCAAATTGATTTCACACCATACCCGATGGAAGGCGGACAGCTTTTTACAATTTATCCGGGACAAGTACACCTCATGCAGCGTGGCACTGCGGAAGGAATTATTATCCAGTTTCGTAAAGATATTTTCGAATTTATTGTTCCGCTTAAGCATTATCGCCTGTACTTTCCAAATTCGGTGTTCAATCTTGATAAAGACACTTTCCTGCACCTTAACGACCTCGCGACACGGATGATGGAACTGCTGCAGAAGGATGATCTTTCAACACTTTCGATTTATATCGCGTACAGCTACCTTCAGATAATCCTCATTACGCTGTCTGAACAATACAGTGAGCATGTATTGGTTGAAGGCCCGCGTACAATCATCAGATTCCTCTCACTGTTGCCGCAGCATATCTACACGCACAAGAAAGTATCAGAATATTGTTCTTTGTTGAATTGCAGTGCAGAAAAGCTGAATCATGAATGTAAATCAACACTTGGCAAGACGGCTTTGGAATTGATACATGAAGAACTGATGCTGGAAATTCGGCGCCTTCTATTGCTGGGTGAACTTTCACTAAAGGAAATTGCGTTTGAAATCAACTTCGACAGCCAGGCGAATTTTAGCGGGTTCATTAAGGCGCGCACAGGATTAACGCCTTCTGAGCTTCAGGCATCAATACTTGGAATTCATAAGTAATACCTGCTTTTTCATAACCTCGCATTTAGTTGATGGAGATACTTTTACTTCATTAACCAATTAATACGAATGTCATGAAAAAATTACTACTAATTGGAACAGCGCTTCTTCTGCAGGCTGCTGCTTCAGCCCAACTTCAGAACACCGATTTTGAAACTTGGGAGATTCCTGTAAACGAGGCGATCGGTGGCAATCGACCGGTGGGCTGGGTCAGAACAAACGGAATTCCAATGAGTGAAACATATTTCTTTTACCATAATCCGGTAACTGAAGCCCAAAATGGGGATTACGCACTTCGTATTTCGATTTGGTATACTTATGATATTGATATGGCTAAGCAAACTGCATCGATCAACAGCCGTCCTGCAGCATTAAATGGATTTTATACATACACTGATAATCTTGTCTTCAGCAATTTTACAGGTGAAATCGTCGATGATGAGGCGCGAGCAACTGTAAAGCTGACAAAAGTGAATCCAGTATCAGGTGAAGCAGAGGTTATTGGAACAGGAACAACTGTTCTTCCACCATCCGGAACATACGCGGCGTTTACATGTCCGATTGTATATACTTCAACCGAAACTCCGGATACCATAGAAGTTCTTTTCGATTGTTCCCTTATGGACAAAACTTCAGGAGGTTCGTCATTTACTTCTCCGACGGGTGTTGGAGTAAGTTCTATTCTTACGATCGACAATATTTCCTTAACTGCCGCTACGTTGTCAAGTGAGGAGTTTGAGTTACAAAATCTTAGGATTTTTCCAAATCCGGCAAGAGACACCGTTGAAATACCAGGCTTTAAAGGTGCAGCAAAGATCTTTGATATTACAGGAAAGCTCGTTGCTAATCATGAAAGTTTGATCAACAAGATCGATGTAGCGGCGCTGCAGACAGGAGTATATGTTCTTTCGTTGAAAAATAACTTTGGTACGCATAACATAAGGTTAATCAAACAATAAAATGGCGCGCCGTCGTGGCTGTTGCAAAATTGTAGAGGGGTTTAATTGGGTTAAATGCCAACACATCAGTTAAAATGACAATGACTGCTGTATACAAAGCATTTGCATAGAAAATGTTAAATAATTTCACGTGCAACCGCTTGTTTACTAGTTTTAAATTATGAAGCGGACATTAGTTATAGGCGACATTCACGGCGGTTTACGCGCTATCCACCAAATTTTCGAAAAAGCAAATGTTACTCCGGACGACACATTGATCTTCCTTGGAGATTATGTCGATGGCTGGAGCGAATCGCCTCAGGTCTTAGATTTCCTTATTTCCTTAAATCTCTCGCACGAGTGTATATTTATCCGTGGCAACCACGATGATCTTTTACTTGAATGGCTTCGCGGAAAAGAAAATGCGCTGTGGCACCAACATGGCGGACTTGCGACCGTTCATGCTTACGAAACGGTTTCCGACCACGACAAGCAATCACATATTGCGTTTTTGGAATCCCTCCACACATATTTTATCGATGACAATAACAGGCTGTTTGTACACGCCGGATTTACAAATCTTAATGGTGTGCAAAACGAGTTTTATCCCAGGCTGATGTTTTGGGATAGGTCGCTATGGGAAACTGCCGTCGCTATGGATAAGTCTATTTCACGTGATGACCTTAGGTATCCAAAGCGGCTTTTACAATACAGCGAAATCTTTATCGGCCACACGCCGGTCACGAAACTTGGAAAATCTATACCACTTCTTATGGGCAATGTCTGGAACATCGACACGGGAGCAGCCTTCCGTGGACCTTTATCTATAATGGATGTCGATACTAAAGAATACTGGCAAAGCGATCCTCTTCCTGAGATTTACCTCGGTGAAAGAGGCCGGAACTAATCATAAACTTTATCTTTACTAAAAACTATTTTATGAAGAACTTTATTTTAGCAATTTCAGCACTCGTTTTAAGTTATTCTGCTTCAGCGCAAGTGGCACAAGACTCGGTTTATGTAGGTAATAGTAGTGTAGGACTTCCGCAGCACGAAGTTAAATGGAATATTGCAAACACAATTATCTTTGCTTCATTTGAGGTTGGATACGAATATTTTCTTGATGGACATCAATCTGTAGGCGCCGAATTCCTGATCAACGATGTTTACAATTTTAGCATCGGACGAGAAGTAAAAGACTTTGATACCAACAGTTTTCAGCTTACATACAATTATTACACAGGTGCTGAAGCCAACGGATCGGGATTTGTAATCTCGCCAATGATAAAGTTTCGCACTGGTGAATATCAAAAAACTGATGCCGATCCGGTTGTCGATATGAATAGTTTCATCCTCGGAATTGGTGGTGGATACAAGTGGAACCTCAACAACAAGTTTGTATTTGGCCCTTATATCAACATCGGCCGAAATTTTAGCGATGAAGTTAACGATGAGTTCAACATCGCGGTTGAATTTAATGCCGGCTTCCTTGTCGGATACCGTTTCTAAATAAAAAAGTCCCATAATTGGGACTTTCTTTTTTTGTATTTCTATAGATCAAATTTGATTCCTTGTGCCAACGGAAGGCTTGTCGTATAATTGATCGTATTGGTCTGACGCCTCATGTAGATCTTCCAGGCATCTGAACCTGATTCACGTCCGCCGCCGGTGTCTTTCTCGCCACCGAATGCGCCTCCGATCTCAGCTCCTGATGTTCCGATGTTGACATTTGCAATTCCGCAATCTGAACCATTTACAGATAAGAACTTCTCAGCTTCACGTAAATTATTGGTCATGATCGCTGACGATAATCCCTGCGCAACACCATTTTGAAGATCGATCGCATTTTCTACTTCACCTGAATATTTCAACAGGTAAAGAATAGGAGCAAATGTTTCGTGGTGGATGATCTTGAAATGACCTTCACCTTCAGCGATTGCAGGTTTAACGTAGCAACCACTTTCGTAACCTTCACCTGATAGAACTCCACCTTCAACAAGGATCTTTCCACCTTCGGCAACAACTTTCTCAAGCGCTTCGTTATACATACGAACAGCATCGGTGTCGATAAGCGGACCGACATGATTGTTCTGATCAAGGGGATTTCCGATGCGGAGTTGGTTATAAGCTGAAATCACAGCGTCTTTTACTTTATCATAAATACTTTCGTGGATTATCAGTCTTCTTGTTGATGTGCAGCGTTGTCCCGCAGTTCCCACGGCACCGAAGACAGCTCCGATGACGGTCATTTTAATGTCGGCGTCGGGAGTTACGATGATTGCGTTGTTTCCGCCTAATTCAAGGAGCGATTTTCCAAGACGTGCAGCAACGGCCTGAGCGACGATTTTTCCCATTCTTGTTGATCCGGTTGCAGATA
>DASWND010000089.1:0-5060 GCA_036399435.1 Flavobacterium sp.
TCTAAGCAACTTCTCACAACACTGGCTATTTACAATTGCTGCAATGTGCAAACCGAAACTCTATTCTTCCATTAATATTTCTAACTTGCAGAAAATACGCAGGTCGCCAAGACGCAACTGCTAAATAGCCGAGATGCGTTATGCGCTATGCAACGGTTTCGGATATAAGCTACGGGGATACTAAGGGCTGCAAAATGGTAAATGATTGTAAAAGATAAGATTTTAGTATGTTTGCACCAGAGTTTTAAGACGGATAAAAAAACCACCTATGAAAAAAATTACTATACTTCTGTTGTTCGCAACTTTTAAATTTTACGGACAATGGACCAATACACCACAAACAGCCAATGCAATCGTTACCGGTAGTGATGTGCAGCAATTTGCCGGCCTGAGCCATGGACAGCACTCGGTGATCGTCGACAACGACCAGAATATCATTACCGCGTATATAAATCCAACTCAATCCTGGAACAATATTTATCTCCAGAAAACGGATATTGATGGCAATGTATTATGGGGTGAGGGTGGAATAATGGTTTATGACGGTGCATACACCTGGAACGGCGGAATTAGATATACTGGCGCAGAAGAGATCCAGATCGTTGCGGATGGAACGGGTGGTGTCATAATTGCCTTTAGAGGACGCGATTACAGCAACAATCCTGACGGCATCAGCTTACCAGCGTACCCATGGCAAATAATGGCTATTAGGGTTGACGGAGAGGGCAACCAGGTCTGGAATCATTGGGCCTCTATTAGCACACCCAGCTACGCCGTCGGCATTCCGGACTACTACCGTATCATTCCAGATGGCAATGGCGGTGCGTTCGCAGGCTGGATTACAAAACATGGCGCTGGAAATGGCTATGCCGATCATAAGCTTTTCTTTCAACATCTGAATGCCGATGGTACTACAGCATTTCCTGAGGGCAAACTATTGAAAACGCTTAATGAGCTGTCTCTTTCGGAAAGCATACAAAATGTCAGACTTCATCCAGTATTGGCGAAGTTGCCTTCAGGAAATGTCGCGATCAGCTGGAAGGATCATGATCCTAACACTGACGACTTTGCATTATTTTGTCATTTAATCGATCCTCAGGGTAATGCTGTCTGGCCCAATGATGTGGTGGTCGATACCAATGTTGTTGAAGGATGGCTCACCTCTACTAATTTTCCGCACCAGTTTGGCGTCACCGATAATGGCGTATTTTGCTTGTATTCCAAGATAAATTCGTTGCAGATTGCTTTTTTAAGTAATGACGGAACGGTGGCTTTTTCAGGGCTTGAAATAAGTAATGCATGGACCGAAACAGGTAATTACTATAAATTTGACATGACCACGACGCCCACAGGCGAGGCCATGGTAGCCGTCAACCAGTTGAACGAGGAGCCTTATCTCCAAAAAGTCAACCAACAAGGACAGAAAATGTTTGGTATATTTAGCTCTGCCTTAGGTCCGGTAGGTGCCTCTTTTACGGATGCTTACAAACTCAAGATCGTACGCACATCGGACAATAATTATTTGACGACCTTTATAGCACTTTTCAATGGAACAGGAGGCGGTTGGAAAGCGATGGCCGCACTTAATGACGTGAATGGCACTTTGTTATTTCCGTATGGTGGAACAGTACTGCTCCACGATAACTTGGAAGATGTTAACCTGATGGCGACGAATGATGGCGGCGCGGTATTGATTGGAAGATATAACATTGATGTTGCCAATTCGAACGACATCTTCGCACTCAAGATCAAGCAATCTAATAATCCACTTGAAATGGCTTTTCGGATGGGCACGGCCTCCACACCGATGGAGACCACAGACAATTTGAATTTTACACTTGAGAATTATACACATGTGGCAGGCACAGTCCTTAAGCTGAGGAAATACGATATAGCCAATATGAACCTGACCGCCATGCCTTCAGGATATGCCAGCTATGTTGTCCCGGGTTCCAACGCACTTCCGGCAGGAACCTATAATTTTTCATACAATGCAATGACCAATTATTATGAATTTGAGTCTACATTAGGCGTACCTGATAATAATCTGGAAAGTATCAAATTTTATCCAAATCCAGCAGTCACCATTTTAAACGTTTCGCAGGCTATGCACCACATTGAAATCTTCAACGTGCTTGGTCACAAGATTTTAGAAATAAGTGAACCAACTACCCATATCAGTGTCGAAAATTTTTCCAGTGGCATATATTTATTAAAGGGACAGGATGCATACGGACAAACGATAGTAACTCAGTTCATAAAAAGATAAGACGGTGATTTATAAATTCGTATAAAAGCGATTGGCAACAATAAACTGCATAGCGCATAACATTGGCTAATTACAATTGCTGCTTTCTGCAAGCCGGAACTTTGTTCTTCCATCAATATTTCTAACTTGCAGAGAAGACTCAGGTCACCAAGACGCAACTGATATTAGCCGAAAACGTTATGGGAAGTCGCATGTGAACGTTTCTCGAGCAAGAATTTCAGCTAAGCGATCGCAAGAATTTCAGGAGCTTTTAAATTTTGCGCTGTCAGCTTTTTAGGTTTTAAAAAGGTTGATTTTTTTCTCTCAATGCGCAAGCTGAATGTTGAAATTTGGATGATCTCGGTCTTTGTCAGAAGTTTTTAAAGAAAAGATTGATTTTTTCCTGGCTTGCGCAATCTCCATGTCGCGAACTTGCGTCTGCTCTTTATCAAACTGCAGCTGGTATGTCGTTCAGCGCAAAAAGGTGTCAGAAAATATTTTGGTTTTGATGTATAATTGCAGTCGCCGAAAGTAATTGGTTTGTGAAATTCTTGCTGCATTACGTTGCGTCTCATCTTTGGTGCGCGACTTCCCATAACACTGGCTAATTACAATTGCTGCTTTCTGCACGCCGAAACATTGTTCTTCCATTTATATTTATAACTTGCAGAGAAGACTCAGGTCGCTAAGACGCAACTGATAATTAGCCGAGGAGCGTTGTGGGAAATCGCAGTTTTTCGGTCGCGACAATGTTCTGAAGACAATCGAACCGCAAACAAAGCGATCACGCACTTTTAAATTTTGCGCTGTTAGCTCTTGAAGTTTTAAAAAAAGATTAATTTTTTCTCTCGTCGCGCAAGCAAAACGTTAGAGTTTGTATTGTTTCAATTTATAATAACTTTAAAAGAAAAGATTGATTTTTTCTCGGCTTGCGCAGCTTGACTTCTCGAACTCGCGTCCTTTCTTCGCCATACTTTTTTAGAAGCTTTTGTCTCAGCGCAAAAAGTTACCGGATGTTTTTCGGTAAAATCATATTGTTGAAAGGGAGGAAATATATCACAATCGCTCTGTTTCGCGGCTAAACGATGCGTGCTCGTGTTTCGTTCGGCGAAATCCCACAACACTGGCTAATTACAATTGCTGCTTTCTGCAAGCCTCTACCATATTCTTCCATTAATAATTATAACTTGCAGACAAAACTCAGGTCGCCAAGACGCAACTGATAATTAGCCGAGATGCGTTGGCTGCAATGCATAAAGATCTGAACTCAAGATCAAGATATTAAGCTGAGACGTAATCACTGTCAATATTTTATCGAAACAATTTTAAAATGCTTTTCAGTTTTTCCCAATTTTAATGTTACACTATCGCCAGCTTTTCTGTCCATAAAAATTTTTGCAATAGGTGAGTTAAATGCAATCTTTCTTTTAGCAATATTTGCCTCATCGACACCAACAATTTGATAGTTCTGAATTTCAGGATCTGAATCAACTGTAAAGAAAACTTCAGCACCGAAACGAACTATGTTTTTTGGTTGTTTTGCTAGTTTAACTATTTTCGCCGTCGAAATTCGATTTAACAGTAGTTGTAATTTAGCATTAATAAAATTTACGGTAATACGGTTTTCATTTTCATCAGAGATTAAAAGATTGTCGCGATCGTAAATCATTTTATCACGTTCTGCAAGTAGCTCATCATAACCGCACTCTGTGACGTAATTTATCATACCCGGAGGTAAATCGGCACGGGGTGGAATTATTGGTAATTCCTCCTGATCACTTTCCTTTACAAATCCTCTACTCATATCACTGGATTAATCGTACTTATCAGCTTTACCTAAATTTAGCAATATGATTTGGAATTAGAAAGTTTCGCGAATAATCTTAACGATTTAGCTTGAAAGAATTTATTACGAAACGCTGTTCAAGAAAATTAAAATACATAGAAATAAAGCACTGCAGCCAACACTGGCTAAAAAAACATGCTACTTCACGTCAGCCGGAACTTCACGTAAATCAACTATATTTATCATCGGCAGAAAGTACTACGGTCATCAAGGCACATGTTCTTTTAGCCGAGAAACGTTAGCAAACATATTATGAAAAATTTTCTACTACCATTAACGATTTGCATGCTCATCGCTGCATGCAAGAACGAAAGTAAAGATGTTTTATCCACGACAACTGATAGTAGTATTGAAATATCCAAAGAACTTGCTATCGAAGAACAGTATATTGAAAATGATTCGTTGGTGAATTTGATGGAACTGGAGTTATCAAAACTGATTGAGAATCCAAAATTTGTAATTGAAAAAGTGTTAGTAAACAACCGTCATGTTGACAACATAGTAGATACTATTAAAAAATATAAATATGACGATATTACTATTGCGGCATATAAAGCTGTTAGTGAAGAATGGATTTTTGAAGGTAAAATATTAAGTTCTTCATTAGAGTTTTCAAAGATCTACAAAATTGGTATGTTCAAACAGCAATTTGAAGAAACTATTAATACAAAGTTACGTTCGGAACGAGTGAGTATCGGCAATCTTGAACAAACCTCCGTTTTTATCTTTACTTTTAAAAATAATGTTCTTGTAGAAGTAAATTATGAAGGTTACGTTGATTAGGTAATATGTCTGCTAACATTGGCTAATTACAATTGCTGCTTTCTGCTCACCGGAACTTTTTTCTTCCATTAATATTTCTAACTTGCAGAGAAGACTCAGCTCGCCAAGACGCAACTGATAATTAGCAGAGAACGTTAACTGCAGTTTGAGAAGCCGAGAAACTGACAACAAAATGATAGAAAA
>DASWND010000090.1:0-33593 GCA_036399435.1 Flavobacterium sp.
ATAATCAATAATCCTTCTTCAAAATACGAGGCCAATGGAAGGGTAGTGGTGCTAATTACGCGAAAGCTCAGCAGGAAAGAAGGATATAAGATCATGTTGTCTGAGACCGTTTCTTTCAAGAAAGAATTCAACAATTATTCAGGTGTCAACGCAAGTATTAAGAGGAAGCGAACAGAGGTTAAGGGCAGCTTTTATTACAATTTGGTCCAGCCTTGGGAAGGCGCTGCAAGCACACTCGTACTCCCAGAAGAAAATATAGCAACTTCAAGTGATGCAATGTCATTGTCCAGGACGCCGCAGTTCACTTTTAGCACCGGCTTGTACCACCAGATCAACGACGATGATTATTTATCAATAAGCGCCAATGCAAGAATGCAGGACGATTCACATTACAACCGATTTGAGACTTATTTTAAGCAGGCAGAAACAGAACAGAATATTATTACCAAAAGTGATAACGATGGATCTCGCAAGTATTTTAATTCATTCATCAATTACAATAAGAAATTAAAAAGTATTAATTCAATGTTGTTCACGGGCCTGCAATACTCGGGTTTTCGCCAGATATCCCTCAGTGAAATTCGAAACAGTTTTGACGGTGGCGTCTATGCTCCCGCACAGGACAGCGACCAGCGGTTTAAAGTCGATGCTTTCTCCGGGCGTGCAGATTTTGAGAAGACCTTTAAAAACGGGATGAAGTGGGAAATAGGTGGACTCTACTTATCGGCTAAAGCCAATACCAACTTTCAAATCGAGAACTATGAGAGCAGCACCAGCATGCAAACCGAATACAATTTTAAGGAGAAGAACCTCTCAGCCTACACGCAGCTGTCAGGGAAGATAAAACAGCTGACTTATGCGGCAGGCCTGCGATCGGAAACTACCGATATTAAAGGTGGCTATATGAACTCCGCTGATTTGCTGGTAGATAAATATTATACCAACCTCTTTCCGAAGGTCCAGCTCGATTACTCCGTCGATAGTACACATACCATCAGCGTGAACTATGCGAAAAGCATTTCACGGCCCAATTATTCGTCAACTAGCCAGGTAACCGTATACAACAGCCCGTATATGGTCTTTACCCGTAACATCAACCTTGATCCGGCTATCGCCGATGAGGTTTTTGCAAATTATCAATACAAGGACTATTCTTTTAAAATGAGTTACACGGTCACCACCAATCCAACATACTTTACATATAGTTACGATGCTGCGAAGAACCTTTTCAACTTCAGCAGTATCAACCTGAAGAAGGAAAGTACATATATTCTGGAGACAACGCTGCCATTTTCATACAAAGCGTGGAGTTCCACCACAATGCTTGCGGGAGTAATAAACAAAGTCGAAGATGATGCCGCGATCTTGAATGCCGCAAAACCTTACGGATATTTCTACACCAATCATACTTTTAAGCTGCCAAAGGAATACTCGTTTATGATTTCAGCCTGGGGCGTAACGCACCGGCAGGAAGGCGTGTACGATAAGAATGCATTTTCTTCTGTCGAGCTAAGTGCATCCAAAACGTTTTTTGGCGCGCTCGACTGCAGCATCAGTTTCAGCGACATCTTCCGGGGCATGACCTTCGAGGATAAATACACGCGCAATAACATCATCACCAGCAATACCTTTTATACTGACTCGCATGAGTTCGTAATTTCATTAAAATACAATTTCGGGAAAATAAAAGACTCTTCGTATAAGGAGCGAAAAGTCGATGAAGGGAATAGGGTCAACTAATTGATGAGTTACAATTTATTTGCAAAAAAATGAAATGTAACAATAAGTGTTACAAAAATTAATTTTTAAAAAAAATGTAACAGAAGTCGTAACATTTTTAATATTTGAATAAAAATTGTTACATAATTCTTCATCGTACTTCACCATTGTGATAATATCTATTTGCCGATTGCAAATGAGTAACTTTTTTCAGGAGCCAATCCGGCTGTCCGCGTTATCTTTTATTGCCAAATAGCATTCGAGGTTATTAAGCCCATTCACCGGCAATAAAAGGATGCTGCTGCCATCCGGGCTAGGGCTTTTAATGTCGAGAAGTTACCGGCGGTAAGGAATCATATTCTAGATTAACATCTGACTTAAGCTTATGCGATAATAAAACTGAAAAAAAAAGCCCGTTTCACTGAAACGGGCTTTTAATAAAATCTGCAATAATACTAATATTGAATATCAAATGATCCGTTTGTTACAGGGATAGTCACCACTTCTTCAGAATTGCTGTCCCAACTGCTAAACTCTCCGGAGAAATTACCTTTTAGTTGCTTGCTGTCGTTATTAGTTTGTACAACACTGGTTAGATCTCCGCTGTACATTTCGCCATTAATCACATACTCAAAATCATAGCTGCCAAATGAACCCACTATTCCTTTAACTGCGTAAAAAGTCAAAACTTCTGTTGTTGAATTGCCCATTGTAGCAGTCACCTCTAGTTCAGTATATGCAGGATCTCCATCCTCGGCAGGATAATAGAACTCGTTTACCAACACTGTGTTAAACGTTTTTTCAACGCCATCTATGGTTGCTACAACAGTTCCACTTGGGTTAGACGAATTGTTATCGTCGTCGTCATTAGAACAAGAAAGAGCTGCAACTGAAAGAAATAAAAGTAAAAGTTTTTTCATTATCAAGGTTTTAAATTTTGGCGAATATATGCTTAACCGGAGAACATTATGGTTATTACCTGATTACCAGCTATTAAATTCGACGAACTGCCATAGAATCCGGTTAATGACACCTGCGGCTAATTTGGAGTGATATTTTTTGTAGTAGTAGAACAATTGTGGAGATTCGCTTAATACTGCAAAATGAACGACTGGTCTAAATATATCTAGTCTAATCACAGCTTTCCCTCGACTGCCGAATAGTTGCCTTGTATTTGGAATTTGCCACCTATATTTAATCAAAAACTGGTGAGTTTTAAAACTTCCGCGATAATAAAAATAAAGCAGGTGGCTCATACCTCGAAATTTATCTAAGTATTCGGGCTGTTGCCGATAATTTTTAGTATTATTGATCACGTCATTTTTGAGATGTGGGATACCAGCCTCAAATAATACTAATAAAATTCGCCTTATGAGAAATTTACTCTTGTTATTTACATTCTATTTAGTTTTGTCATCATGTGAAGATAAACCCGTAAAAGCTTCTGGTTTCGGCGATCTTACACTTGGAGCGGAATTCGAGTCGCTGGCTCTTTATAAAGACTTTGAGAAAGTACTGGAAAATGAATATCACAACCCATACTATAAAATATCTGATGAGATAGGTTATGTGGCTAATGTTTATATCACTACCAATAATGGAAACATCAATGAGGTTAAATTCGAAAGCACAAAAGATACAGATACTGCAGAATTAGAAAGGATATACGGAAAATTGATTGAACAGAAGCTGGATACTCTCAGGCATTTTAAGAATTTGGCGCTTCCAAATATGAAATTTTATATAAGTGCCGATTCCACAACCTTTTACTCTATCGTATACCAGCAGGAAGGCAGGCGAAAGGGGACTTATTATAACGAATACAGCTATACTTCGACAGATGCAGCAATAAAACAGGTCGCGGAAACCCGAAAACAGCTAGGTTTAAAATAGGACCAATAAACCGACATGAAATAAGTGGAAGAGAGGCGACTTAGTGCCGATTGAATTTACTTGTATAGGAGCTAATCTGTTAAACTAAGCCCTCTAATGTCTTTATTTCCATAGCCTCCAGCTGAAGAGGTTTTACCAAGATTACGCGTTTTCGATTGCTTACCTCAGGGGTCGCAGTAATCTGTGCATACTTTTCTTTGCCTGCATTAAATCCATCAAGATAAACCTGCTGATAAGAAGCGGGTATATTTCTGCCCGATACTTCATAGGTGTTGCCTGGCGAAAGGCCGTCTGAGACACCTTTTTGTATATAGGCCAACATTAAAAATGATTCATCCATAAGATGCTTTTGATAGAGCAATGATACAAAAATTGCTAATACTTTTAACAGTTGTTTGACGGGATATTAAAATTGCGACTACAAATGAAGAATTACGAATGCAGTTGAGATGTAACCGCACTGAATGGTTGGTTAAGTTTTTTCGACGCGTTGCAAAATACCATATCCATCGTAATTACAATTAATCTTCCCTTAGAAAGCTAAAGAAATTACTGATTTTTTGATCGTGACTATTTCTTTCAATTATATTTATAACTTGCATAAAATCAAGTTCTAGCAGCTGATAAATAACCAGCCGACTCTACTTGTGGACTAAGACCATAAATGAATATGAAATATATCCTATATCTTTTAATCCTATTAATTTATGTTCCCGGTGCAGCCCAAGATCCACAGCTTTACGATAAGACATGGTATTTGCAGAAATTGGTTATTGACTCAGGTGAATTCCCTTCTTCCGGCGAAACAGGTCATCCCGAACTTGGGTTTTTCCAGGACGGAGACACCCAACTTTATATTTATCACCCGCAATGTGATGATATTGCCTGGTACGGAATCGAGTACTTTGGTTTGGATACGATAAACGTCCTCGGATATTGGGGCGGCTTACCCGGCGGTTGCAGTAGTTGGCCACAAATTGATTATTACCAGAAGCATCATTCATTTTATAATCCAGATCATGCTAATCCTTTATTTTATACTGTAACCAGCGTAGGTGAGCAGTGGTCACTAATCATAACAAATGCTGAAGGTAATGAAGCGCACTATGGCACCGCCCAATTGAATGCAAATGATTTACGAGTCAGCCCAATTACACTATACCCTAATCCGGCAAAAGATATAGTATTCATCCCGGATCTGCGTGAATTGGATTTCAAAGAATTGAGAATTTACGATGCTTCGGGCAGATTCATTCCAACTGATAATATCATTGACTGGAGTAATGAATCGCTGGACATTTCAGAACTCGTGAATGGGCTCTATATTATTCATGCCCGTTGTAACGACGGCAGGATTTTGTCTCAAAAATTTGTAAAAATATAACAGCGGCTAGAACGCGATACATGTGCTGCTGCATTCAATATTATGATCAGAAATATCATCGTGTTTCTTTTATCGACTTCAGCTCTGTGTCAGGAGGCTAGAGATGAAGATCTGACATGGATTAAAAGGCTATCCGAAACACGATCGGCGGAGTCAAGACTTGAAGCGATAAAGCTGAAATTAGCTACCGACAAATCTTATAAACCTTATGTGAAGCCGGAGGTGGATACCATATTTCTTGATCGACCATTCAATTTCGATATGCCTTGTGAAACAATGTTTATGTTGAGAAGAAAAGATCGTTATCAATTTATTGATAATCATCCCGCGGCCGTAGAGCAATTAAATTTAAATACAATTTCATCTATTGATATTTACGATCCGGATGTGTCGAAAGAAATATTCGGAAGAAGAGGACGATGCGGAACAGTTATAATAACAGTAACCCCGAAATTTAAAGGCTTTAAAGGAGGGAAATTTCCTCGGAGTATTCGCAAAAAAATGAAAAAATGAACGTCATGACTAAAGAGGTATTGAGTCAGAGATAATTACTCCTATTTATATAAATAAAGATTCATTTTAAACTGCTGTTATATTTAGCTAACTTCCTCTTCATTATAATTTATTTGCAGCCAGGGCGCGGCAAATGAACTAAAAGCAGCAAAAAAAATCATGGGCAAGGTTTTGAGATTATTGTTCCTATTTTATTTTTTGATCACATCAACTGGTCATCATTGCCTGCTGGCACAGGTTAACTATGCTGCTGTAAACTTTCAAACAAAACGAATAGCCGAAAAGTTCCTTGCCAAAGAACGAATTCCCGGAATGTCGGTCTCTATATCAATTAATGATACGATCATATTCAGCGAAGGATTTGGATATTCTGATCTTGAGGCAAAAACTGTAGTTGTCCCCGGCAAAACCAAATTCCGAATGGCAAGCATAACAAAAACAATGACTGCCGCAACGATTGGAAGACTTTCTGAACTAAACTTAATCGACCTGAAAAAGAGTCCGTTTTTCTATCTTGACAGTTTAAAAAGAAAAGAATATGATTTTACTATTGAAGAGGTAGGTGGACATCTCGCCGGTATAAGGCGAACGGCGAGCATCGAAAAGTACACCTGCGACAACTTCTATAGCCGAAAAGACTTTTTCAGGATATTCAATTATGATAAGCTGCTGTTTGAACCTTCGACAGGCATCAGTTATAGTAATTATGGATACAAACTACTTGGTGTTGTTGTGGAAAAGGTCACAGGAACAGACATTACAGCCAATCACAAAAAATATATCATTGATGTCCTGCGGCTAAAAAACACGCACCCCGAAACCAAAGCGAAAGATGAATGGCGATCCAACTTCTACGTTTTCAAAAATAAAAAACCCATACAAGCCGATTGTTTAGACTGTACTTTTAAATATGCAGCAGGTTGCTATCTATCTACTTCAGAGGACTTAATTAAATTAGGTAATGGTTACCTTTTTCCGGATCGGATCCTTGAAAAAGAAACACTCGTTGATCTGATCAAAAGCAAAAAGCTCAAAAATGGCACAAAAACCCACTACGGATTCGGTTTTTCAAATTATACTGATACATATGGGAACCAATATTATGGCCACGAAGGTGGCTATGAAAGCGCCCGTTCATGTCTGCGAATTTATCCAAAATATAAACTCGTGATCTCAGTGCTGCTCAATTGCCAGGTTGAAGATATTGACAGCTTTGTTGCCTTGGTTTGCAGCAACTACATTAAAGAAAATAAGTGACAGGCTAATCTTCGCAATTTAAGATTACAGCTTCCCAACAAAAAGAAGGGAAGCCGAAGCATCTATTATTTGCACAGATTTATTTCTTTCCCACTGTGTGAATCCTCAAGTTTAAGAAACAGGTTCCCATCCACGTAAATTTCATAGCCGGCCTTAACAGGAACTTTGATCTTTTCACCTGCTTTGTATTTGCTGACTGACGACGATCCGTCGGCGCGTACCTTGACTTCGACTTCTTTTGAGCAATTATTTTTGAGATATACATCAAAATAACCTCCAACCACATTGGCTTCATTAGAAACTAAGAGAGGTTCATTCGGCATTGCCGGCTGGCTGCATAAAGCAAAAATTACAAGAGCGCTGATGGTTTTGATTTTTTTCATTTTAATGTATTAAGGTTTGTTATCTATCTGTCAGGCGAATACAATTAGGTCTATCGTGCTTAAGACCAGCTTGTAGTTGATAAATATAATATTATTTGTTTCACATCAACATTAATAAGTAAAATACGTCATCAAATTCTAGCCACTTTCTCACTTTTAAACATTTTCTTATCTTTATCATACAATCAAAAAAAGTATGAAAATCCTATATCTACACGGACTCGAAAGCAAACTCAACGACAACAAACGAAGCGTGCTTAAGCGCTATGGCGAAATCATCGCGCCCGATTTAGATTACAGCACCGACAGCAATATCATCCAGACGCTTTATACTAAATACCAAAACCAGGATGTCGATGTGATTCTTGGCAGCAGCATGGGCGGCTTTACAGGATTTTACCTTGCGGCGCAGTTGGGAGTTCCGGCGCTCTTGTTTAACCCCGCGCTTTCGTACCGCTCAACTGTTCAGGAAGTGCCGGATCAAATGGCTTCATTTGCCAGACCAGTGCATATAGTGCTTGGCGTCCTCGATCCGATCATCAAGTATTCCGACACCCGCGACTTCCTGCGCCAGCATCACATAGAGCACGATGTCACAGTTCATCTGCGCGAAGATCTCGAACATCAGATTCCATTGCATGTTTTTGATGAAGAGGTAAACTTGTTTTTCAACGCACTTTAGCTTCCCGATTTTTAGTAGCTATTCCGGCTGTCCGCTCTATCTTTTTTGCTGTCACAAACATTCGATATCATCCGAGACGACGCAGTCGACAGCAAAAAAGGATGCCGCTGCCATCCGGGCTAGGAATTGTTGCATAAATAGATCTTTGGGCACAGACGAAAATTCGCCCAACACAAATGCAAAGCGTCTCTTGCAATCCATCAAAATCCGTAACTTAGAGCAAGATGACTGCTCCAACACGTTTTAAATTAAATACTTCAGCATTTGCCGATTTCTGGCAACATGAAGATGGGTCGAGAATGTTAACCGAACTTGGTTATATTCCCAACATCAACCAGGCAAAAGAGTTCGTGCCGCTGCTTTTCGAAACTGACCGGCTTGCCGACCAAGTGATTCACGATAGCTTTATCGGAAAACCGTTTCATGAGGCATTGCAGTCGGTTATACAATTTTTTGCCGGAAAGTCAACAGCGGAAATGCCCGAAAGTGTCCACTTGCTCCGCGATGAAGTGAATGCAATTCCAACATGGGTCGATTCCGCAAAGATCGATCTGGGTCGTAAAGTTTGCCATCGTGCAGGAAAATCCGGACTCATCGTCTTGCGTGATTACAGCCTGATGCTCGGCTATCAGTCGGCTGCCATAAACAAACCACTCATTGCTACCGGCGCACTGCATTCAGGCGCCGTAAAACGAATTGCCGATACCACCAATTTCTGGTATGAAGTCACCGGCATAAACGCCCTTAAAGTAGGCGAGAGCGGGTTCGACGCGTGCATGCGGACGCGCCTGATCCATTCATATTCCCGTGTAATGATCAAAGAAAAGCTCGATTGGAGAATCGATGAACAAGGCGAGCCACTAAATAACTGGGATATGGTGGCGACATATCTCGGGTTTTCACTAGTGTTTATGCGAGGGTTAAAGCGACTCGGAATTACAATCTCAGATGAAGAGTCGGAAGCGGTTTATCACCTTTGGAAATATATCGGCTACCTGATCGGAATTCCCGAAGACATCATGCCCGTCAACAATTCGGAAGCAATCAAAATGCTTTATCTGTGGAGTAAAACACAACCTGAAGCCGACGCCGATTCGCTTGCGCTTGCTCACGCGCTTCACCTGGAACCGCTGCATGCGATGTGGCCGCCAAAAATACGTCAGAAGAAATTTATTCAACAGGTTAATCTTTCGTTCAACGAACTGCTTATTGGTCGCAGGTCGTGCGCCGTACTTAATTTACCTCGACCACAATTTCCCGCAATTGCAAGAATGGTGCGGACCTTCAACAAAGCTGACGATCGCTTGGGCGTGTTATCAGATAAATATAGAAAGTGGCAAATAAGGCATGGTCGTCAAGAACAACGAATTATCAGGAACCGTGTAAATTTATAGCACCAAAACCTACTTTTAATAGTTGAGAACTTCACTTGAATCTTCAGGTACTGTAACCTTGTGGCACAAGGATGGGGCAAATATTCGATTTTGCGACACTTTGTTTTAAGTTGTTTCTGACATTAACAATTGATAATTAGGATTATATTTACACGTATATTATTTTTATCAAAATGTACTTATAAATGGCTGTACCCCCGGTTCCCAACGCAATTGTAACCTCGGCTTCACAGAATGCTTTTGGGCTAGAAAAAGAGAATATTTTATCAAGTATTTATGGTGTCTTCGATGATGTGCCATTTGCTGTTGCGGTTTTAAAAGGAGAATCATTAGTCATTGAGTTCATTAACAAATACAATCTTGCAGTGTGGGACTGCAAAAAGGAAGATGTTTGGGGTAAGCCCTTGTTCGAAGCACGCCCCGAGATGCGTCCTGCCGCAGAAGCAATTCACGCCGCAGTTTTTTCATCAGGAAAGCGGTTTACTGCTAATGAAATTATGCATGAACAAATCATCGACGGAAGATCGATGGTTAGATACTTCAATGCTGTTATTGACCCAATGTTTGATGAACAAGGTAACATTATTGGTCAACTTGCCACTTCGATCGAAGTTACCAACCAGGTAGTATCTCGTAAGAAAATTGAAGAAAGTGAACTACAGCTAAGCAACCTCGCCGACGCTATGCCGCAATTGGTTTGGAGATCCAAACCGTCAGGTGACGTTACTTACTACAACAACAGAGTAGCGGAATTTGCGGGCGCAGAAAAACTGGAGGACGGTGTTTGGCGTTGGGAAGGGCTTGTGCACCCCGATGATATTGAAGCAACTGATAAGGCTTGGAAAAATGCACTTGAAAATGGAAGTACTTATCAGAACGAACATAGAATTCAAATGCGTAATGGGGATTTCCGCTGGCATTTAAGCCGTGGCGTTCCCGAAAAAGACGCAGATGGAAAAATAGTTCAGTGGTATGGCACAGCTACTGATATTCACGAACAAAAAGTAGCTGCACAGAAAATAAAAAACAGCGAGGAACAGCTTCGCATTGCCATTGAAAGCGGTGAATTTGGCTTGTATGATCTTAATCCGCAAACGGGAGAGATGTTATGGTCTTCGAAAGCAAAAGAATTGTTCGGTTTACCGCCGGAAGCTGAAGTAAATTATGAGATTTATGCAAATGGACTCCACCAGGATGACAAGCTAAGGGTTGAGGCAGCGGTTAAAGAGGCGTTGGACCCCAAAAACGGCGGACGTTATGAAAATGAATATCGTACCGTGGGTATTGCTGACGGCAAACTTAGATGGATAAGGTCAAAAGGCCGAATCACTTTTGATGACCACGGACTGCCAATCCGGTTTACCGGCGTTTTTCAGGAAATAACCAAACAAAAAGAAATTCTGATTTCACTCCAACTTCAATCGCTGGTGCTCGACAGAATGGATGAAGGCGTATCAGTATCTGATGAGAATGGCATTATACTGTTTACCAACGCCGCTGAAGATGAGATGTTTGGTTATAAATCGGGCGAACTTATCGGCCAACATGTAACTGTTCAAAATGCTTATGATCCTGATGAGAATAATACGATTGTAAGTACAGTAATATCAGAATTAAAAACAAAGGGCCTTTGGAGTGGTGAATGGTATAACCGTAAAAAAGATGGCGCTGCATTTTACACTCATTCGTTTATAACATCTGTGGTCGTAGACGGTTCGACATTATTTGTTTGCGTGCAGCGCGACATTACCGAAGAAAAGGCTGCCAGAGAAAAACTTGCATTTCGTACCGCATTACTGGAAGCCCAAAACGAAGCCATTCCTGATGCGATTCTCATTGTCGATACCAAAGGGAAAATGCTTTCTTTTAATCAGCACTTTGTAACAATGTGGCAAATTCCACAGGAGATAATAGAACTGAAGGATGATACGGCGGCGTTAGAATTTGCGATGACGCTGCTGGTTGATCCTGAATATTTTATGAAACGTGTCGAGTATCATTATTCGAATCCACGTGAAAAGGCGCGTGAAGATGTTCTTTTTAAAGATGGCCGCGTTATCGAAAGATATGGAAATGCGGTAGTTGGAAAAGATGACAAACTTTATGGGTGGGCGTGGTATTTCAGGGATATTACAGAAAGAAAACTAGCTGAGGGAAAGGTTAGAGAAAGTGAGGAACGTTTTCGAAGCCTTGCCGACGACAGCCCGATGTTTGTTTTTATAATCGATCCGGATGCCACAGCTTCGGTAAGCTACTGGAACAAAACGTGGCTAAATTATACCGGGCAATCTGCCGAGGAAGCTATCGGTAGGGCATGGGACGGTATCATTCATCCCGATGATCTGGATATTGTGATGGAATATTATGTGCCCAAATTTGAAAAGCAGGAGTCCTACATTATTCCATCTATCAGAGTAATGCGCCATGATGGAGAATATAGGTGGCATACTTTCAAAGGAACTCCACGCAGTATGGCCGATGGCACTTTTAATGGATATGTTGGTGTTGGCTTTGATATCCACGAACAAAAACTTGCAGAGGATGCTTTGCACGAAAGTGAAGAGCGGTTCCGCAGCTTAGGAAATTCAATTCCGCAACTGGCATGGATGGCGGATGCAGAAGGATCGATTTACTGGTACAATCAGCGCTGGTACGACTACACAGGAACCACATTAAGCGAAATGAAAGGCTGGGGTTGGCAATCAGTGCATCATCCTGATTTTGTTGACAAGGTTAAATATGAATTTTCAGATGCGATCGCTAAAGGTGAACCTTACGAAGACACATTTTTACTGCGCAATAAGTCCGGTGAATACCGGTGGTTTCTCACACGCGCCGTACCTATTCGAAATGATCAGGGCGAAATCGTACAGTGGTTTGGAACTAATACAGATGTGTCATCTCAGCGTGAAACTCAGGAAGCATTAAAAGAAGCGAAGGAGCAATTGGAGCTGACTTTTAAAAATGTTCCATCAGCCATATACCATTTTGATAAAGATGGAAAAATCATCTATTTGAATGAAATTGGAGCTGTGCAGCTTGGGTATCAAACTGTGGATGAAGTACTCGGAGAAAAGGATGTATATAAACTAAGGGAACGCCTGAACGAGATATATAAAGTATACGATGAAAGCGGAAAGATATTACCGCTTGATCAAAGTTCAGCTGCACTTGCATTAAAAACAGGAAAATCTACTGAAGTCATTAGTCAGTTTATCAGTCGAAAAGACGGTTCATCGTTTTGGCTCTTATCTAAATCGGCACCTTTGTTTAATGAAAAAGGAGAGCTGACAATTGTCCTGACGACATCAACAGACATTACCTTACAAAAAACATCTGAAAAAGCGATTCGCGAAAGTGAAGACCGATTCAGGACCATGGCTGAAACACTTCCACAAATGATCTGGATCAGGAACATGGACGGAATCATGGAATATGCTTCAAAAAATTGGGAAGAATACACCGGTATAAAAGACCTCAGGGAAGCGTGGCGAGTATCAACACATCCCGACGATTGGGATACAATTATGGCGGTGTGGCAATACGCGTTCACCAATGGCACTTCTTTTCAACATGAAGTCCGTTTAAAAAATAAGGAAGGCGAATATAGATGGCACTATGCTGTTGGTGAGCCAGTCAAAGACGAACGTGGCAGTGTGGTGAAATTTATCGGTGCATTAACTGACATTCACGTTCAAAAGACTTTTGCAGAAAAGCTCGAAACATTAGTAGCCGAACGGACCAAAGAATTGCAGCGTTCTAACGAAGACCTGCAGCAATTTGCTCATGTAGCTTCTCATGACCTGAAAGAACCTGTTCGTAAGATTATAACGTTTGGAAATCGTCTTACTGCAGAATTTGGCGTAGAACTTCCTGACAGAGCAAAAAATTATGTCACAAAAATGGAAAGCGCCGCACGGCGACTTGCTACAATGATAGACGGTGTTTTAATGTATTCATCAGTAGAAAGTGAGTTAGTAGAGAATAAGAGCATCAATATCAATGATACAATAACCCAGATCGAAGAAGACCTTGAACTGCTGATTCTACGAAAGAATGCAATTATTCGAAGAAAGGATTTACCATCTATAGAAGGATCTTCTATATTGATATATCAACTATTCTATAACCTGATCAACAACTCGCTAAAGTTTTCAAAAGGCGATATTCCTGCAGTTATCGATATCAAGTCACAATTGCTGAGCAACAATGATTTTATAAAGTTTGATCTAAAAGGCCGTAAAGAGGAATACGTTTTATTGAAGGTCGAAGATAATGGCATTGGCTTTAGTTCATCGGAAGCAGAGAAAATTTTTAAAACCTTTTCGAGGCTTCATTCAAAAGACCAATATGAAGGCACTGGATTAGGTTTGTCGCTTTGTAAAAAAATCGTAGAGAGGCATGGCGGGATCATATTCGCCGAAAGCCGCGAGGACGAAGGAGCTACTTTTAATATTATACTGCCTCTTGCCAGCGCGAAAAGAATTTAGTGGTAATGCTTCAGACATGTCTAAAATAATCACCGTAGCTTTTTTAAGTATCTTCAATTTTGCAGGTGCACAGACATGCTATCACAGTAATCTTTCTTCTGATTTTGATTTTAAAACTACGTTAGAACGGCTACCAAGTACTGATAGTGACACCTGCATTGTTACTGTGGATATTATTAGCAAAAAGTCTCGCAATCTATTACAGACAATCAGGATCGGCTCCGGATGGTTGTTCGAACCTGCATTCAATGATTGTTCGCTTGTTCGGTCGCATTCAACGCATGTTAATGAACACTTGTTAGATCAGGACAACGACTTTGGCGATTTAATAATTGCTGACTATAATTTTGATGGTAAAGAAGATCTTTCCATTAAAAATGATTCTGGAGGAAACGGAGGTCCAACGTATAGCTATTTTATTCAAACTGCTTCCGGATCTTTTATTTTAGATAATTTCCTGACCGAATCAATGGAGTTTTTTCCGCATATAATAAATAAGTCGCAAAGAACACTTACCACACTAGTTCATGCCAATGCATATCAACTGAGCAAAATGATTTACAAATTACATCCCGGCAAAAACACGTGGAAGAGAATCAGTCATACATTTGTAGATCATTGATTTTAATTTCAAATTTGCGAATTTATATTAACATCTGATTCACAATATTAAAACCGAAACCCAATCCTGACGCCGCCCCAACCTGCAGCTCTGCCGGTTCTGAATTCACGCGAAATAACTGATCGTGAATATTCAAAATACATCGTACGGCTCTGAAGGATTATCCCGTAATTATGTTGAGCAGTGAAGCGCTCAACGTTATCCGAGGCAATGGTATATGGACTTGCGCGATTAAAAATTCCGCCTTGGAGTGTAGCATCGTAGCCAACAACGTTGATCAAAGGTTGCGAGTATGCATAAATCTGGTACTTCCGCTTTGAGTTAATTGCGTCCCAATCAGCGGAAAAAAGTCCTGCCATTGCTGCGATACCAACCGAAGCCCCTGTAGACAGTGTTCCCACGCGAAGTTTTCCGTTAGCCTGAAGTAAAATGTTATTTCGAAAGCGCAGCAATTGTTTTTCATAGCCGATTTCGTAGTTGATAACAGCATCGTTTTTTATCTGATGGCGCCAGCCTTCAGGAATATCGTTTCCCGTCGCTTCATGAATTGCTGTCTGCATTTCACCACCAAATGCACCGGGCCCAAGTATTCCTATACTTAATGATGAACTGATTCGCGATTTGTGTAATGTATCGGTAGCAATTAAAAAACTATTTACCATTATCGCTGCCGCAAACGGACGATCATTGTATTGGATCTGGTCACTTTCATATTTGTACGGCGTAAATCCGATATGTTCGACTGTCAAGCCATATTTAAAGCGGGAATTCGCCTGTTTTATTAAGAGATGATTGAGAGGATTCCGGGATAGCCATGGCGTCACAATTTCAAAACTATATCCTTGAGTATAATCCCTATCGGTGGCATCAAAGTAGTCGTTTTCGTAGTTGAAACGAAAGTACCTGTCAGAAGCAATATTTCGGAAAGAGGCGGTATTATTGATCTTTTGCGCCGGGAGCAGCCACGGGCTAATAAGCAGAATAAATAATGATAGTTTTCGCATACCGTATGTACGGAGAGTTTACCTCTTGAGTTTCCAATAACTCACTGATTTAATATGATGAAAATACGTTGTGGTAATTTAATGCATATCTTGCCTTATCCAAATTAGTGGATAAAGCCAAACCACAACTTATGAAACTAACTTTTACTCTTATTGCGCTTTTATTACTCAACTGCTCATTTGCGCAGAATCAAATATTATTCGCAAAAATTAAAGATGACGGATTCAAGATCACCGCTGATACGGTGAAGCTTAAAAAGCGTGTAATTGAACTTCTGTTTAAAGAGGAGCAGAGAGCACCTAACTTCAGTATTTCGGTTGAAAAACGTAATACTGTGGGAGAAGTCAGTGACGAATATTATTGCGTAATATTGACTGATAGTGAACACAACATTACTGTAGCAAAATGGCTCGAAAAAAGGAAAAATAAGCTATATATCACTGACCAGCTAGTGAGCGAAAACTATCTTCAGGTTTATTACACCGCCTGCATCGGACAGGAAAATTGTTCTCCTCAGATAGTTGTAGCAGATTCTAAAAAATATTGGGCATGTGCACAGGCTTCTAACGATCTCGCTGCAAGCCAATGCACAAAGTCGATCGGCGTTATTATCAAATGATAATTTGTGTTTAAATCTAATTAAGACATTAACTTCCTCAATACCAGTTCTTCAATTTCTTTGTGCTTTACGCCATAAACCTCCAGGGCTTTTGATGCTGCACTGACTTGAACAGCAAGTTTTTCCCTGGCATACTCGATCTGTGCGTGAAGCTTATTGAATAACAATACCTCTGTCGTATAACCTGCCGATTCAAGTCGGAGTAAATCGCGGTCGGAATAATTTAGTGGAAGTTTAATGCTCCTTAAAATCGAATCATCGCTAAAAAATGTTGTTTCGGCCTTTATTTTAAGTCCATTGATCTCTAAAGTACCATCTGTCACTGCGCATGTTACGACCTTGCCTTTCAATGTCTTTACAATATCGAGAAAGTACATAAATCCGACGGTTGCTTTGCAGGTGCTGCGGGTTTCGCAATACATTTCAATACGCGCTCCCGGAACAACCAGCGTCAATAATTTATCTGTGATTGTCAACTCAAGGATGAGGTGCGATTTCGCGTTTGTACTTCGGCCAAACGGACGGGACATGTCTTTTAACTGCGTAAGAAGCACTGGTTTCCCGATGGTGAATATTGACTGGTTCATTTGCTAAATGTAAAAAAATGAACCTTATGTCACCCTGCGGATGGAACTTATTGCTTTAAAAATCTGAGCACCTCTTTCTTGCGTGAACCAGTGACCAATGAATATACGCCGGCAGCCATTTCTTGTGAATAAATTTCTGTCTGCGTTTTGGAGATGATACCTTTGTGAAAAACCTTTCCAGCACTATCAATGATTTGATAGCTGTTGCCGATGTGATCTTCCATGCATTTGAATTCAAGCATTTGGGAAGATGTGTTGTCAACAACCTGAATTCCTGAAGTGATTTCGTCTTCGAAAACTCCAAGAGCACTTGCATCTACCACATAATTGCTTAGATCAAATTTATGCAGTTTCGCAGGGATGTTAAAATACGGCAGCTGCACCAACCTTTCATTGGTGAGATAGTAATGAAGGCCGTCGGAGCTCGTGATAGCTTCTATCTGATGCAACTGCAACGGGATATTTACACGCCTTTTGTTTCCGCTAAAGAAGCTGTCGCCTTCGAAATCAGAAAGCAGCATTATAAATGGTGATAGCGTATTGTTGTAACCTGTCAGTGCCAGAATATTTTTTTCGATGTTGTAAGTAGCTCCGGTTACCATTCCGTTTATGGGATAATTCAGCAGCAATTCAGCTACATGGTTGCCCGGCTCAATTGATAATTTATAAACCGATGTCGATTGTGCGGACCATTGTTTCGTAAACAGATAAATAAAACCATCTTTTACGATGAACGCTTCACAATCAAAATTGGTCGTGTTGTTTGGAACCGATGCAAGGCTGATTTGATCCTGGTAAGTAAAATTTATAGTATCAACAACCGGACTTCCGGCAAGGAGAGATTCTTTTGTGATCCGGATAATGTGCAGATTAGCCCTGTTTCCGTGCGCGTTGTTTCCGAAGTCGCCCACATAAATATACTCTTCATCCTGTGAAATTTCTTCCCAGTCGGTGTTGAGTGTCGGAAGGGTATAAGTCTGAATTAAAGCGCCGCTCAATGAATCTAATTCATACAACTTGCTGTCGGCGCTGTCGTTGTGGGTGATCAGCTTGTCGTTCCATATGATCATGCCTGATGACTCGATGACCGATGTTGGAAGAACGGTAGATGAGGTTGGGCTTAAAGTCAGCTCTTCATAAAGGCAGCTTCCATCATTGTGAGTCGCTTGCGGATTATAGCTTACTGACTGCGGATCTGTGCAGCCGTAGGTTTGGGCTTGGAGCAGAGCGCATGAAAAAATCGAGATGATTAAAAGTATTTTTGTTTTCATTGGGGGCGTTTTCGGATGCAAATGTGCAGCAAAAACATGAAGCACCACATGAAAATACTGACTTTAACACGACGAAGTGCAGAAATAAGCGATGAAAGACGCAAATATTCTAAGTTGGGTAGGAAGTATCTTATATTGTTGTTTGGCGGACGAAACTATGTTATTATCAGCGTGAGCGATGGAAGCGGCATCCTTTTGTGAAGCATGAGCAAAAGATAGAGCGGACAGCGCGGCCCCAAACGTGAAGCCGCTAGATACGACATTGCCGATTTGGGGACACGCCCTAATAAATCTAAAACCACAGGTTTAAATTCCGCAGATCTTACTCCTTGACTATCTTAAAGCTTTGTGCCGCATCTGTAGAAAACGCTTTAATGATATATACTCCACGTGCCAGTGCGCTTAGATCAGCTGTATTTCCGGTGACGCTGGCGGTACTTAAAATCCTTCCGGCGATATCGTAAACTGAAATCTTTGTAATCGAGGCACTTCCATTGAAATACAGATTATTTTTAACCGGGTTTGGATATACCATAAGATTTTCTTCTGCAAAATCCTCTGCATTCAATTCGCCTTCGATTGAAGTTATATAGTTGTTTGTATCTACAGCCGAATTGTAATCGAAATAGATCGCTGCTGCGTTACTGACCGTTTCGCCAGGTTCTAAATCAGGAAGCGTTCTGATTCGAAAGGCGATGTAACCATCATCTGTAGCGCTAGAAAAAGGAAGGTCAATATTTTCAAACAAAAAGTCTACTCGGTTGCCTTCAGTGACAGTCATTCTGAAAGGATGGCTGCTGTCGATCGCTTCGATGCTTTCGATTGCGAATTTTGAAATGTCTATGAAGTCAGTAACGGTAATATTTTGCGCAGTTGCATTTCCGGTGTTTTCAAAACGGATCAGATATGTCAGATATTCACCAACCATTTCTTCTTCAATCGTTGTTCCCTGAAGACATGTTTTATCGTTCGGGTCGAGCGAATTAACGACAGCCTGGCTTAGGGTAAAAGTGTTATCAGCTAGTGTATAATCGTCTGCTGTTGGATTGATAACAGACGTGAATTCTAAGATATCGCCACCATTTACAGGTGGAGCTTCTGTTGGAGTGTTGATGTTGAGTGTTACTTCGAAGCTGTTAAAATCGAAAGGCGCTAGGTCGCTATAGCTCCACGTCAATTGGCCGACAGATTGCGTATCAGGATTAATTGTTGCTGACACGAAATCAGCTAAATCATCATTATAATTAAATGCCACATTACCTGACAAAGTCGTGTTGCCTTTATTTTTATAGATTATCTTATATCTTGAATTAACGCCGGGCCGTGCTTCAGTTAGCGGGATGATTGTTACATCAAGATCGGAAATTGCTCCGTTTGGAGATGCACAAAAATTTCTCGACTGGCTGTCATTGAACGTTGTAAAGTTGATCGTATGACTTGAAGGTGTAACATTAAAAAAGCTGTTGTTTTGTATCAAACCGGTGTTCTGCAACGTGTTGTTGAGCTGGGGCGTGTAGATTTTGTAATATCCTTCAAGGTTTGTGTAGAACTGCGCACCGATATTGTTGATGTCGAGCTTCAGGTTCGCAATCGGTGTATCTGTTGGATCGCAGTCGCCGTTGCTGTCAAATCTGGCGTAACCGTCAATCATGTTATAGTTCCCTGGATATCCTGCAATGCTGACTTCCCATAAAGTAGTTGTGTTGCTGCGGAACATGAGATAGTATTTGCCATTACCTTTGAAAACGGGACTATGAAAAGATGTCGTTGCCGGGGCGTTCCAATCGTATGCATCCAGGCTGCCATCAAAAACGTTAAGGGGATTTTTAGGGCCGTCCATCCAGATCCACATATTTAATGAAATATCATATTTCCAGAAATCAAACAGGTAAGACTCTGTTGCTTCTACTTCACCTTCACCCATTCCACCATACATCCAGAAATTCCCGAAATCGTCACTCCAATACTGATGATGCTGACGCGATCCCGGCAAATTTGATGTGAAGCCGTATTGCAAGACGCCGTAATTTGCAAGCATGTTTTGTTTTCGGTTTCCATTGACCCTTGTCCAGGTGTTGCTGCCTATGGAATACTTCCAGACATCACTTAATCTGCCTGTTGTAAGATTCTGTGAAGTTTGAGATCTCGCTAATCCCTGACCTCCATAAAAATATAAATTATTTCCCGCTGACCAGCAAGCTGCATCTATAACAAAGGGCGGATAAGTGTCAATATAATAAGCCGCGGTACTTGTAGCATTGTTGGCATCGCCGCCCATTAATATCCATGTGTTGATGCTTGCATCATATTTCCAAAAATCATTCATATAATATGATTGGCCGTTGGTCCCCGAAAACAACCATAGGTTTTCATCTGCATCAACCCAAGCCTGGCCATTTGTGCGGCTTTTTGGATAGTTCGATGAATTTACTTCGCCTATTGCGCCGTATTGGAAATATGGTGTTTCTTGTCCCGGAGCACCGTTTAACCATGTCCACATCTTTGTTGCTTTATCAAAGATCCAGAAATCGTTCATGTGTACATTGTTTTTCCTTCCAGACATCAGATAGAGGCTGGAGTTGGTCTCCCATAACAAACCATCAGCTCTGTAAGGCGGAATATTTTCTGGTGCTGCAACTCCTTGTTGACCGTAGTGACCAACACCGGTTGGATCTGCGATTATTAAATGGTTTGTTGAAGTGACAATATCATATTCCCACATGCCGCTGTCTACAAGCATGTGCCAGAGCTTTTGGCTTTTTTGCCCCCATTGCAGTTCACTGCCTTTTAGTTTATTATAAACAAGTGGAACTGAAGCGTCTTCTATAAATTCATCATCGTCATCTTGATAGCCGGGGACAAAGGTTCTGCCTTTACCGTCGATCCAGGTGAAATTGTTGCTGGATGGATCGTATTTCCAAAATTCAATTAGATTCCCAGCACTAGTTTTGCCACCATACATTTTGATGATACCATTGTCGACCCAAAGGAAGCTATTGGCTTGACTGGCAGGCAAATTTTCCTCACGTTCGATTCCTTTCTTTCCATAGAATCCGGGATTAAATACAATGGTTCTGCCTTTCATCCATGTCCACTCATTAGTAGTCATATTGAATTTCCAAAGGCAGCTATGAAGTCCGCGATTGTCGAGATCGCTTGTATCGCCACCAATTTCACGTCCACCAAAAAAATATGCCTCATTGCCAATTGTTACTGCAGTTGATGTTGACTGCAGGCGTGGAGGAGTATTATTTGCATTGCTGACCAATTGTTCACCGTAAAGTGCATCGGTGCCGGATGGGTTTTTCAGGCAAGCCCATTGCTGTGTTGTTAAGTTGTACTTCCAAACCTGATTGTAGTATCCATCTTCATCAGTTGTATAAAATGGAGTTCCTCCAAAAGTATACAGACTGTTATTATAAAACCATGATGTATGATGTGACAGCCGCCCGGGATGATTGTTAACGTTTTCAGCTCCCATTGCCGCAATATTTTGGCCGCTTACGGAGTTATTCGCAACCACTCTATTGTATATCAAGGTCCAAGCATTGTTGGTTGGATTGTACCTCCACAAGTCAGATCTTATATAGCCATCCCAAGTATCTGCATAACCACCGTAGATGTAAATCATGCCATCAGGTCCGATGGAAGGTTTCACATCCCTTCTGATAGAGGGAAAATAAAGATTTGATTCGACACCGACTGGGCCGGGAATTCCTTCAAAACCGTCCTGGCCTTGGTCTCCGCCGATCCATGCCCACTGATTTAATGAAATATCAAATTTCCACAGGTCATTTAGGTAACTTCCGCCAAATAAGTATAGATTGCCTGCCGCATCACTGAACGTGGTGCTTTTTTTTCGAGGCCCCGGGCTGTTGGTTGCGCTAAAGACTCCTTTGGTACCATAACTTATCTCAGTGACCATTGGCTGTATGCACTTCCACTGTTTGATGGTCATATTGTAAACCCAGAATGCCGATGTACCATAATCGAAGTTGCCATTAGCGTTCCCATAGATATAAATATTGTCATTGATCCTCCATATAATCTGCTCTTGGGCGCCACTACCGGGGTGGTTTTTTGGGGTGAATTCATTGAATGTTTCAATGTATTCTTCGAATCCGGCTTTGTGTCCGATGTTGATTGGCTCCATTTGGCTGATACCAAACTGTGAAGTCAGAATAAGGAGCAACGATAAGATGAAACTTTTAGGAGAGTGTAATTTTAGAAGCATATTGTATGTATTGGCGAGTGGTCAAAAAGTTCAATATCAGCAAATATATTGAATAACAAGGAGGTAACGCCATTTTTAACTTGGAACGATAATATTATAATTGGGTACTTCAATAAGATAGACAGTGCCGACTTATGCTGTATCGGAACTAGATGCTAAAGCCGAACTATAATTGCGTGAGCGATGGAAGCGGAAATCCTTTTATGGAGCGCAGCGAAAAAAAAGATTGAAGCGGACAGCGCGGCCCCAAACGGAAAGATAATGTAAGTAGAAATGCTGATTTGGGGACACGCCCTAGTCACCACAAGCCTGAGGGTTGTTCTGATGGCAATATTCGCAGTATTTGCTCATGATGCACTCGGCATGATGCGGATTTGTTGGGCGGCAAACTTCACGCCCGAGGAACGACAGGGCACTTCCGGCTTCGGTCCACAGCTCTTTTGGAAGTGCTTCCATTAGTTCTTTTTCGATCTTATTAGCGTCTGTATTCTTTGCGATCCCGAGTCGTGGTGCTACGCGAACGACATGCAGGTCTACCATGATTCCTTCAAGTTCGACACCGGCTTCACGCATGATAACGTTTGCAGATTTTCGTCCGACACCTTTTAAATCGACCAGTTCTTTCATCGTCACCGGAATATTTTTGTCATCCTTGACATGCTGGGCAATATCCTGCAGCCAGCCTGCTTTTTTGACGTGGCCTCTGACGGATTTTATGAAGGGAATAATATCGTCGACTTCAGCTTTTGAAAGCGCTTTCATATTTGGATAAGCCTGAAAAAGGGCAGGAGCAAGCTTGTTGATGTTGGCATCGCGGTCTTGCGCGGCAAGAACAACCATAACCATCAACTGATAAAGATTGTGGTAATCGAGCATGTGCTTGTGGTCGCGATACTTTTCGATAAGTTCCCGAAATGCCTGCGGCCAGTTGACTTCACGCGCTTTTTTTGCCATGCTACTTTTTGAAATCGACTGACAGTGAATTGACGCAGTAGCGACTTCCGGTTTGGGTCGGACCGTCGTCAAAAACGTGTCCGAGGTGGCTTCCGCAGGTGGCGCAGAGGATTTCTGTTCGAACCATGCCAAAAGTTGTGTCTTTGATATATTCGACTTTACCGGGAATTGATTCATCAAATGAAGGCCATCCGCAACTTGATTTGAATTTGGAGTTGCTTTCGAACAATGGTTCACCGCATGCGCCGCAGCAGTAAGTTCCTTCATCAAAATGGAGGTTGTATTCACCTGAATGCGCAAATTCGGTTCCTTTTTGTCGAAGGATTTTATAGCGTTCGGGTCCGAGTTGTGCTTTCCATTCTTCTTCTGTCTTTTGAACTGGGTATTTCATAAACTTATTTTTTTGCTGCCGGAATAAATTTCACCGACACTGAGTTTGTACAATATCTTTTACCTGTTGTTTCTTCTGGCCCATCATCAAAAACATGTCCGAGATGTCCGCCGCATGAAGCGCACATGACTTCGGTTCGCTCCATTCCGAAACTGCTGTCGGTTTTGTAAATAACAGAACCTTTGATAGCCTTGTCAAATGATGGCCAGCCGCAATCTGATGCGAACTTGGAATCAGATCCAAACAATACATTTCCACATGCTGCGCAGACATATTTTCCATTCTCAAAGTTGTTGACGTATTCCCCGGTATGAGGCCTTTCAGTTCCTTTTCCGCGAAGCACTTCATATTGCTCGGGCGTCAGTTCGGCACGCCATTGTGCATCGGTTTTTACAACTTTTAGATTTGAAGGTTTGTTTTCTGCTTGTTTCTGCTGTCCGTTACATGACTGGAGGAACAACATTGTCATCAATAATAAAATTACGTTTTTCATATATTATTTTTTAAAAAAGTGATTGATTTTTCTATCACCTCGTGATGGCCTAAAATTTTCCGGTGGCCAAGTCCCGTTGTAAGCATTAATTCGCCGTGTTTTAGGTTTGGAACAATCTGCTTCGCTGATTCGACAGGGACTTCGTGATCATTTTTATCGTGAATCACGAGAACCGGAAAGTCAATTTCACGTGCTGCGATATACGAGGAATAGCTGTGCATAGTTTCGCCTGCCATTTTTTCAAATTCAACCGACATCAAAGAGCCGATTTTTCGATCGAGCTTCATTTTATCAGTAAATTCATCGATGACATCTTGTATTATGTTTCCACTTCCTATGGTGACGATGGCGTTTGTTTTATATCCGCGTTTGGCTGCGTTTAATAAAGCCATTCCGCCTAATGAATGTCCGATTGCGCCTTCAAAAGGTCCATATTCTTTCGAAAGCTGTAGAATCGTCGCTACAAATTCAGGCATCACCGTAGTTTTTCCCGATGATTTTCCGTGTGCGGGTGCGTCAAAGCTTACGGTGGAAAATCCCTGTTCAAGCAATGCTTCGGCAAATTTAAAAAGTTGTGTCCCGCGTCCCGACCAGCCGTGGACCAGCAAGATCTTCCTTTCGCTGTCTCCGTAAAAGTAAACGACTACATCTTTATTTATTGCGTTGATGTGCGTCTTGATTTGTCTGGATTTTTGATCCATTTCAAGTTCACGTCGTGGGATTTTATACTTAAAAGGAGTTGTGAAAATTCGTGCTGCGAAGCGCATCGCCATTTTTGGCGAAATGAGTTGAAGAAGTCTGCCAGTTAACAATATAAGCGTTGGAATTTTTAGTGGATTCTTAGGTTTTCCTGCTTTTTTTGGCATTGGCGTTTATTTTTCTGCAAGTTATTATATAATGCTATTTTTACTACTTTAGAACTCATAAATAAAGTATAAAATGCCAAACCAGACGCGTGTAATTATTCAAAATGTTCAGCCACAACTACATGATGGAAAATACGATATAAAAAGAATTACTGGCCAAAATGTCAATGTTACTGCAGATGTTTTCGCCGACGGTCATGATATCATTGCATGTAGCGTGATGTATAAACATGAAGATGATGAAGCGTGGTTTGAGGAAAGGATGAAGCCGCTGTCGAATGATGAATGGACTGCCTCTTTCGTCGTTGATAAACAAGGTAATTACAAATTTTATGTTGAAGGATGGGTTGATTATGCATTGAATTGGCAGCACGGCACCGAACGTAAGTTGCAGGACAATCAGCGAGTCACTTCAGAGCTGTTGGAAGGTGCTGAATACATTAAAGCAATAAATGAACTTGCTGATCCGTCCGAGTCAAAATATCTTACATCAATTGCTGAATTGTTCGCAGATGAGAATCAGTATGACAAAGCCGCAGCTGCAGCAATGTCTTACGATTTAAAAGCTCTATTTACAAAATATCCGACACGGCAGCTTGCTAATCGTTCTGTTGAGTATCCTGTTTATGTAGATCGCAAAAAAGCGCTGTTTAGCACATGGTATGAGTTCTTCCCACGATCGGCTTCCGGAGAACCGGGCAAACACGGAACTTTTGCAGACTGTGAAAAGCTTTTGCCACGTGTAGCTGCAATGGGTTTTGACACGTTATACTTTCCGCCGATTCATCCTATAGGAGAAATCAACCGAAAAGGGAAAAACAATGCAACCACCGCTGAACCGGGCGATGTTGGCTCACCGTGGGGAATCGGAAGCCAATATGGCGGACATAAATCAACTCATCCTGAGTTAGGTACGATCGAAGATTTCAAGTCTTTGGTCACCAAAGCAAAAGAGCTTAATATTGAAATTGCAATGGATTATGCACTTCAGGCAGCGCCCGATCATCCTTATGTAAAGGAGTTCCCGCAGTGGTTCAAATGGCGACCGGACGGCACAGTTCAATATGCGGAAAATCCACCAAAAAAGTATCAGGATATTTTACCGATCTACTTTGAAAGTGATGATTGGACAAATCTCTGGAAAGAGCTTCTTGATGTTGCATTGTTCTGGATCGAAGAATGCGGGATCAGAGTATTCAGGGTTGATAATCCTCATACAAAGCCATTTTACTTCTGGGGTTGGCTGATAGCCGAAATTAAAAAAAAGCATCCTGATGTTTTGTTTCTCGCTGAAGCTTTTACACGTCCGAAGATCATGCAGGAACTGGCAAGACAAGGTTTTTCACAATCGTATACATATTTCACATGGCGCAATACTAAACAGGAACTGACCGAATATGTAACTGAACTGACCCAAACCGATCAAAAAGAATATTATCGTCCGAACTTCTGGCCGAATACGCCCGATATTAATCCGTATGCACTTCAAAGCGGCAATGAGGCTGTGCATCTTCAACGATATTTTCTTGCAGCAACACTGAGCTCAAGCGTTGGAATTTACGGTCCGGTTTACGAGCACATGATTGCCGAAGCTTTACCCGGAAAAGAAGAATACATGAACAGCGAAAAATACGATTTCTTTAATTGGGATTGGGAAAAGCAAAACAAACTAACGGTTGTGATATCAAAAATTAATGCGATACGAAAAGAGCATCCGTCACTACAACAAACAAATAATATCGTATTCTGTGGCGCTGATAATGATCAGTTAATTGCCTACTATAAATTTGATGATCTACGGCAGGACGAAACACTGATGATCGCTAATCTCGATCCATTTTACCCGAAGCAAGGGTTAGTTCGTCTTCCGATTGAACAAATTGGGAATCAATCTGTTAAATTATTTGACTTAATCACGGGCGACAGCTATATTTGGGATAAGGAATGGAATTTTGTCGAACTCCATCCCGCGCTTCCATTTCACCTTTTTAAAATCCAACGGTCATGAAAGTAGATGCAGGCAAGGGAACGTTCAGCACGCCATTCATTTTTAAGACTGATTGGAAAAACGCATTCGAAGATCACGATTTTCTTAAAGATTTTAGTGCCGACATTCTCGAAAGCTATATCGTTAAAAAGCGTTGGTACGGCGGTAAGTCAAGTACACTGAAATATATCGAAGTGCAGGATTACTTCCGAATTGCATCTGAAAACAACAACTACTACGGCGTCTTGCTTGAGGTCAATTATAAAGAAGCCTTCTTCCAAAACTACTTCATGCCAATTGCCTTTATGGCAAAAGAAGAACTCGACACAAGCACAGTTATCGCTGCCGTTACTTTAAATGGCGTCGACGGCTATCTGGTTGATGCGCTTCACCAGGAAGACTTTAGAAGGCTGATGTATGAAAATATTATCAGACAAACGCCTTCACGGGATGTAAAAGTCAAATTTCACAGAGGTGAAAGCATGTCAGGAGAAGAGTATATTTCTTCACGGTTTATGGATGTTGAGCAAAGCAACACTTCAATTGTATACAACAATAAATATGTGCTAAAGATCTTCCGCAGAATTTACATCAGCACAAATCCCGATTACGAAATCAGCCGCTTCCTAACCGAGCGAATGCATTTTGATTATAGCCCGGCATATAAAGGAAGCATCAACATCAACTTAGGCGAAGAAGACATAACTCTTGCGCTGATGCAGGAACTTGTAGAAAATCAGGGCGATGCGTGGAAGTTTATGCTTGAAGAATGTGATCGGATCTTCGAAAACCTCAAGCAGAAGAAAATCAATATCAGCAAACTGCCGAATATCGAGCTATTTTCTCGTTTGAAAATAAATGAAGTTCCACATGAAATAATTGACTGGGCAGGATTAAGCATCTTTCTGCGCATCAAAACCATGGCAACGCGTACCGCTGAAATGCATATAGCTCTCGGCAGCGATATTTACGAAACAGCTTTTACGCCAACAACCTATAACGGCGATTACACTGTATGGCTGAAGAACAGGCTGACATATCAGTTTCAAAACAGGTTAAATATTCTTGAAAACAACCTGCACAAACTCGACGGACTCGCACTTGAACTCGCAAACCAGTTTCTTGACCATAAAAAGGAAATCAGAAAACTGTTCCTCGATTTTGACTGGACTAAGATGAAAAGCGAGCGCATCCGAATTCACGGCGATTATCACCTCGGCCAATTGCTTGTCAATGGCGACGATTTTTGGCTTCTTGATTTTGAAGGTGAGCCCGAAAGCACCATCCGCGACCGGAAGGTAAAACAGCCGCCACTAAAGGATGTAGCTGGAATGTTCCGATCGTTCCATTATGCGATTTACGCAACATTATTCAACAATAAAGACAAATATCCATACGAACAGGAAGAACTGTTCGCAGCAGGTGAAATTCTATTCAGATATTTCGTGGGTGTTTTTCTTCAAACCTATACCGAAGTTGCCCAGGGCGGCAATCTTAACATCGGTTATCGCAAAGAGATCGACTTTTTGCTAAAATACTGTATTTTAGAAAAAGCAGTATACGAACTCGGATATGAGCTCAACTCACGTCCGCGATGGGCAGTGATTCCATTGACAGGAATCTCGAGCATTATGGGATTTGGAAAAATAACTTAATTTCGAAAAACATGAAGAAAATTTTACTTTTAATGACATTTGCTATTGGTGCAATGGCAAGTGCACAATGCTGGCAAAGCATCAATGGCGGACTGCATCACAGCATGGCGTTGCAAGCTGACGGTTCACTTTGGAACTGGGGCGATAATTACGCAGGCCAGCTTGGCTTAGGCAATACACAAAATCGCAACACGCCACAACATACCGGGACCGCATCCGACTGGGTTTCGATCGAAGCAGGATCTGATCACGCATATGCACTTAAAGCCGACGGCACCGTTTGGGCGTTCGGTCGAAATGAATATGGTCAGCTTGGCGTTGGTACAAACGCCGACGAACGGACGCCTATACAACTTGGAACCGAAACATGGAAGGCGATTTCAGGCGGTGACCTTCACACGGTTGGCATCAAATCCGACGGAACTCTTTGGGCATGGGGCTTCAACTATTTCGGAGTGTACGCCGACGCTACAATTGTAGAGCAAAATACTCCGATGCTGATCAGCTCAGACACAGACTGGGCAGTGGTTCAGGCCGGCGAAACCCATAATATTGCTCTTAAAAATGACGGAACGCTCTGGTCGTGGGGAAAGAACAGCCGCGGTCAATTAGGCAATGGATCCACTGAAACTGTCTATGTTCCTACACAAATTGGTACCGACAACGATTGGACAACCATCTCATCAAATTACGATTTTAGCCTTGCAATTAAATCCGATGGCACTCTGTGGGCTTGGGGCGATAACGAAAATGCAGGCTTGGGCGATGGTACTAATGACGATAGTTATGTTCCCATTCAAATAGGCGCTGATACCGACTGGCAGACAATTTCAGCAGGAAGGCGTCATTCAGTAGCTTTAAAAAATAATGGCACCTTGTGGACGTGGGGCAACAATTACGCAGGCGCGCTCGGAGATCCATCAGTCGAGTGGGAGCAACTTACGCCAATTCAGATAGGAACTGATACCAATTTCGTCGAAGTCAGCGCAGGAGGATATTATAGCATGGCATTAAAAGCCGACGGGACATTGTGGAGTGCAGGTTATAACGGTTTCGGCGAACTCGGAATAGGGAACAACAACAATAATCACAGTTTTTCCCAGGTTATCTGCACTGCCTTATCTACCGCAGAAGTAAGCCGTGCTGAGCTTACGATCTATCCCAATCCGTCTAATAATATTTTGAAATTTCACAATCCTGCAGGCATTACCATCAGTAAAGTGGTCGCTGCTGACATATCCGGGAAAAGAATAGATTTACCATTCACCAATGCTACTGAAATCAATGTTTCTGCACTTTCGCCGGGTATTTATATTATTGAGATTACATCTGAATCACAAATTTTTACAGAGAAATTTATTAAAAATTAGAAGCTAATCCCGTTTTCCGCTATATCTCTCCGCTGCGCTGCGAGGATACCGCTGCAACCGGGGCTAGGGGTTTATCAACTACGCGAGGAGCTTACACTTCCATTTTGGAGTAACAAAACAACCAATGAACCAAACCATTCAACATTCCCTCTTCACAAAATTCGACATTGACCTATTTCGCGCCGGAAAGCATTTTCAGCTTTACGAAAAGTTCGGTGCTCATATGCTCGAAGTCGACGGCCAAAATGGAGTATATTTCGCTGTCTGGGCTCCATCCGCCGAATCTGTTTCTGTTGTAGGTGATTTCAATCATTGGGTCGAAGGCGAGCATGTTTTGAACGTGCGCTGGGATGCATCAGGTATTTGGGAAGGTTTTATCCCCGGAGTAGAGCGAGGCACATCATATAAATACAAGATCAAATCGCATAACGGCACCGTGACTGAAAAGGCTGATCCATTTGCCATGTACTGCGAAAAGCCGCCTCACACCGCTTCGATTGTATGGGAACTGGGCTATGAATGGAACGACAAAGACTGGATGCATGCACGCAAAGAAATCAACAAACTTGATCGTCCGTTTTCGGTTTATGAAGTGCATCTTGGTTCATGGCGCCGTAACGCAGATAACGGCTTTTTACAATATTCGGAATTCGCGGAACAACTTGTAAATTACGTACTTGAAACCGGGTTTACCCATGTCGAGTTCATGCCTATCATGGAATATCCTTATGATCCTTCATGGGGCTATCAACTGGTTGGCTATTTTGCACCGACGTCCAGGTTCGGAAATCCGCAGGAATTCATGCAACTTGTCGACAAATTTCATCAGTCGGGAATAGGAGTGATCCTCGATTGGGTTCCGTCGCATTTTCCGAGTGATGCGCATGGACTTGGATTTTTTGACGGAACTCATCTTTACGAACATCCTGACATCCGAAAAGGATATCATCCCGACTGGAAAAGCCTGATATTTAATTATGGACGAAATGAAGTCCGCTCCTTTTTGATCAGCAACGCGATCTTTTGGCTTCAGCATTATCATGTCGACGGGCTTCGTGTAGACGCAGTCGCATCGATGTTATACCTTGATTATTCACGAAAGGAAGGCGAGTGGGAGCCCAACATCTACGGCGGACGCGAGAACCTGGATACGATCAGCTTTTTAAAAGATTTTAATGAAGCGGTTTATGTCAATTTCGACGGTGTTCAGACCATTGCCGAAGAAAGTACATCGTTTCCAATGGTGTCACGTCCAACGTACATCGGCGGCCTCGGTTTCGGCATGAAGTGGATGATGGGCTGGATGCACGATACGCTTCAATATTTTCAAAAAGAACCCATTTACCGTAAGTATCACCAGAACGATCTGACTTTTTCAATGACATACGCATTCACAGAAAATTTCATGCTTCCACTATCACACGATGAAGTTGTTTACGGCAAAAAGTCACTTTTGGGAAGAATGCCGGGCGATGAATGGCAGCGTTTTGCAAACCTTCGCTTGCTGTACAGCTTTATGTTTACACATCCGGGTACAAAGCTGCTGTTTCAAGGTGCCGAGTTTGGCCAAAGCGAAGAATGGAACTTTGAAAGCAGCCTCGACTGGCATCTTCTGGATTCACAATATCACAATGGAATCAAAAACACCATCACGCAGCTTAACAGCCTTTACAAGAATCAGCCTGGGCTTTATGAAAAGCAATTTAATGCATCCGGTTTTGAATGGATTAATTATTCGGATCATGACAATTCTGTAATTGCTTTTATCCGAAAGGGCATGAGCGATGACAGTCAGCTTCTGGTGATTTGCAATTTTACACCTGTCGTTCACCAGAACTACAGAATCGGAATTCCTATGAATAAAGGAATGCGTGAGATCTTTAATAGCGACGGACTTAATTTTGGTGGAAGCGGCGTTCACAATAAACAATTTATTGATGCGCAGGCAATTGAGTGGAACGGAAAGCAATTTTCAGCTGAAGTTGTGCTGCCACCATTAGCAGCAGTTGTGTTTGCTTTTGATTAATGTTTTATAACTTTTCATTAGGTTTCGACTGACTGCCGAGACTATTCTTATAGAGTCAAATGTGATTGCGGCTTGATCCCCGTTTACGTAGTTTGATTTTTAAAAAATGTTGCCAAAATTACATCGTTTGCGTAGATAAATCTGTTAAATCAGCCGCCGTTTCTGTGCTTATTTTGTAAGTTTGGAATCCCTACTTAATTAGCCATAGATGATTATAAATACGGAACTGGAGTATAAAGGCGATCTGTATCCTTCCGAAATAACAGCATTCAATAAAGAAGTCGACTCTGTATATTTTCATACCAATAACAGCGTCATCCTCAAGATCACAATTTTGCGCGACAGCATGTTGCGGTTCAGATATACCACAAAAGGTTACTTCAGCAACGACTTTTCATATGCTATCGACAAGAACCAATCCCACGGCTACAATAAGCTCGAAGTGACTGATGAAGGCGAATACTATATTATCACGACCAACAAGATCTCCTGCCGCATTCATAAAACTGACATGCGTATTGGAATATATGACCTTTCAGGTAACTCGATTCTCGAAGATGAACTTGGTTTCCACTGGGAAGAAAGCTACCATTTTGGAGGAAACATTGTCAAGATGAGCAAAACTTCACCGGATGGCGAAAGCTTCTTCGGACTCGGTGACAAAGCAGCACATTTGAACCTAAAAGGGAAACGTGTAGAAAATTGGGCAACCGATCAATATGCTTTCCACAAAGAACAGGAACCGCTTTATAAAGTTGTGCCTTTTTATATTGGACTTGACGACAAAACCGCATACGGAGTATTTTTCGACAACACCTTTAGAACCTTCTTTGATTTTTCGCATGAGCGCCGGAATGTCACAAGCTTTTGGGCTGAAGGTGGCGAAATGAACTATTATTTCATCTACGGCCCGCAAATGCAGGATGTAGTTACAACATATACCGATCTTACCGGAAAGCCTGAGCTTCCTCCATTATGGGCACTCGGCTATCATCAATGTAAATGGAGCTATTATCCTGAAACTACAGTGCGGGAAGTTACTGCAAAGTTCCGTGAGCTACAGATTCCATGTGATGCGATTTACCTCGACATCGATTACATGGACGGATTCAGATGCTTTACATGGAACAAAGAATATTTTCCGGATCCGGCAAAATTGGTATCTGAACTTTCAGAAGATGGTTTCAAAACTATTGTCATCATTGATCCCGGGATAAAAATCGATACTGAATATAGCATCTACAATGAAGCCATTGCAAATGACTATTTCTGCAAACGCGCCGATGGTCCGTATATGAAAGGAAAAGTCTGGCCCGGAGAATGTAATTTCCCTGATTATACTAATCCTGTTGTCCGCGAATGGTGGGCCGGATTATTTAAAGAACTGATATTGGACATTGGTGTCAAAGGAGTTTGGAACGACATGAACGAACCTGCCGTTATGGAAGTTCCCGGTAAAACATTTCCAATGGACGTCCGCCATGATTACGATGGAAATCCATGTAGTCACAGAAAAGCGCATAACATCTACGGAACACAAATGGCACGCGCCACATACGAAGGTGTAAAAAGATTCTCTTATCCAAAACGCCCATTCATTATAACAAGATCGGCATATTCAGGTGCGCAGCGTTATACTTCATCTTGGACAGGCGATAACGTGGCTTCATGGGAACATCTTTGGATAGCTAATATTCAGGTTCAACGGCTTTGCCTTTCAGGCATGGGCTTTACTGGTTCCGACATAGGTGGATTTGCTGAACAGCCTTCCGGCGAATTATACGCGCGTTGGATTCAG
>DASWND010000091.1:0-4627 GCA_036399435.1 Flavobacterium sp.
AGCAACTCCTTAGAACATTCTTTTAACTGAAAGAAGTACCTTTAAGAAAAAACTTTCATGTTCAGAATCGAAAACGACCTTTTAGGAAATCTTCAAATTCCGGCAGAAGCTTATTACGGGATACAAACCCAAAGAGCAATAGAAAATTTCAAGATTTCAGGAGCTAAACTTCATCATTTTCCTGCGTTCATAAAAGCGCTTGCTTACGTAAAATGGGCGGCAACAGAGACAAACTTTGAACTCGGACTTCTCGAAAAAGACATGAAAGAAGCCATCGTCGCAGCAGCAAAAGAAGTTGTTGACGGCAAGTTCGATGACCAGTTCATTATCGACATGATTCAGGGTGGCGCAGGAACTTCTACCAATATGAACATGAACGAAGTCATTGCCAATCGCGCTCTTGAGATCCTCGGTCATGCAAAAGGTGAATACAAATACTGCTCACCAAATGATCACGTAAACCTGTCGCAGTCGACCAACGATGCTTATCCAACCGGAATTCAGCTTGCGATTGTAATGTTGAACTTGACGCTGATCGATCATCTGAAAAATCTTATAAAATCGTTCAGAAGCAAAGGCGTGGAGTTCAGCAACATATTAAAAATGGGACGAACACAGCTTCAGGATGCCGTTCCGATGACGATGGGGCAGGAGTTCGAAGCTTTTGCCGCAACATTAGGCGAAGAAATCGACAGGCTGAATCAGAACGCCGCACTTTTGTACGAAATTAACATGGGAGCAACAGCCATCGGCACGGGCTTAAATGCAGTTCCGGGTTATGCCGAACTGTGCGCGCAAAAACTTGCGGAAATTACAGGTCATCCGTTTGTAACTTCGCCCAATCTTATTGAAGCAACAAACGACACGGGTTCTTACGTGATGTATTCTTCAGTGCTAAAAAGAATGGCGGTCAAACTTTCGAAAATATGCAATGACCTGAGATTGCTGTCATCCGGACCAAGATGCGGTTTTGGTGAGATAAATTTACCTGCAATGCAGCCCGGATCTTCGATCATGCCCGGAAAAGTCAATCCAGTGATTCCCGAAGTGATGAACCAGGTTTGTTTCAAAGTAATTGGGAATGATCTTACCGTAACCATGGCAGCCGAAGCCGGGCAATTACAGCTTAACGTCATGGAGCCGATCATAGCTTATTCAATATTTGAGTCGATCACTTTGCTTGCAAACGCGATGGATACTTTAGCCATAAAATGCATTGACGGAATAACCGCAAACGCCGAACACAGCAGGCAAATGGTTTTGCAAAGCATAGGAATCGTAACCGCGCTGAATCCATATATCGGGTACAAGAACAGCACAAAGATCGCCAAAGAAGCTTTAGAAACCGGCAAGAACGTTTATGATCTGGTGCTTCACTACGGCATTCTTTCAAAAGATCAGATCGATGAAATACTAAATCCTGAAAATATGCTCGGGCCAAAGCACTTTCCGAAGCAGGAAGTTGATTAGTAAATAATGTTTTTTTTAGAGCTGATTCCTGCTGTTCGCTATATCTTTTGCAGCTTAAAGAAAGCAGCAAAAGGATGCCGCTGTCATCAGGGCTATGGCTTTAGTTAATCATCGACATAACAACATTGATGCAAACGCCGTTTCACCTGCGAAGATGATTTGCAGTCAGTATTTCTTTTAACCGATATTTGTCCGTAATTTTGCAGACCTTTTTAATGGCAGGTAGTTGAGGTCTGTTGCGTTAGGGATTGCAGCGTAAATCATTGCGGCGTCAGCCGTAATATTGAAGCGAAAAGCCCGGCGCGCCGAATCTTAAACTTGAGAACTTGCAAAACTTGAGCGGCGCGCAACGCCCAAAAACAATGGATAAGAAAAAAGTCGCATTTTACACACTTGGCTGCAAACTGAATTTTTCGGAGACATCGACTATTGCGCGAAGTTTTCAGAATGAAGGTTTTGACCGCGTCGACTTTGAGGATGTTGCCGACATTTATGTGATCAATACTTGTTCGGTGACCGAAAACGCCGACAAACAGTTTAAGCAGGTGGTGAAAAAAGCGATGAAGCTCAACAATAAAGCTTTTGTTGCGGCGGTCGGTTGCTACGCGCAATTAAAACCTGAAGAACTTGCTGCTGTTGATGGCGTTGACCTTGTGTTAGGCGCTTCCGAAAAATTTAAAATTACCGACTACATAAACGACTTGTCGAAAAATGATATGGGTGAAGTCCACTCATGTGAAATCGCCGAAGCCGATTTTTATGTTGGAAGCTACTCAATTGGCGATAGGACGCGTGCTTTTCTAAAAGTCCAAGATGGCTGCGATTATAAATGTACGTATTGCACGATTCCGCTTGCACGTGGAATTTCAAGAAGTGATGCTTTAGAAAATGTGCTTGAGAACGCTGCTGAAATTTCACGACAAAATATAAAAGAAATCGTTTTAACCGGCGTCAACATTGGTGATTACGGCAAAGGCGAATTTGGAAATAAAAAACACGAACATACTTTTCTTGAGCTTGTTCAGGAGCTTGATAAAGTTGAAGGAATAGAAAGGCTTCGAATTTCTTCAATTGAGCCGAACCTTTTAAAGAATGAGACGATTGAGTTTGTGGCGCAGAGCAGAACTTTCGTTCCACATTTTCATATTCCGCTTCAATCGGGCAGCAATGACATTTTGAAAAAAATGAAGAGGCGTTATCTGCGTGAAGTTTACACTGAACGTGTCAGCAAAATTCGTGAAGTGATGCCTGACGCTTGTATTGGCGTTGATGTCATTGTTGGCTTTCCGGGTGAAACGGATGAGCATTTTCTGGAGACTTATCATTTTCTGAATGATCTTGATATTTCATATCTGCACGTTTTTACCTATTCGGAGCGCGACAACACGGAAGCCGCGTTGATGGATGGCGTTGTTCCGTCGGTTGTTCGTGCAAAACGTAGTAAAATGTTGCGCGGATTATCTGTAAAAAAGAGAAGGGCTTTTTATGAAAGTCAGATCGCAACTTCAAGAACAGTGCTTTTCGAAACTGAGAACAGGGAAGGCTACATGTATGGGTTTACTGAAAATTATGTGAAAGTAAAAGCGCCGTTTAATCCGGAGCTTATAAATACACTTCAGGCTGTGACGCTTTCTTCAATTGACGAAGATGGTTCCGTGCGGGTTAGTTTTTCAGAAGTAATAGTCGACGCTGAATCAGCAATGGCAAACCTTGTGGCCATTAATATATAGAGTGGAATTTTATTTTGGTGATGCGGTAAACACTCGAGCCGTAGAGTTCAATAAACTCATAGGTGTGGCGGGCAGGATTTTTAAAATCCACTATAATTTTAGCTGAAATTTCATAGTACATTTTTTCACCTTCGATCATCAGCCTGTCGCCAAGTTTTCGGTATGCGGAGCGAATCAACGTGAATTCGGATAAATTCCAGGTCGTAACATTCGCATCGAAATTCTCGTAGCGAGAGTAAAGACCTTCGGTTATTTCGGTCTTGCAGCCGTAGTACTTCTCGATCTGCTCGAAGAAGTCGATGATTTTTAGGTTGATATCTGCATCCATAATGTTAAAGGTATTGATTTTTGAAAAATCAATCCGTTAACAATAACGCAATTATGGAAAAAAATTATAATTAGTTGATGATGAGTTTTTGGCGGAAGGATTTTCCAGATTGGTTCACATTCACAAAGTAGATACCTGGTTGTATTGTGCTGATATTGATCGTTGGCTGAGCCGAATTATTAATATCTAGTATTTGTTTTCCTGTCAGATCATAAATTGTAAGATCATAAATCTGAACATTAGAGACATTTAAATTAAGTATGTCAGTTGCAGGATTTGGCGTCAGCTGCAATTTTGCTATTGTATTATCTGCTGTTAAGAGTGAGTTTAGATCCCCAAAGTTTGGTATGCCATCGCCATCGTTGTCATCATCCAAAAGGTTGCCGTTGCCGTTGGTGTCTTCATCGATATTTATAATTCCGTTGTTATTCTCGTCGCCATTATATGCAAAGACATCGAGGCTCATACAAGAAGTCATATAATATAAAAACCAAGGATCGTCAGTGTAGTTTGGACCTGGACCAATATAAGTTATTGTGGCAGATATATCCTGATCGTGGTAAGCCATATATGCAGGACCTGAGACCGGTTCATCTGTGACATTATCTGTCCATTCAAATAAATATCCGGAAACATCGTAGCCAAAATTCAGTGCATCTGCAGGAACGTAAACGTTTATCAACCAATCAATATCAAACTCTGCAAATCCATCGTTGTCATAGTCTACAGCTGCTAAAAAATCGCATCCCGGCGGTGGCGGCGCTTGTGGTAATGCCTTATTTTGAAAAATTAGGAGGAAAAATAGAAGTACTGCGAAAATGTATTTTTTTGCCATAACAGTGAAATGTAAGCAAATATATCAAATTTTAATTCCCGGCGGCAGCAACTCCCTATAAACAGGGTTCTTCCTGATAAACTGAGCGATCCGCGGAAAAATCGGAACTACCTTGAACTTGCGCTCTATAGCAATTGCCATGATGTTACGGAGAAATTCATCAATAAATTCTTCGTCTTTGAAAGTCTCGGGCTTGTTGATTCTTGTCAGGAATATTTTTTTTTCCTGAAAAGAATATTCGACAGCGATGAGATTGCCCTCAGT
>DASWND010000092.1:0-26678 GCA_036399435.1 Flavobacterium sp.
GTATTCGGTGTTCTTTTTACTTAACTCTATTATCTCATCTTTAGAACGTTCACCGTACGGTGCATTTTTACTGTCAGCGAGGTAAATAGTATCTTCTGCAGGCATAAGCGACGCAATCTCCCGCCATATTGAAGTGCCTCCAACTCCCGAATCAAATAGCCCAATGGGAAGATTATTTGTCATATCAAACAAATGTAAAAAAAAACTGCCCTAAAAAGGGCAGCTATGTTGTTAACCGACAGATATTAAAACCCAAGGTCTTTCTTAACGTCAGCAGTGATATCCGGACCATCAGCAAGAAGTAGTTCAGCAGAATTCATAATATACTGGTAACCTTTGGCTTTTCCAATTTTTTGGATTGAAGCCCTAACTCTTTCGATAATAGGTTTGGTTATATCCTGTTCTTTTTTCTGTAATTCTTTTTGTGCATTGTCCCTGAAATCAACAATCCTTTTCTGCATATCCTGAACTTCTTTAGATCGCTCTTCGTTCATTTTATCAGAAACAGTTGTAGCTTCAGTTTCGTATTTTCTGATTTTGTTTTGATATTCGTCAACCATTGTTTTATAGTCGGCATCATAAGTTGTGCTTAATTGCTCAAGTTGTTTCTGCGCATCAAGCATTGCCGGCAATTTGGTCATAATTTCACTAACATCTACATGGGCCGTTTTGGCCTGCGCAGTCGCAGCTTGATTTACACCTAAGAATAATGCTGCAGCTATTAGTAAAGTTTTCATTTGTTTCATCATGTTTAAGTATTAATTTAAATTTAATCGTTATTCTTCTTTCTTAGCACCTTGTTCTTCCTTAGCTTTTTTCGCCGCTTCACGGTCGGCAAGAGCTTTTGCTCTTTTTTCTTCTAATGCCTTTTTTCTGTCTGCAATTTCCTTAGCTCTCGCTTCGGCAGCAGCTTTTCTTGGATCTACGGTCGCAGTAGTGTCTGAAGCGGTGTTTGTAGTCCGCTCGGCTTTTTCTGCAGTTGTAGGTTCAACAGCTTTATCATCAGTAGGTGGCGCAGCTTCAACAGTTGTCCCGTTCTTCTTTGCCTCACGTTCAGCCAGCAATTGTTTTCTCTTCTCTTCAGCAACGCGCTTTTTTTCCTCTGCTGCCGCTTTTCTGTCAGCCATTACCTGCTCTCTCGCAGCACGCTTGTCTTCTAAGGCTTTCTGACGTTCAGCCAAAGCTGGATTGTCATCAACCATATCTTCTTTTTGTTCTTTTGCCTCTTCTGCCTTTAACTCTTTTTTGCTCAACTGATCTCTTTTGCTTGAACGCGTCAGTGTGCGAATCACCTGATCACTGATATCATGTCGTTTCGCGGCAAAAAGCATTGTTAAATCGGAAGATTTGTCAAATATGAAATCATATTTCTTTGCTTCGGAAATATCCTGAACAGCAGTAAAGACCTGATCTTGTACCGGCTTCACAAGTACAGCCTTCTGAATCATCATATCGCCGCCAGGACCAAAACGCTTCTGTTGAAAATCCGATAGTTCCTTTTCCTGAAACCTGATTTCTTCTTCGCGTTCTTCAATAAGTTCTTTGGTTAAAAGCACTTGTTCTGTTTTAAGTGCTTCTTTCAGCTTTACGATCTCGTTCGCTTTAGCTTCAATTTCCTGTTTCCATTTTTGAGCTTTCAATTCAAGTTGATTGTTAGCCTCGGCATAATCAGGAACATTTTGAAGTATATACTCCATGTCAATGAATCCGATCTTAACACCTCTTGTTTGTGCAAAAGCTGTACAAGATACAGCCATAAGGAAGATTAAAAAATGTTTTTTCATAATCAAAATTGCTTTAGAAAATATCATGCCAGCTTTTTATTAGAATTGCTGACCAATAATAAAGTGGGTTTCCCAGCCATTTGGTTTTATCATACCTGGAATTGGAAGCGCATCGAATCCATATCCAAAGTCAATTCCCAATAATCCAAACGCTGGCATAAATACACGAATACCGAATCCTGCTGAACGCTGCAATAAAAATGGATTATAGTTCTTAAACGTGTCATACGCAGCTCCTGCTTCTAAAAATGACAATGCATAAATCTGCGCCTGTCCTTTTAGTGTAATAGGATAACGCAATTCCAACGAAAATTTGTTGTAGACAGTAGCACCATTCTGAAGCCCTCTATCATCAGTTGGAGTAAGCGATTGGTTCGGATATCCACGTAGTCCAATCACTTCACGGCCATCAAGAGCAAAGTTGGCAAGACCATCTCCACCAAGGAAGAATCTTTCGAATGGAACAAGTCCTCTCTCCTGATTATAAGCACCTAAGAACCCAAATTCACCCATTGAACGTAAAACGAATTTACCATAAATTTTGGTAAACCAATCCGCTTTGAATTTTATTTTGTAGTATTCCAGCCAGTTAAACTTCTTTTGGTCAACTTTTGCCTGATCAGCATCTGCCTCCTGATATGTCTCTACACGTTCGTAAACATTGGTGTTCTCGCCTGTTTCCCTGATATAGTCGCCTTCGCTGACGGTTTGGCCATTTACATCTGTAGTAGCCAAGCCAGAATCTGCAGTGTATTTCAATGCATATTCTTCCTGATTTTCAAGATCTCCATAATCTACACCATTCATTAATGAATATGGAGGTGTGAACTTAGCAGAAACACTAAATTCTGATCCATAAGTTGGGAAGATCGGGTTTGTACCTTTGTTGTTTCTGGAGAGACCGATTGTATATGCTAAGTTTCTCGAAGCTCCGTTTCCGAATGTAAACAAACCAGTATTGTAGTTGTTAAGGTCATAATACTGAAAGCTGATTGCATTTGAAAATACAAACGAGTCATCCGGAACAGTCAGTCTTTTTGCAAGACCCACGGAGAGGCTTAGGATATTGAAGCTTTTGCTTTTGTCAACATCCATTGTCTGGAAGTTGTTTAGAAACTGTTTGCTGTATGACGCCGATGTGCTGAACTGAACTGGTTTTTTTCCTCCGAACCACGGCTCAGAAAAAGATATGCTATAAGTTTGAAAGAACGAACTACCCTGTAATCTTAATGAAACCTTCTGGCCATCGCCCATTGGCAAAGGTCGATAAGCATCTTTATTGAACATGTTTCTGACAGAGAAGTTGTTGAATGACAAGCCGAGAGTTCCAATAAAACCACCTCCACCGTAACCACCTTGAAGTTCAATTTGGCTCGATCCTTTTTCTACCAAGTTGTACTCGATATCAACAGTTCCTGCAGCGGCATCAACATTTTTAAACTTCGGGTCAATTGCTTCGGGATCAAAAAATCCAAGTTGCCCAATTTCTCTGATGGTCCTTACAAGATCTTCTTTGCTGTATTTTTGTCCCGGCTTGGTACGCAGCTCACGATAAATAACCTCATCATTTGTCCTGTCATTACCAACAACAGTTATTTTGTTAAAGTATGCAATCGGACCTTCAACGACGCGCACTTCAAAATCGATGGTGTCATTTGCAGTACGGACTTCAACAGCATCAATATTCGAAAACAGATAGCCATTATTTTGGTACAAGTTCGTAATGTCTTCACCGTCAGGTTTTGTCTTGTCGGCAATCCGCTTTTGCAGAAGTACCCCATTATAAACATCACCTTTTTTGATGCCAAGAATTCGTCCTAGGGTCACATCTGAATAAACAGTGTTGCCTAAAAACTTAACGTCACCAAAATAATATTTGCGCCCTTCTTCAAGATTAATTGTAATGGCAAGCTTATTCTTCTTCTTATTGAAAACCACAGAATCCGAAATGATCCTCGCGTCGCGATATCCCTTTTCCTTGTATTTGTCGATAACAGCAACAAGATCTTCCTTGTATTTCTCGCGTACAAACTTTGAAGCTTTTAAAATTCGCACGAAATTTTGCTGCTTTGTATTTTTCATCGCTTTGCGCAACTTTGAATCTGAAAACCTCTCATTACCATGGAAATCGATATCAGATATCTTAATTTTTTTACCACGGTCGATATTCACCACCATTTTCACTTCATTTGCAGTAGTGTCGGCGATGGTGTTGATAGCAACTTTAGCATTATAATAACCATCCTTACGGTACTGATTTTCGATGTAGTTGGTAGTCGTAGTAATTAAATTTTCATTGACAACCTTACCTTTTGTAAGGCCATTGTCTTTGATCAATGCCTCCTGTTTGCTTTTCTTTACGCCCTGGAATTTTACGTCACTCAGTTTCGGAAGCTCATTGATCTCTAGTTCAAGATAAATGCTGTCGCCTTCGATCCTGTTTACGTAAAAATCAATTTCGCTGAAAAGGCCAAGTCGGCCAAGCTTTTTGATAGCATTGCTAATTTCTTCTCCCGGTACTGTGATGGATTGCCCTTTTTGCAGACCTGCAAAAGTGACGACAGTTTGTTTATTGAAGGTGATTTTTCCTGTAACATCGACATCTGCTAGAATATACCTTGTTCCCGAGTCAAAAGATGGACGTTCTTGGGCAGCAGATTGAAAAATATTCCCGAATATTAATATTCCCAGGAATATTTTTATACATTTATGTAGCACTAAAAAATTATTTAATTTGTTCACTCGTTTTTCCAAATCTACGTTGTCTTTTTTGATAGTCGGCTATAGCCTTATATAAATCTTCTTCTTTAAAATCAGGCCATAGAACATCAGTAAAATAAAGCTCAGCGTACGCAATCTGCCATAGCAGAAAATTACTTATCCTTTGCTCTCCACTGGTTCGAATCAAGAGGTCGACATCCGGTAAATTTTGCGTGTAAAGATGCTGATTAATACTCGATTCGTCTATATCGGCTATTGAAATTATATTATTTTTAACTTTATCACTTATACGCTTTACAACCTGCACCAGCTCTTCTCTGGACCCATAACTTAGGGCTACTGTAAGCGTCATTCTGCTGTTGTTTTTTGTCATTTCGATTACTTCAAGAAGCGCTTCACTAGTGCTTTTCGGAAGTTTTTCTAAATTGCCGATCGTAAGTAATCTAATGTTGTTTTCACACAGTCTCTGGAGTTCACTACGCAATGACCTGACAAGTAACTTCATCAGTGTATTGACCTCCGATTTAGGCCTGTTCCAGTTTTCAGTTGAAAAAGCATACAACGTCAAATTTTCGATACCAAGCCTTGCGCACTCTTCAACTATACGGCTTACCGATTTGGCGCCGTTTTCATGTCCGAAGACACGAACCATTCCTTGCTTTTTTGCCCAACGTCCATTGCCATCCATGATGACGGCGATGTGTTTCGGTAAGTTTGCTGTGTCTAGTTCTGTCAAATCCATGATTATTCTGCGCAGTAGCAGGGTTTTTCGCCAAATGTATATGTTAGGGTAAATCCGGTAAATACATACCAATCGTTGCTGTTCGCCTGGCCAAATTTTAGCGTTTCATATTCCTTCGGCTTTGGTTCACTTCCGTCAAGATTGTCTGTAAATGTATACCGCGCCCCAACCTCAAATCCTAAAATTAAATTGGGCGTAATGTTCGATTTTATTCCAACAGTCATCGGAATCGCAATTGCTGAAGTCGTATCCTCTTCTTCTGTTTCTCCGTTTACCACATACAATTCATCATAAAAAAAATAGGAGATTCCCGAGTATACATATGGTGTTACTTTGCGGTCAAGTTCATGCAGATTGAAGTCGAAGAAGTTGAATTCTAATCCCACAGAAAGCTCCTTTATGTCATTTTCAAAACTGTATCCGCGAAGGCTTCTGCCCGGAACGTCGGAATCAGAATCTTTTGATGAAATTTTGGTTTGTGTGTAAGAGATCCTGTAAGCGTGCCTCGGACTCCTGTTCCACTTATACAAGATCCCAAATGCGGGTTCGTTGGGTGAAATGTAATCTGTTGGCCCTACATCACCAATATAATTACTGCCTCCAAGGAAAACTCCAAGTTCGTTAATCTGAGCATTTACTTTGCAAAAGCTGAGGAGGATAAGAAAAAATAAAGGTAATCTCTTCATTGGTTAAAATAGCGTGCAAATATAATAATTCTGCAGACGCAAAGCGTACTTCAACAGCGATTAAATTCGGCCGGTGCAACAGCAGTCTATTTGCTTATTTTAGTAACGGTGATTGGGATTGCGTAGTATGGAAACCGAAAAAAGTTTAATTTCTTTTGTCCTGGCCCCAAAGCAACTTATTGCGTAGTGTCTTAAAAAAGGTCTCGCCTTCAATTTCCACCATCATAATTTTGTATGGTGTTTTGGTAATGGTCAATATCGCTTCATTCGGGACCGAAGCAATGCGAGAATCTAGTGAGACAAGGTATTGCTGTTCACGTCCTGAAACTTTTAAACGGACTTCGGTCGAATCGGGAATGACCAATGGGCGCGCGTTTAAGTTGTGCGGCGCAACGGGAGTGATTACGAGGCTATTTACATCAGGCGTCAAAACCGGGCCACCACAGCTAAGGGAATAGCCGGTTGATCCTGTAGGCGTTGAAATTATTAAACCGTCCGCCCAATATGAGTTAAGATATTCACCGTTAAGTGAAGTTTCAATTGTAATCATCGAAGTAGTATCTTTTCTGCTTACTGTAACCTCGTTTAATGCGAAATTAAGATTTGCCAGCTCAGTAAGCTCGGGAGTACAATGTAAACTTAATAATGTCCGTGGTGATAATGTATATTTCCCATCGATAACCATCTGCATGAACTTCTCAATATCTTCTTGCTGAACAGTTGCCAGGAACCCCAGTCGTCCTGTATTGATTCCCAAAATAGGGATTCCGCTGTCACGCACAAAAGTTGCAGCACGCAATATAGTTCCGTCGCCGCCGATACTGATCATCAGCTGCACGTCCTTATTTAAGTCGGTAGAATTTTCAAAAGTCGGATATGAATCAGTAATCAGTTGCTTTTCGCGAAGAACTGCATAATACGCGGTTTCAACTTCCACGTCAACATTATGTCTTTTTAAAAATGAAAAAATGTCTCTGATCGCAGTTTCACTTCCGCCCTGATAATAATAACCGTATATCGCAACTTTCATCTGATCTGAATTACATGTTCAGGTATCGGTCCAAATAATCGGAGCGCTCTTTCAGGCTGGCGAGATAGGTGTCTTCCTGATGTTCCGACACGATTTCATAGTCATATCGCCTGAACGTCTGAATGATCTCATTCATCGCACCTAAAGTGATTTTAATGGTAACCTGAATCGTATCAGGAGTTGATTTAGAGATAAATAATCCAAGAAGCTTCCCATTATTACTCTCGACAATTTGTGAGATCTGGCTCATCGAATAATCCAGAACACCTTTGCGAACCACAATTACTGCGCCCGGCTCCTGCAAAAACGGAGTTTCATTGAAAAATTTTATAACATCCGGAATTTCATAATAACCTACATAGGCATTGTTTTCGTCAAGAACAGGGACGATATTTGTCTGGTTCTTTGCAAACAATTCCAAAACATCCAGCCAGATCATATTTGTCCTTGCAAAAAATCCTTCAAGTGCATACCGATACTGTTGGATCTGTTTATCATTATCGAAAGTTTCGGCATCGTGGCCGGCGATACATCCGATATAAATACTTTCTTCAACAACAGGAAAGTGCGAAAAATTTACTTCTTCAAAAAAATCACGAATAACTGCAACGGTCTCCGAACTCGCAATCGGCTTATAATCATTCGAAATGAAATCAGTAATCTCTGTCATAAATAGCAACCTTTATCCTCGCAAATTAATCAAATTTTACCACAACCACCTTATATAACTTCGTAATTTTGTACAACAACAAACGGCCGAAAATCTTCTCTTTTATGACAAAACTAAGCGTCAATATCAATAAAATTGCCACCTTGCGCAATGCCCGCGGCGGAAATGTGCCCGATCTTCTACAGGTTGCAACAGATATACAGAATTTTGGCGCACACGGAATCACGATCCATCCACGCCCCGACGAGCGACATATCAGATTTCAGGATGCACGCGATCTTAAAAAAATAGTTTTTACAGAATTTAATATTGAAGGAAATCCCGAACGGCAATTTATCGACCTTGTACTTGAACTCAAACCCGATCAGGTGACGCTTGTTCCCGATGCGCCTGATGCAATAACCTCAAATGCCGGTTGGGACACGATAAAGCACCGTCAATTTTTAAGTGAAGTGATCACCGAATTTAAACGCAATGGCATCCGCACCTCGATCTTTGTAGATGCCGATGTCGCAATGGTCGAAGGCGCAAAAGATACCGGAACCGATCGCATCGAATTATATACTGAAGGATATGCAAAGGAATGGAGCCTCGGCGACTTAAACGGAATTATTCCTTATGTTGATGCTGCATTGCGCGCGAACATGCTCGGCCTCGGAATCAATGCCGGTCATGATCTAAACTTGAAAAACATCAAATTTTTTAAAGATTCAATTCCGGATCTGCTTGAAGTTTCTATTGGTCATGCGCTGATTTCCGAAGCGCTTTACCTCGGACTTGAAAACGTTGTAAAAATGTATCTTAAAGAGCTGTCTTAGTTGGGCGTGACCACAAGGGTCGGGCTTTTCGCTTCACCCGAGCGAAGCGAACTGGCGAAGCAATCTTTTTTTTGCAAAAAAGGATTTGCGCTGCAATCCCTCACGCACCCGCCGGAACTTTTAATATAAAATAATAATTATGCTATACTCAAAGATAGAAGGCGCCGGAGAACCACTATTGATCCTGCACGGTTTCCTCGGAATGTCCGATAACTGGAAGACGCTCGGCACACGATACGCCGCCGCCGGCTTTCAGGTACATCTTCCCGATATGAGAAACCACGGCCGAAGTTTTCATTCTGATGATTTCACATATCCGGCAATGGTGACCGATATCGAAGATTACTGCAAAGAACACAAACTTGAAAACGTCAGCATGATCGGTCATTCGATGGGCGGTAAAATTGCAATGAACTTTGCTGCTAAAAATCCAGACATGACGAAAAAACTCATCATTGCCGACATCGCGCCCAAATACTATCGGCCACATCACGATGATATTTTTGAAGCATTAAATGCAGTTGATTTTTCCAAAACAACCGATCGCGGAGAAATCGAAAAAATGATGATGCCTTTCGTTCCCGAATCTTCCACACGTCAATTTCTGATGAAAAGCATTTATCGCAAAACACCAACAGAACTCGCATTTAGATTCAATCTGGAATTATTCAACAAAAAAGAAGATGCCATCGGCGAAGCGCTTCCACAAGATGCAAGGTTTGAGAAATCGGTACTTTTCCTAAAAGGTGAAAACTCACGATATATTAAAGATGAAGACGCCGATCTCATTCTTCATCATTTTCCACACGCTAAAATAGAAGTAATTTCAAACGCGGGACATTGGCTCCACGCTGAGAACCCTGATGAGTTCTTCGAAAAAAGCATCAATTATCTAAAGGAATCATAAAAGCACCAACGGCGAAATGATTTTCTATTATTTTTATCCAACCAAAAAACAATTATGAAGTTACTTATCAGGATCTTAATTACAGCTTTGCTGGTTACGCTGCTTGCCAATTTTATGCGCGGCGTTCATGTCGACAGCTTTTTGACTTCGGTCGTCGTTGCAATTGTACTCGCTCTTCTCAACATTTTTATAAAACCACTTATTGTTCTGTTTACTTTACCGGTAACCATCTTCACTTTTGGTCTTTTTCTGCTCGTGATCAACGCACTTCTGATTTTGCTTTGCACAGAAATAGTTGGCGGCTTTAGCGTCGATTCATTTTGGACAGCTTTGTTGTTCAGCATCATACTTTCAATTGCGCAATCACTGCTTTTCAGGCTGACAGGCGAGAACCGTTAGCATTTTATAAACTTGGCAAGGTTGCAAAAATGTGCTACTTTTGCCAGCCAATTTTATTCTTAAAAAAATGAACATTACCAGAAACAATATCGACGATCTGAACGCAGTTGTCACAGTAGAAGTTGCTAAAGATGACTACGCGGGAAAGGTTGAAAAAGTTCTTGCAAACTATAAAAAAACAGCAGCCATCAAAGGTTTCCGCAAAGGGACTGTTCCGATGAGCCTCATCCAAAAGCAATACGGAAAAGCAGTGCTTCTTGAAGAAGTGAACAAAGTGCTTCAGGAGAATCTTAACAGATATCTTCAAAATGAAAAACTTGAACTTCTTGGAAATCCGCTTCCACGTGTTAAAGATGAATTTAATTGGGATGCGACCGATTTCTCGTTTGAGTTTGAACTTGGACTTTCACCACAATTCGATGTTGATCTTGCATCTGTGACCGATGTAACCAGATATAAAATCACCGCCGACGATACTATGATCGACGACCAGATCACCCGAATCAGAAAACAATATGGGAAACTTATTTCTCAGTCAGTTGTTGACGCCGATTCTGAACTAGTTGGTACTTTCACAAATGAAGAAAAGGGAATTGAAAACAGAACTGCAATCACACTTGATATTTTTAAAGATAAGTCTGTTGCAGATAAATTCATCGGAAAGAATGTTGGTGATGTAGTTACAGTCAATACAAACGGATTGTTTGATGACGATCATAAACTGATGGACTATTTGAAAGTTGATCATCATGATGTACACGGACTTGCTGTCGATGTGGATTTTACAATCGAAGAAATCAACACCAGCGAACTTGCCGAACAAAATCAAGACTTATACGATAAGATTTTTGGTGAGGGCAAAGTGACTTCTGAAGAAGAATTTCGTGCTAAGATTAAGGAAGATGCCGAAAAACAATTTGACACGCAGGCAGATCAGAAATTCTTAAATGATGTAACGGAATCTTTAATCAGAAATACAAAATTCGATCTTCCGGCAGAATTCCTGAAAAAATGGATCATGTCGGCGGGTGAAATGCCACTTACTGAACAACAAGCTCAGGACGAATACAGCAAATCGGAAAACGGGCTGCGTTATCAGCTGATCGAAAGCAAGATCATAATTTCAAACGGACTTCAGATCACATTTGAAGACCTTAAAGCATTCACCTCTGAAATCATCAGAAAGCAAATGGCACAGTTTGGCCAAATGGATCCAAGTGCTGCAGACATCGAAGGAATCGTAGCTCGCGTGCTTTCAAATCAGGATGAAGTAAAAAGGCTTTCAGAGCAGGTTATGAGCGAAAAAATGCTGAACCTTTTCAAAGAGAAAGTTAAAGCAGATGTGAAAGTGGTCTCATATCCTGATTTCATTAAAGAAATGTACAACGAGTAATTTTTAATTATTTCGTATCTTTAAGCACATAAAAAACTTAAAAACAATTCGATGAACTACGGTAAAGAATTTAAAAAATACGCGACAAAGCATCATGGCATAAACAGCATGTATTACGACAAGATCGTAGGCAGCATGAACCCTGTTGGCATGACTCCATATATTATTGAAGAACGTCAGTTAAACGTTTCACAGCTGGATGTCTTCTCACGTTTGATGATGGACAGGATTATTTTCCTTGGAACAGGCATTGACGACCAGATCGCAAACATTGTTCAAGCACAATTACTATTTCTGGAAAGTGCCGATGCGGCAAAAGATATCCAAATTTATATCAATTCTCCGGGTGGAAGCGTTTACGCCGGACTCGGAATTTACGATACAATGCAATACATTAAACCGGATGTTGCAACAATCTGTACCGGAATGGCAGCTTCAATGGGAGCAGTTCTTCTTTGTGCGGGACAAGCAGGAAAACGTTCAGCACTTCCACATTCAAGGGTAATGATTCACCAGCCTTCAGGTGGCGCACAAGGTGTTGCAACCGATATGGAGATCAACCTTCGTGAGATGTTGAAACTCAAAAATGAACTTTATACAATTATTGCACACCACAGCGGACAAACCTTTGAAAAAGTTCACACAGACAGTGAACGAGATTACTGGATGAAAGCAGACGAGGCAAAGGAGTACGGCATGGTTGATGAAGTGCTGGTGCGATCATAATAAGTAGCAAACGCTACAAGAATTTTTAAATAAAAATGGCAAAAGAGATATTGGAATGTTCATTTTGTGGACGCAAGAAACCGGAAACCAATCTGTTGATTGCCGGAATCAATGCACACATATGCGATAAATGTATAGAACAGGCGCACGGAATTGTCATTGAAGAATTGAAAGCTACGGGAACTTCGAAAGCTGCGGCAAACCTTATTTTAAGAAGGCCGAAAGAAATTCGTTCTTTTCTTGATCAATATGTAATTGGGCAGGATCAGACTAAAAAGGTGATGTCGGTCGCCGTGTACAATCACTATAAAAGATTGATGCAGCAACAACAGGATGATGAAGTTGAAATCGAAAAAAGCAACATCATCATGGTTGGACAAACCGGAACCGGAAAAACGTTGGTGGCTAAAACTATCGCAAAAATGCTTGACGTTCCGTTGGCAATTGTCGACGCAACGGTTCTAACTGAAGCCGGTTATGTTGGCGAAGATGTGGAAAGCATCCTTACACGTTTGCTTCAGGCGGCAGATTACGATGTGGCCAAAGCTGAACGCGGAATAGTATTTATTGATGAAATTGACAAAATTGCCCGCAAGAGCGATAACCCGTCAATTACAAGAGATGTTTCAGGTGAAGGTGTGCAGCAGGCATTACTAAAACTTCTTGAAGGAACTGTGGTCAATGTTCCGCCTAAAGGTGGAAGAAAACATCCTGACCAGAAGTTCGTTGAGGTAAATACGCAAAACATCCTGTTTATTGCAGGCGGTGCTTTCGACGGAATTGATAAGATCATTTCAAAACGACTCAACCGTCAGGCCGTTGGATATAGCACATCAAGAAATATAGACAACATCGATAAGGACAATCTGCTTCAGTATATTATTCCTAAAGACATTCGTGATTTTGGATTAATTCCTGAGATCATAGGAAGACTTCCGGTGCTGACTCACATGGATCCACTTGACAGGGAAACTTTACGTGCGATCTTGACTGAACCGAAAAATGCTTTGATCAAGCAATATCATAAGTTATTTCAGATGGATGATGTCGATTTTGTCATTCAGGATGAAGCGCTTAATTTTATTGTTGATAAAGCTTTGGAATACAAACTTGGTGCCCGTGGATTACGTTCATTATGCGAGGCAATTCTCACCGATGCCATGTATGAACTTCCGGGTTCAGATGATAAGATTCTGAACATAGATCGTGACTACGCTGAAACAGCACTCACTAAAAATTTATTACAGCGGCTAAAAGCTGCCTCATAAAAAAAGCCTGCGAACTAGCAGGCTTTTTTTATACTTCTTTAGCACCGGATGTCTCTATTTCAGCAGCAGTTTTACAATATCTCTTGTTGCATTTCCATCCGCTTGCGCATGATGTCATAAATGTTGCGATAAGCAAACAGCATAAAATCCTTTTCATAATCCATCTCTTTAAGTTGACACCGGCCGCTGCATCTCTTTTAGTTGTTCAAGGTAATCACGTTGGTTTGAAAGCCGTGGAATTTTGTGCTGACCACCCAACTTGTCATTGTCCTTAAGCCAATCGTAAAATAGATTTTCACGTGCAACATTGATAATTAACGGGTTAAGTGTCATATTATTGTATCGCTTGGCTTCGTAATCCGAATTTAAAGATTGAAGTGTTTCGTCGAGGATATTTCTAAACTGGTGAATGTCGGTTGGAGGAACTTTAAATTCGATCATCCATTCATGGGCACCTTTTTCTTTGTCTTTCATAAAAACCGGTGCTACGGTATAATCGATAATTTCTGCACCCGTAGCTTGGCATGTTTTTGAAATTGCCTGATCAGTATTTTCAACCATCAGTTCTTCGCCAAAAACATTTATGTGATGTTTAGTTCGGCCAGTGATCCTGATCCTGTATGGTTTTAATGACGTGAACCGAACTGTATCGCCAATCAGATATCGCCACAAGCCAGAATTTGTGGTAATTACAATTGCGTAATTTTTGTTCAATTCGACATCTGTCAGCCTGATGACCTTTTGATCGGGAGTGCCAAAAGTGTCCATAGGAATAAATTCATAGAAGATTCCGTAATCTAGCATCAGCAATAAGTCATTGGAATCATTAAGATCCTGAATGGCAAAAAATCCTTCAGAAGCATTATAGATCTCGTAATATTTGAAATCTGCCTTTGGAATAATTTTCTTGTATTGCTCGCGATATGGATCAAAGCTCACGCCACCATGAAAATACACTTCGAGGTTTGGCCACACTTCCATTAAATTGGCTTTGCCTGTTTCTTCAAGTACTTTATTTAGCAAAACAAGCATCCACGATGGCACGCCCGCAAAACTTGTCACATTTTCTGAAACTGTTTCTTTTATGATTGCAGGAATTTTAGCTTCCCATTCGCTCATCAGCGAAACCTTATTACTTGGTGTGCTGCTGAATTCCGCCCAGATCGGCATATTTTCAATTAAAATGGCAGAAAGATCGCCAAAAAATGTATTGTTGTCTTCATAGATTTGGCGGCTGCCACCAAGTCGTAAACTCTTGCCTACAAACAACTGCGAATCCTGATTGTTGTTGAGGTAAAGGCAAAGCAGGTCTTTTCCGGCTTTGTAATGACAATCTTCGAGCGCTTCAGAACTGACCGGTATAAATTTGCTTTTTGCGTTAGTAGTGCCACTGGATTTCGCGAACCATTTTATCGGTGCATGCCAAAAGACATTTTGTTCGCCGGTTCGTGTTCGTTTGATTTGAGGTTCAAGGTCTTCGTAAGTGGAAACGGGAACGCGTTCAGAAAATGTGGCGTATGATTTAATTGAAGAAAATTCGAATTCTTTGCCGACTGCCGTGTATTCGCAAGCGCGGAGCAGAGTCATCAACAGTTCTTCCTGAACTTCATTCGGATACTTTAAAAATAACTCTATCTGGTGAATCCGCTGCTTAAGGACCCACGATGCAATTGAGTTTATTATCGGTAATGCCATTGATGCGTTTTTGGTATGGTTTATCTAACTTTACCAAAAATAAGAAAATTTAGCAACTTTCGCTTTATAAATGGCTGATGGAATACCAGGGCGTACTCACAAAAATGCAGACCGAACATGGAAAACCGATACAATATTACCTTGTTTTCGATGACAGTTTCATTAACGTAAATCAACTTCTGGGAAAGGAAGTAGAATTGTGCTTTTTTGGATACCAATGTCTGCATTGCACAAAGAAGAAGAAGATTTTTCGCCAGGGTTATTGCTATAACTGTTTTTCAACAAGTGCCAGTGCCGGCGATTGGATTTTACGACCTGAATTGAGTCAGGCGCATCTTGGCATCGCTGATCGTGATCTTGATTATGAAGCAAGTGTGCAATTGCATCCTCATACCGTTTATCTTGCCCTCGCATGTGAGGTAAAAGTAGGTGTGACCAGAAGCACGCAGGTTCCAACTCGCTGGATCGATCAGGGAGCATGTACTGCTGTTACGGTTGTTGAGGTTCCAAATAGATATCTCGCTGGAATTGCCGAAGTCGCTTTAAAGGAATATTATGTCGATAAGACGAATTGGCGAAGGATGCTGTGCAATGATGTCACTCCGGCTGATCTATTGGAAGAGCGGAGAAAAGTCGAAAAAATTCTTCCTTCCGAAGTAGCTGAGTTCTACCATCATCAGCATGAGATATTTGAAATCGAGTATCCAATACTTCAATATCCGAAGCAGGTCAAAAATCTTAATTTGGAAAAGACCTCACAATTCCGAGGAAAACTCACCGGAATCAGAGGTCAATATCTCATTTTTGAATGTGGTACGGTCTTTAACGTTCGCGCTGCTGAAGGCGTTGTTGCGCGTATAGCTGTTTAATTAGTTGGCTGGCGGTTTCGGCGCCGGTTTCTTTTTACCAAAAAGATCTTTCAACGCTTGAGAAGCTTTATCTTTTATTTGCTCGTTTGTTGTTGCAGGTTTTGTAGCTGTAGTGTCTTTCGGGTCTTTTGGAGCTTTATTGCCATTCAGGATATTACTTAAAGCTCCTTTTCCTTGGTTTATTAACTTGTCTTTCTGCATCTGAACCAACTGATTTGTCAATGATGTTACTGCCTGTTTCATGTCAGTGCTGATCTTCGGGTTTTTAAAACTTCCCGTGATATTCGCTTTTACAGGAACGTTTTTAATTTGGGCCGCCTCAGCAGGAGTGAGTTTCGCCAATAAAGCATTTGCTTCAGTTCCGAGATATTTAGCAGGAACATCAAAAGAAAGATTGTATTTCATCGTCTGATCAAAGCCATGCTGGCCTCCAACGTTGACTTTTACGTCCTTGTAGGCAATTGTCAACGGCTTTATAATGACGTTGCCTTTATCGAATGACAGCGCTGCCTTCAGGTCGTTTAGATTGACGTTGTTCAGGTCAATAAATTTCAGATTGTTATCTAACGCAGTTAAAAACGACGAATTGCTGGCATTGATCGTGGTCGAAAGCAATTGTCCCTGCAAATTTCCTGTCATCGACTTCAGGTCGGGAGTCATTTCAAGTCGGTCAAGATTTCCGGCAACAGAAATATTTGAATTCAGTTTCCCATTTACAACACCGGCAATCGGAGCGATGTTCCTAAGCATATCGAGTTGTGTAAACGACTGCGCAATATCAACAGCTTTAAGATTAAGGTTCATGCTGAATGTCGGCACATTTCCTTTGGTGGAAACATTTCCGGTTACGCCAACAAGTCCGCCGAAAATATTCGTGGTCACATTTTCAAGAGTCGCTTTTTGATCGCGAATTGTAACTTTACCTGCGACATTTTTTAATACAAGGTTGTCATACAAAACCGTATTTGCTTTTGCAGTCACCACACAATCTAGAAATGCAGGTATTTTCATGGCTGTTTTGGCACCTGGAGTTTTCGCAGTAGTTTCATCAGACATAAAATCAGAAATAGCAATTTGATTTGACTGTGTGTTGAAAGTTCCCTTCAAAACCTGATCACTAAACAAAAAGCCATAAAAATTATCAAGCGTTCCCGTTGCGCTGATATCACTTTTTCCTGTCGTAGCAACAAGCTGCTGAAGATTGACACGACTTGGGTTGAATTGAACCTTCGCCTCGCTGATATTTACGTTCGTTCCGTCGTTGTCGTAGTTGAAACGGGACAAGCTCATGTTCCCTGAATTATCAATATTTTGATACTGGCTTTTCTCGACTGATTCCATGTCGAATTTAGTGACCACATCAGCAACAAGAACACCACTTAATGGTTTGTCTAGCTTTATTGGATATGCGCGTGATAAATTTGAAAGGTTGATGGTGCCTTTTAATTCAGCATTGACTAAAGCATTCTTAATAATGTTTCTAACATTTGCTTTAGCATTAAAAACATCCTGATCAATTGCAAAAGTTAATTTGTCAAGATTTACATAAGTGTCATTCAAAATACCGGTATCGTTGATAATTTTTGCATCTACAACAATGTTGCGAACGCTTTTCGGCAAATTTGGATACTTGAATGTTCCATCATTTGACGTAATCGCAAGATTAAATTTTGGAACAGTAGTATCTGAATAAATACCTTTTGCAAATCCTATGATAGCGAAATTTCCTGAAGTTTCGACTTTTTCAATACTTCCTGAATATTCTGCGGGTATCAAAGCAAGTAAATTTTTAAAGGAAGATGTTGGTGTTTTAAAAGTTAGATCGTAATCCTGACCGTCTTCAATCATTTTAATCGAACCATCAAATTCCAGTGGAAGTTGATTGATAGTAGCTTTATTCTGCTTGAAGCTGTATATCTGGTTCTTCATATCAATGCCAAGAACTGCATCAAGCTTAAGCGGAATTTTGTTCATATAATTGGATTTGCCTACGTTGAGGCTCATCTTCGTTTCTGATTGCGTTTTAAGATCTAGTTTGTCGCTGGTGAAATCGCCACTTCCGGTATGATAAAGGCTGTCCATTGTAAATCCTATTTCTGAAGCTTCGTCCAGGTATTTGAATCGGAGGTTATCGATCGAATACTCTTTGATCTTAAATAAAACAGGATCACTTTCGGTTGCATCTTTCTTTTCTGCGTTTTTCATTGCAATATCATAGTTGCCGACACCATCTTTGTTGAATATGATGTTTACTACGCCATTGGTTGAGGTAAAGCCATCGACATTTATCGGTTCTGTTTTACCCTTAAACAATTCTTTAACCGACATGTCTAAGCTCATTTCACCTAACGAGACTAAAGTATCTCCGGCAAACGGTGCTTTGTTAATGATCAGCAATTTATCAATGGTAACATTAGCTTGCGGAAAACTGCGAAGCAGACTGATATCTGCATCGTCAAACGACACGACAGCGTCAACATTTTCATTAATGGTCGCGGCAATCTTAGCTTTAATTGCATCCTTAAATAAGTAAGGAAGAGCAAACAATGCAACGATTAAAAGCAACACAACTATTCCGGCTATTTTTAAGAATTTTTTCATCGTAAAATTTAAGGCTTTATATTTAAACGGTGTAACAACAAGTATATTTGAATCTTAATTTATGGTAAGCTTAAAGGGCAGCATCGCCTGAATTCCACTGTTGCGCGTCAAGGCTTTCATCTGCTGAAATAACCTGTAAGCTTCCGTTCCCATTTCTTGTTCAAGCATCTCGGAATGCGTCTTAACAAAAGGTATGCCCATTGACGCAAGAAGGTCGCCGAGGTCTTTTTCGTATTCAGGATAATCCACAATTTTATAGCTGTCAATCTTCGCTAGCCTTGCTGCTTCTTTTAAAGCATCATCAAGTCCGCCGATCTTATCGACCAGACCATTTTTAGTCGCTTCAACGCCCGACCAAACGCGGCCTTGTGCTACTAAGTCCACTTTTTCAAAAGACATTTTGCGACCTGCGGCAACGCGGTTGACAAAAGTGTTATATATGCGTTCGACTTCTTCCTGTGTAACTGCTTTGAATGTCGGGTCAAGGGGAAGAAACGGACTATAGCCGGCCGCGTTTTTATTGGTCACAACCTGCTCAGTATGAATTCCCATTTTAGATGAAAGTGCTGTCAAGTTTGGCAGCATCCCAAAAACACCAATGGAACCGGTGATTGTGCTTTCCTCAGCATAAATTGTATTTGCGTTACATGCAATATAATATCCGCCTGAAGCTGCAAGGTTTCCCATAGATGCAACAACCGGCTTCACTTTCCGGGTCAGTTCTAATTCGCGCCAGATCAAATCGGCTGTCAATGCGCTGCCACCGGGTGAGTCAATGCGTAGCACGATTGCTTTAATATCATCATCGTTACGGGCTTCTTTCAATGCGCGCCTGATTGATCCTTCACCAATGTAGGTTTCATCGCCTTCGCCGCTTAAGATTTCACCTTGGGCATAAATAACTGCGATACGATCAGATGTTGCGACCGACTTTCCTGTTGTGGCTACATCCTCAGCATAATCTAAGATTTTGATCTTATTATACTTTTTAGAATCTTCAGGAAGTTTTAGCGCTTTTACGATATCGCTGTGATATATATCTTCGTATTCAATGCGATCAATAAGTTTTTCCTTCTTGGCCATTTCCGGAGTTCGGGCGAGAAGTCCGTCAGCGATGGCATTGAGACGGTCAACAGAAATTTTTCTGCTGACTGAAACATCTTTTAATAGTGAATTCCAAACCGAGCTCAATAATGAAGTCATCTGCTCGCGGTTTGCTTCGCTCATTTCATTTTCCAGAAAAGGCTCAACTGCACTTTTGTATTTGCCATGTCTTACCACTTCGAGTTTAACGCCCGATTTTTCCTGAAGGTCTTTAAAAAACATAACTTCAGAAGAGAGTCCTTTAAATTCGAGATTCCCGACAGGATTGATGTAGATGACATCAGCAACCGAATTTAAGTAGTAGTCTTTTTGTGTATAAACATCCGCGTATGAGTAAATGAATTTGCCGCTTTTTTTAAATTTTTGAAGTTGGTCACGTAGCGCTTTGCTTTGTGCCATTCCGAGATTAGAATTATTGTTGATTATTGATATACCTTTAATATCGTCATCGGTTTCAGCCGCCTCTATTGCTTCAAGTATATCTGATAATCCATCATGATTCACTTCATAGTGATCAAATTCGGCATAATTTGATTTGCCTCCATAATCATTTGTGACTTTAGAAATGTCGAGTTCAATGACGGAGTTATTTTTTACCTGAATTTCGCTTCCTGAACTTCCTGCAACAGCAGCAATAAACGTTAATCCAAAAACAAAAAGCATTAAAAAGATGAATAATCCTATAATAGTCGCCAAAACGTTTCCTAGAAATCTCATGATATTATTTTGAAGTATGTCTTAAATATGTTGATCACGTTACCGATTTTTAATTCGGATAAGAGCCGCACAAAGATACTCTTATATAAATTTCTTTTGCGTAATTTGTAAGTTATATGTAACTGCATCCGGTTGCAGCAATCTCGCCACCTGCTCTGATTTATGAACAAACAACATCTGGTAATCTTGTCACTTGGAAGCAATCTTGGCGACCGGTTAGACAACTTAAACAAAGGAATCGATCACATCCATCGTAGTGTAGGCACCGTAATTAATGTGTCAAAAGTTTATGAATCGCCCGCCTGGGGTTTTGAAGGTGAACCTTTTTATAACTGCGCGATTTCCATTCACACATTGAAATCGGCTGAAGAGGTACTAAAGCAAGTCAAACGTATTGAAGATGCAACAGGCCGACCGCCAAAGAAAGTGGGTGAGTATGAGTCGCGAATTATTGATATTGATGTTATCGCCTTCAACGAAGAAATAATCAAGTTTGATCATCTTCAGATTCCACACCCATTGATGCAGGAGCGATTATTTGTGCTTTTGCCAATGCGCGATCTCAACCTCGATTGGAGGCATCCTATTTTTCAGCAATATCTACCTGAACTACTTGAGGTGTCGCAGGATCAAGATCAATGTAAGGTTGTTCATGAGCTTAAAAGTCCAATTCGTGACATAAGGCCTGATCAATGTAATTATATTGCAATTGAGGGTAATATTGGAGCCGGAAAAACAACATTGGCGAATCGTTTGGCAGAAGATTTAAACGCGAAAACAGTGCTTGAACGTTTTGCTGATAACCCTTTTCTGCCAAAGTTCTACGATGATCAAACAAGATATGCATTTCCGCTTGAGATGTCATTTTTAGCAGATCGATACCAGCAGATTTCGGATGATCTGGCCCAGTTTGATCTATTCCGCGAGTTTATCATTGCGGATTACCATATTTTTAAATCTTTAATATTTGCAAAGGTTACGCTTTCCGCAGATGAATACAGGTTATACCGAAAACTGTTCGACATTATATATCGGGAGATCCCAAAACCTGATCTTTATATATATCTATATCAGAACAGTGATAAACTGCTTGACAACATTAAGCGCCGCGGCAGAAGCTATGAGCAGGACATCACACCTGAATATCTTGAGAAGATCAATCAGGGCTATCTTGATTTTGTGAAGTCTCAAAGTAATCTGAATGTTCTCATCATCGATGTTTCGGAACGGGATTTTGTAGAAAACCAGGAGGATTATGTTTTTATCCTTGATCAGGTTGAGCAAAAACTGCGATCAGGTGTAATGTAGTTTTTTAAAAAGGTCCCAGACAACAATTCCAACGCTGACGGAAATATTCAGTGAATGTTTCGTACCAAGTTGTGGAATTTCGATACAGCCGTCACAAAGTGAAATGGCGTCATCAGAAACACCAAAAACTTCATTGCCAAAAACCAGCGCATAATGCTGATGTTTATTGATGCTGAAATCTTGTAACGAAGTTGCGCGATCAGCCTGTTCGACAGCGTAGATCTTACTACCTTTTAGTTTGATAGAATTAATCGCGTCGGTTACTGAAGAAGAGTATTCCCATGCAACTGTTTCTGTCGCACCTAATGCCGTTTTATGGATTTCTTTATTGGGAGGTATTGCCGTTATTCCGCATAAATAGATCTTTTCAATTAAGAAAGCATCGGCAGTACGAAATACGGAACCTATATTATGTAGACTTCGAATATCATCAAGAACAATCGTAATTCTAGTCTTTTCTGCTTCTTTAAAACCCTCTACGGATTTGCGGTCGAGTTCGCTGTTTTCTAGCTTTCGCATATTTTAAAAGAAAAAGCTTCCGAAATTTCTTAAGGAAGCTTTAATTTATGAATTGAAGATCAATTTAGCTTTTTTGTGTAGTTGCCGGGTCAGGAAGAACATTTCCTTTAATTGTCAATACTTTTGTTGGCTCTACCGCATTAGTAGTCAAAGTCACTGTCTTAGAAAACGGACCAACTCTGTCAGTTGCATATTTAACTCCGATTACAGCTTTAGCTCCCGGAGCAATTGGCTCTTTTGGCCAAGTTGGAACTGTGCATCCACAAGATCCTGTAGCGTTAGTGATAATAAGTGGTGACGTTCCGTTGTTCGTAAAAACAAATTCGCGTTTTCCATCTGAGTTACGGGCAATTGTTCCGTAATCTACAGTTTCAGATTCAAAAACAATTCCTGCACCCTGAACTTTAGGTGCCTCTACTTTTGCAGTTGCTTTTTTGCTAGATTTAGACGTTTGTGCATTTGCTACGTTAACTCCCAAAAAAGTCAGCATCGCTAACATTACTATTTTTTTCATCGGTAATTGAATTTAATTAACACGCAAATCTATATAAAAAACAAATAGTGGGTCAAAGTTTTTTCTTAAATTTAAATTAATTTTTTCAGATGTCCCTAATCTGAGGCAAAATTTTTAAATTCGCAAGGTAACTTCCGCAATAAATCCCAACACATTGGCATCCAAAGAAAAGCAGTCGAAGGAAACCCCTTTGATGAAGCAGTATAATGAAATCAAGCGAAAATATCCAGACGCCTGCCTTTTATTCAGGGTTGGCGATTTCTATGAAACTTTTGGTGAAGATGCAGTCAGGGCTTCAAAAATACTTGGAATTATCCTTACTAAAAGAGGTGCCGGATCTGAAACTGAGACTGCGCTTGCGGGATTTCCTCATCATTCCTTAAATACATACTTACCAAAATTAGTGAAAGCCGGCCTTCGTGTAGCCATTTGCGATCAGCTTGAAGATCCTAAGTTGACTAAGACCATTGTAAAACGAGGTGTGACAGAGCTTGTAACTCCGGGTGTTTCGATGAATGACGAAATTCTTCATTCAAAGAGCAACAACTTTCTGGCATCAGTATATTTTGGAAAGAAGACAACAGGTGTGGCTTTTCTCGACGTTTCGACCGGTGAATTTCTCACAGCTCAGGGTGATGATGAATACATTGACAAGCTGCTTCAAAACTTCCAGCCGAGTGAAATTATAATTCCGAAGCAATGCAAAAGCCAATTCAAGCAGATATTTGGTGATGATCATCATCAGTTTTATCTCGAAGATTGGGTTTTTAATTATGACTATGCTTTTGAAACGCTTACCAATCATTTCGGAACGATCTCGTTGAAAGGTTTCGGCGTTGAAGAACTCCAGGAGGGAATTATTGCAAGTGGCGCAGCACTATATTATCTGGCAGAAACACAACACAACAAACTTAGTCATATTTCCAATATTCAGCGTCTTGCCGAAGATGCATATGTGTGGATGGACAGGTTTACTATCCGAAATCTTGAGTTATACCAAAGCCATAATCCAAATGCGGTCACTTTACTAAATGTGATTGATAAGACGCTTTCGCCAATGGGCGGCCGACTTTTAAAGCGATGGCTGGCATTGCCATTGAAAGACATCAACAAGATCCGAAACCGTCATCAGATCGTAGAATATTTAAAGACAAATATTGAGGTTCATGAAACGATCAGGCATCAGATAAAACAGATTGCCGATTTAGAACGGCTTATATCCAAGATTGCTGCGGGAAAGGTGAGTCCACGTGAGGTGGTTCATCTAAAAGATTCACTTGATGCTGTTATTCCGATTAAGGAACTTACGCTAAAAAGTAACCAGGAAGCTGTTCGAATGATGGGCGACAGCCTTCATAGCTGTGATTTGCTACGCGAGAAAATAAAGACGACGCTAAACCAGGAAGCGCCGGTCGCGATCGCGAAAGGAAATGCAATCGCAACCGGAATAAATCCGGAGCTTGATGAACTACGTGCAATTTCAACTTCAGGAAAGGAGTTTTTGGAAAGAATTGAAAAGCGTGAAAGTCAATTGACTGGAATTTCCTCACTGAAAATTTCATTCAATAATGTTTTTGGATATTATATTGAGGTGCGCAATACGCATAAGGATAAAGTTCCGCCTGAATGGATCAGGAAGCAGACGCTTGTTAATGCTGAACGTTACATTACTGAAGAACTCAAAGAATATGAAACTAAAATTCTGGGAGCGGAGGAAAAGATCCACAAACTCGAGAGCGAGATCTTTGAGCAGCTCGTCAGCTGGATCGCTACCTATATAAAACCGGTGCAGCTTAATGCATCATTAATAGCGCAGCTTGATTGCCTGGCGTCGTTTGCACAGCTTGCTATTGAGAATAATTATGTTTGTCCGGAGCTTGATGAAAGTTATGAACTGACGATTACCAACGGACGGCATCCGGTGATCGAAAAGCAGCTTCCTGTTGGGATGCCTTATATTGCAAATGACATTTTTCTGGATCGTGAATCGCAGCAGCTGATCATGATCACAGGACCGAATATGTCGGGAAAATCAGCGATTCTGCGGCAGACGGCCTTGATTGTATTGCTTGGACAGATGGGCAGCTTTGTTCCCGCTGAAGCGGTTAAAATGGGAGTGGTCGACAAAATTTTTACGAGAGTTGGTGCTTCGGATAATATCTCAATGGGCGAGTCTACGTTTATGGTTGAGATGAATGAGACTGCTTCTATATTAAACAACATCTCCGATCGAAGCCTGGTTTTATTGGATGAAATTGGGCGTGGAACAAGTACGTACGACGGAATTTCAATCGCCTGGGCAATTGCTGAATATCTGCACGAGCATCCTTCGCAGCCAAAGACGCTATTTGCGACACATTATCATGAGCTGAATGAGATGAGTGAACAGCTTCCGAGGATTCAAAATTTCAATGTTGCGGTGAAAGAACTTAAGGATAATGTGCTTTTCATAAGGAAGCTGGTGAAAGGCGGAAGCGCGCACAGTTTCGGAATACATGTGGCGAAGATGGCAGGAATGCCGCAGACCGTCATTGCTAAAGCACAAAAGCTGTTAAAGAAACTTGAGAGAGATCATGGTGGGGAAGTGCTACACGGAATCAAATCAGCGAAGAATGAGCTGCAGTTGAGCATTTTTAATCTGGATGATCCGTTGCTGGAAGAAATTAAAGACGAGATTTTAAATCTTGACATCAATACACTGACGCCGGTTGAGGCATTGATGAAGCTCAATGAGATCAAACGAATGATCATGCGATGATAAAGCCATAGCCCTGATCGCAGCGGTTATCCTTTTAATTGCAGCGCAGCAAGGTTAAAAGATAAAAGCGAAGAGCAGGAACAGCTTCTGAAAATAATCAGTATCAGGGACTTGCAAAGGCGTGGGTTTTTTCTAAAAATTTCCTTTGGATAATTGAATTAAAGTTTTAAATTTGCCCTCGCAATAAGCAACAGCTGTTGCATTCTTTTACATAATGAAATGCGAAAATAGCTCAGTTGGTAGAGCGCGACCTTGCCAAGGTCGAGGTCGCGGGTTCGAATCCCGTTTTTCGCTCCAATGTGCTCTGCTCGGATGGTGAAATTGGTAGACACGCTGGACTTAAAATCCAGTGGACAGTAATGTCCGTGCGGGTTCAAGTCCCGCTCTGAGTACAAATTAACCCGTAAAACGTTATGAATAATGTCTTTACGGGTTTTTTTTTGGATTTCTGCAATGTCTGGAGGAAAATAGATTTTATCTGAAAAGTTCTTTTCTTCAGATTACTTGGAAGACAGGACAATTAAATTTGTTAAATTGGAGTTTCGTCTACTTAACTTGCTTGCAATAATTTTCTAAAAATTATAAAATGGAAAAATACCGCGTTTTTTATCTGGATGACGACAGGGACGACATCGAATTATTTCTGGAAGCCACCGAGTCATTTGATAATGTACAGGTTATCGTTTTTACTGACAGCGACACGATGCTGAAAAATTTGAATTTAGTAAAAAAAATACCAAATGCGGTTTTTGTAGATTTAAACCTTCCCAAGAAAAATGGCTTTGAAGTTATCAGGGAAATCCGTGTTTATGACAGGTTTACCGATATGCCGATTGTAGTTCTCACAACAATAGGACATAATAATATCGAGAAAAGCCGCGAAGCGGGGGCGAATTATTTTGTGATCAAACCATTAAGTATCCCCAAACTGCAGAAAACACTTAGATATGTTTTCGATCTTGATTTCAAGACCTTTAAACCAACAGGAGACGATTTTGCATTGTTGGATATTGATACCATAAAATTTTAAGGTTTCAAATTTTTTGGCCTGCTGACATTTCTACTTCCTAACTATTCTTCTTTTATTTAGCTAATCCTTGATTAACTGAAGTAAACATTGCCGCAAAATCACTTTGATCTATTTGCAATGTTTATCTTTTTCGGGAAAATATTGCCAAAAAAAAAGCCCCGCAATGCGGAGCTCTTATTTTAACTGTATGCTAATTACTGAGCTGGAGTTGCAGCAGGAGCAGCAGCTTCAGTTGTAGTAGTTGTAGTTTCAACAGCCATTGTATCAGTTGTAGCTGGAGCTACTTCTTCAACTGGAGTTACTTCTTCAACTGGAGCAACAACTTCTTCAGTTTCAGTTTTAGTTTCTTTGCAAGAAACAAAAGAAACGCTCATAGCAGCAACAAGTGCCAAACTTAAAAATACTTTTTTCATCTTAGT
>DASWND010000093.1:0-24915 GCA_036399435.1 Flavobacterium sp.
AAGCGGCAAAAACAGCAAGACGAAAACCTTAATTCATAACGACAGTGATCGGCAAGCTATAGGCCGTTCGAACCGGCTGACCTTTTATCACGCCCGGTTTCCATTTCGTACGAAGTGATTTTAGAACTCTCACAGCTTCCTTTCCAAGGCCATAGCCGGGATCATTTGGCACTGTAATGTCTGTCATCTTCCCATCTTTTTCAATGACAAAGGAAACATAAACCCGCACCGTCTTCATCGTATTGGTTTCCGGCTGTTCAAAATTTTTACTAACGTAGTTGTAGAACTTTTCGATTCCACCCGGAAATTCAGGAAGTTTGTCAAGTGAAGCAAGCGTATTTGGACCATTATCAGGACCTGGAACAGCAACGGTCGTACTACCGGTTCCCTGAGGTGGAGCAGTCGATGACCCGGTTGAAGTGCCGCCTTCTGAGGTCGGAACCATATTAGCGTTATTTGTGTTTGTAGCGATATTTTGTTCAGCTTCGATTGTTCGGGCTACAACCGGATTTTCAAGCTGAACCGGATCTTCATCATTTCTGGTGAGCGGCACAGCAGCGGTTTCAGGTTGTTTAGGCGGTTCGTTTTGCGGAGGATTAATGTGGGCCAAAACTACTGGCGTATTCGGAAGGATATCAATAATCGGCCCCGCAAGAGCAGGTGAAATATTTCGTGAAAGCATAGAACTTCCCACCACGATTACAAGTATCGCTACGCCAATTAAAAAAGCAAATAATGTAGTTGTGGTATTTTCCCGACGCAACTGGTACGCGCCATATTCCTGGTTTCTGCCTTCAAAAACGACATCAAGCCACCTTTTGTCAAATATGTCAACACTTTTCATAATTCAATCAATTTATTGGTTACGTAAATGTGCTACATAGGTTGCGCTTTTAACATATAACTTCAGATATGTTAAAGAAATTGCATAAAAAGTTAAAAATAATTATCGCTTGTTTCGGATGATGTCGGTAAGCAGATTTTTCGCCCGAAGCAGCTTGATTTTGACGTTGCTCAGAGGCTCACCAAGTTCATCCGCAATCTCCTGATAGCTCAGTTCCTGAAAATATCGAAGCTGGATCACTTCCTGATAATGTGGTTTAAGCTGTTTGATACATGTGAGAAGGCTTGCAAGGTTCTGCTGGCGGATGAGTTCATCTTCTGCCGACAGAGTTGTATCGGGAATGTTGTATGCCTGCTGGTCTTCTTCATCAGTGATATCCACGAAATGTGCATTCTTTCGTTTGCGGATCATATCGATATGCACGTTCTTGGCAATCGCGATCAGCCAGGTATTGAACTGAAACTCGGGCTGGTAAGTATTTAATTTATCAAAAGCTTTGGCAAATGTCTCGATAACGATATCTTCGGTATCGGTTTCATTTTCTGTACGCTTTAGCATGAAACCGTAGACTTCGTTCCAGTAAGAATCCAATAGAAAAGTGAACGCAGCCTGATCGCCTGATTTCGCTTTTTCTATATAGGCTTTTATTTCCAATGGACCGGTTTTGAAAAGATATTCGTGAAGAAAACGTTGAGTTGTGTAAAGATAAGCACTATTTCGATGATTGGAAACCAATAAATAACATCTTTTTCCTTGAGTTTGCCGGCAGCAAAACCTAATGTTATCCAAGCAAAAATATACCGGAAACCAATTAGGCTCACCACGATTATCCACTGGTGCATAAAAGTCAGCAATATTATCGGAAGCAGCAGGAACAGAAGCTGCGAAGCATAAAAGACCCCAAGCTGGAATTTATCAAAAAACTTGTAATAACCCGCAGTTGAAACATGCCTGCGCTTTTGCGTAAACCAATCTTTGAATGACTTCTTCGGCTCTGAGTATGTAAAACTTTCAGGTGTGTATGCAATTGTTGTGTTCTTAGCATCAGCAGCCTGATTGATAAAAAGGTCGTCGTCGCCAGAACGTATTTTCATATGTTCGATAAAGCCGTTGACTTTAAAAAATTCTTCCCGTTTGTAAGCAAGGTTCCTTCCGACACCCATATATGGCCTTCCTGCTTTTGCCCATGAAAAATACTGAACCGCTGTCAGCATTGTTTCAAAACGGATCAATTTATTCAAGAATGAACCGGGTACTTTCTCGTAAGCTCCATAACCGAGGACAATGGTTTTACTCATTGTAAAGTTTGAAGTCATTTCTTTGATCCACTGGTTTGATACCGGATGACAATCAGCATCGGTAAAGAGCAGATATTCATATTTGGCTGCTTTTATTCCGAGGGTCAGCGCAAACTTTTTATTTCCCCAAAATGCCTCGTTGTTCTCAACTTTTACAAGTTTGATATTCGAATATTGCTTTTCAAAAGCTTCAAAAAGTTCCAGCGTATCATCACTTGATGCATCGTCAATTAAAACAAGTTCAAAATCAGGATAATCCTGCTCGGCAAGCATCGGCACAAAACGAGCTACATTTTCGGCTTCATTTTTAGCACAGACAATGACTGAAACCGGAATGCGTTTAGGGTTGTTTTTCTGGACTTTGGCAAAAGCAAACTTTCCAAAGATCAAGATGTAGTAAAACAGCTGAATGGCAACAATAACGATAAAGAGGTAGAAGGTAATAGTCAGCATATAGGCATTTGGTCTTAGAAAACGTGTGCAAAGGTAAGGATTGAAAAGTAAAGTTTAAATCGGGATTCTGAATTAGTGCAACTACTTATTAACGTACGGATTTATTGTAAGTGGCTAAAAATTAGCGAGTAATGCTGATTATCTTCGCATAATAATTACATTTGACTAAACTCAAACATTATGAAAAAAACTTTACTGCTCTTAAGTCTGCTGATTTCCTTCGGAAGTTTTGCACAAGACTCCGTGCTCTTAAACAACACATGGTACTTGTACACGCTTTCAATTGATGATGTGATATATCAGTCACCAATTCCTGTTAGCGACACACAGTTAGGTCTTACACAAGAGTGGTTTGAATTGAATCACGTTCAGTGTACAGAGACGTTTTCGGCTCCTGTTGAGTTCACTGATTTTTCTGGATTTGTAGTTGGCTCAGGTGTTACATTATTAGGTTTCGGATGCAGCCCGCAAGCAACACAATGGTATAACAGGCATTATTCATTTTACAAATTGATGGATGATCAACCCGATACTTTTACATATTTCTTCGAGGTATCAGACGGCGATGAAATAGGTTTAGCCGTACTAAATCCTGATGGCGATTATGCATTTTACGGAAATACGGCTTTGGGAACGCCCAATTTCAACACAAGCCGAGTTACATTATATCCTAATCCGGCAAGTGATGTTTTAAAATTTTCGGGCTTGGATCAGGCTGAAATCTCCGGCGTACAGGTTTATGATGGTGTTGGACATAAAGTGCTCTCAGCAAGCGAGGTTGAAGATGAAATTAATGTCAGCAATCTTGCCGGTGGCATTTACTTTATCAACATCATACTCAAAAGTGGAGGCGAAGTGACAAAGAAATTTGTGAAGATATAACTTGATTTGATCAATTGCCCGCGCCAGGGATTGAAATGAAAATCTTGAAGCGCAGCGACTCGAGCGTTAGCGACAGTCGCGAGCAAAAGATTTGTAATGAAAAGCCCGACCCTTGGGTGGCGCCCAAAACCTATATAATATTAACTTCAGCTTCAATTTTTATCCCGAACATCCTGAAAACAGTGTCCTGAACATCCTTTGCAACCGCTAGAATTTCCTGACCTGTGGCATTGCCATAATTTACAAGCACCAGCGCCTGATTCTTGTGGATTCCCGCGTCTCCAAAGCGTTTGCCTTTGAATCCAGCCTGTTCGATCAGCCAGCCTGCAGGGACTTTTACCTCTGAATCAGAAACCGGAAAAAACTTCATTTCAGGGAATTTCTTGTGGATCTCATCAAACTCTGCTTTCGGCACAATCGGGTTTTTGAAAAAACTTCCGCTGTTGCCAAGTACTTTCGGATCGGGAAGTTTGCTTTGACGGATCGCTATCACCGCATTGCTCACATCTTTTAATGTCGGAATCTCAACATTGTTCTTTGCAAGCTCGGCAGTAATGTCGCCGTATGAGGTGTTGATCTTGTGGTTGCGTTTAGTAAGCCTGAAAGTCACTGAAGTGATGATATATTGATCCTTCACTTCATTTTTAAAAATACTCTCGCGGTAACCGAATTTACACTCTGCGTTGTAAAACGTTTTCATTTGAAGTGTCGCGAGCTCAAGTGCTTCGCAGGAAACAAACGTGTCTTTTATTTCGGTTCCGTATGCGCCAATGTTTTGAATAGGCGTGGTGCCAACATTGCCCGGAATCAGCGACATATTTTCTAATCCACCGAAATTATTGTCTATAGTGTGCAGCACGAATTCATGCCAGTTCTCGCCAGCCTGCGCCTCGATATAAACATGATCATCATCTTCGCTAACGACTTTCTTTCCTTTTAGATCGATGTGGATCACCAGCGCATCGATATCCTGAGTCAGCAGCATATTGCTTCCGCCGCCAAGGATGAAGATTTTTTCATTTTGATTTTCCCGCAGCAGATTTTTTAATTTGTCAACCGAATGTACGGCTGTGAACTTTCGGGCGTAGGCTTCAATTCCGAATGTATTGTACTTTTTAAGCGGCTGATTCTCGATAATTTCCATTTAATCTTCCGATTTTAAAGCGCGGTTTAAAAATTCATTCAACGGTTTTAAAGCAACCATCTTTTGGCTGATCTTCTTGACAAAATCTTTATCGGCAAGCAATTTATCATCTATTTTTTGTGAGGCGGTAAAGCATTTCAGCTTTAGGAATTCGATTGCCGGATGATCTTTTTCATAGCCTTTTGGTGCCGATTTCAAACAGCTGTCGTCGGTTCGGTCGAGCGCTCCGAACTCGTCGGTAAAATTTTTATCCGATACCACTTTCTCAAGATCTTCGTGAAAATGCGCAATTTCCTTTCGGATTTTTTTTAAATCATCAGCATCGGGCCAATAAACGCCGCCTGCAATAAAACTTGCGCTTTTTTCAATGTGGAGATAATATCCCGCAAGATTGGTGTTCTTTTGCCCTGTCGACATCCAGATCGGCAAATGTGTTTTATAAGGCGTTTTATCTTTGGTAAATCGGATGTCGCGGTTGATCCTGAACGCGCAGTCTTTGATTTCGAGATGACGCAGCGATTCGTCAAGCGGAATCATTTCCTTGAGAAATTCTTCTATAAGCGCGTGGTATTCCTTTTTATACTGATCGTAACGTTTCTTGTTTTCCAAAAACCACTCACGGTTGTTGTTCTTTTTCAGGTCTTCGAGGAACTTTAAAGTCTCTTTTGAAATCATTATAATTGCTTTTTAAGATCGTTTTCGCTGATGAAACCTATGTGTTTCCACGTTTCTTTTTGATTTTCGTATAGGATCAGTGTCGGCAGCGCGTCAACTTTTAATCCGTCTACGAGCTGCGGATGTTTATCAGCGTCAATGCGAATAATGACAAGTTCGTCTTTTAATTCTTTTTCCATTTTTTCGAGAAATGGCGCCATCTTTTTGCAGGGCCCACACCATTCGGCGTAGAAATCAACCAGAACTTTTTTATCGGAAATTAATAACTTGTTGAAGTCAGAAATGGTCATTCCTTTTGAGGCTGCCGTTTTCTCTTTTTCAGTCGGCAATCCTTCAGCATTCCACTTTACAATGCCACCGTCGAGATTGTAAACTTCTTTGAAGCCCATTGATTGCAGCTTACTTGCGGCTTTTGCGCTTCTTCCGCCCGATAAACAATAAACAAGTACAGGTTTAGATTTGTCAAGTTTTGCGGCCTGTTTTTCGAAGTCGGGTGCATTCCAGTCGATGTGCTTTGCCTGGTTCAAATGCTGTGGCGTAAATTCTTCTGTTGTCCGCACATCAAGAATTTGGACATCTTGCTTTGTTTTTTCAGCAAAAACTTTTGGCGATATGTTTTCGACTTCACCCGATTGGCCTTTGCAGCCGAAAGCAATTAATGCTGAAAATAGGAGGTAGAGGAACTTGTTCATATTAAGTCAGTGTAAAAATTTTATAGCTCTGATGTGTCGATTTTACGATTGCTTCGGTTCTTTCAGGATGTGTATCGGAAATAAATAATTGCCCGAAATCGTCATTGTTGACCATTTCGACAATCTTGCTGACTCGAAACTCATCTAATTTATCAAAGATATCATCAAACAACAAGATAGGTTTTTCGCCGCTTCTTTTTCGCAGGAAATCAAATTGTGCGAGTTTAAGTGCGATCAGAAAAGATTTCTGCTGGCCTTGCGACCCGAATTTTTTTATCGGATGATTATCGATCTCGAAAAGAAGATCGTCTTTGTGAATTCCGACTGATGTATACTGCAACACTTTATCACGGTCGAAATTCTCCTGAAGCAGTTCAATAAAATCCTTTCCGTTCAGATCACTTTCATAAACCAGCTGCACACTTTCTGCCGATTCGGTGATGGCGTGATGATGTTTGTTGAAGATCGGCAGGAAATCAGCGATAAAGCTCTTCCGTGTTTCAAAAATCGGCTGTCCAAGCGCATTGAGCTGCTCGTTGTAAATACTCAGCGTTTCACCATCGTATGTCCGATTCGCCGCAAAATATTTCAGTAATGCATTACGCTGCATCAGCACTTTTTGGTATTGGATAAGCTGATGAAGGTAAGCTGCATCAAGCTGCGAGATCACGCTATCAATAAACTTCCGCCTTGTATCGCTGCCTTCGGTGATGAGATCGCGATCGGAAGGCGAGATAATAACAAGAGGAATAAACCCGATATGTTCAGAAAACTTGTCATATTGCTTTCCGTTTCGCTTCAAAATCTTCTTTTGGCCTTTCTTGAGGCTGCAAACGATTACTTCTTCACGTTCGTCTTTAACGATCGAACCTTCAATGACAAAGAACTCTTCTCCATGCCGGATATTCTGTACCGCAAGCGGATTGAAATAGCTTTTTCCGTACGCGAGATGATAAATTGCATCCAGCACATTGGTTTTTCCAATTCCATTCCGACCAACAAAACAATTGATCTTGCTGTCGAAATCATAATCTGCCTCCGAAATGTTCTTGTAGTTGAAAAGGGAAAGCCGTTTTAAATGCATTGCGATGCCTTGCTGAAGTTTTTTTGGTTTTAGGTGGGAAATCATGGTAGAACTGACTTCACTTAACGACCGCAAATTATGGAAAAAAAAGCAAAAGAAGTGTTTTGTAGCACTCTCAATTTGGCTGGCTGAGCTTAGATTTTATACGGCGTTTTTTATAGGTAATATAAAGTACACCTTTTTTGCGTCGGTTTGAATAAATATTTTATTTTTGCGGCTCACTAACTTAAAATAAATGGCAACGTATAATAAACGAGGTTACAAGACTCCAAAAGAAAAAGCGGAAACAGGAGGCGAATATATTGAAGATGATGTACTCATCGAAGATAAGGACAGCACAACTGCCGGCGTTTTCACAAAATTGGACGAAAGTGCTTCACGTACCGAAGAATGGGTAGCAAAGAATCAAAAGTATATTCTGACTTTCTTAGGTATTATCGCCTTGCTGACTGTGATTTATGTCCTTTATCAGAAATTTGTTGCCGAGCCAAAAGAAACTGAAGCAGCAAACGAGATGTTTGTACCACAGCAAAACTATCAGCAGGCAGTTGATGGTGTAAAAAGCGATTCTTTATTCGCGCTGGCACTGAACGGTTCTGAAGGAAAACTTGGTTTCATCCAGATCGCAGATCAGTATTCAGGTACTGATGCAGGTAATCTTGCAAACTATTATGCTGGAATTTCTTTCCTTCACACAGGAAAATATACTGAAGCAATCAAATATCTTGACCAATTCAAGTCTGACGATAAAATTCTTAAAGCGATGACTTTTGGTGCAATCGGAGACGCATTCGCGCAGAAAAATCAATTGAAAGAGGCGTTGGAATATTATATCAAGGCTGCAGATGTTGACGAAAATGAATTCACAAGGCCACGTTACCTGCTAAAAGCCGGTCAGACTGAACTTACACTCGGAAATAAAGCCGATGCGCTTAAGCACTTCACTGAAATTAAAGAAAAATTCGAAGCTACTCCTGAAGGCGCGACTATCGACGCTATGATCGGATTGGCGCAATAGCAATGGCTACAGCGAATAAAAATCTTTCTGAATACGACAAAAATGCAATCCCAAACGCGAAGGACTTTCGGTTTGGGATTGTTGTTTCAGAGTGGAACGATCATATTACAAACGGACTTTTTAATGGTGCCGAAGCTGCTCTTTTAGACTGCGGTGCTTTGCAGGATAATATCCTGCGCTGGAACGTTCCCGGAAGTTTTGAGCTTATCTATGGCGCGAAGCTGATGTCAAAGACACACAATGTCGATGTTGTGATTGTCATCGGATGCGTCATCAAAGGCGAAACGCTGCACTTCGATTTCGTATGCGACGGCGTGACGCAAGGAATCAAAGACCTCAATGTGCATGGTGATGTTCCGATAATTTTTTGCGTGCTCACCGACAACAACGAGCAACAGTCGATCGACCGAAGCGGTGGCGCACACGGCAACAAAGGCACTGAAGCCGCAATTGCCGCGATCAAAATGGCGGAACTTCGGAAGAACGCTTAATTTTCGGGCGTTGCCTGCGGCCCGTGCTGTCCGCTGCAATCTTTTTAAGCTGATGTTTTCTGCTATTCATTAACTTTTACGAAGCTTAAAAGGATTTCCGCTGCCATCACTAACGCGGGGCCGAGATGTTAAATTAAGCATTGCAACATTTTCACATTGCTGCATTTCCACATTTTTCCAACAAACATTTTCCCTAACTTTACGGCTATTCCAAACGCCATTCATGTCAAGTATAATCCAATTACTTCCCGATCACGTAGCCAATCAAATTGCTGCCGGAGAAGTCGTTCAGCGGCCGGCATCGGTCGTCAAGGAGCTTCTTGAAAATGCCGTCGACGCAAAGTCAACCGACATCAAACTCATCATTAAAGACGCAGGCAAATCCTTGATCCAGGTCATCGACAACGGCTTCGGAATGAGCGTCACCGATGCGCGTCTTTGTTTTGAACGGCACGCCACTTCAAAAATTCGTAAAGCCGAAGATCTTTTCTCGCTGTTCACAAAAGGTTTCCGTGGAGAAGCGCTGGCTTCAATTGCTGCAATTGCACATGTTGAAATGAAAACACGCCAGGAGCAGGACGAACTCGGTCATCACATCATCATCGAAGGAAGCCGGTTCGTAAGCCAGGAAGTTGCCGTGCTTCCAAAAGGAACTTCATTCGCCATCAAAAATCTGTTTTTTAATATTCCGGCCCGTCGAAATTTCCTCAAATCAGAAATTGTGGAGCAGCGTCATATTGTTGATGAATTCCAACGAGTCGCATTGGCGCATCCAAACATTCACTTTACGATGTACCACAATGGAAGCGAGATGTTCAACCTGCCGCCTTCAAACCTGCGTCAGCGCATTGTTGGCGTGTTTTCCGGAAAGACCAACGAAAAGCTTGTTCCGATTCAGGAAGAAACCGATATTTTAAGCATCCAGGGCTTTGTGACAAAACCTGAATTCGCCAAAAAAAATCGTGGTGAGCAATTCTTCTTTGTCAACAACAGATACATTAAAAGCGGTTATCTGCATCATGCTGTAATGTCGGCTTACGAAGGACTGCTAAAAGATGGCTGTCAGCCGGGATATTTTATTTATTTAAATGTTCCGCCGCACTCGATCGACATCAACATCCATCCTACAAAGACCGAGATCAAGTTTGATGACGAACATGCTCTTTATTCGATCCTTCGTTCAGCCGTAAAACACAGCCTCGGGCAATTTAACGTTTCTCCTGTGCTGGATTTTGACCGCGACGCCAACCTCGACACTCCATATCACTATCAAAAGAAGGATGCAGCTTTGCCATTGATCCAGATCGACGGCAGCTACAATCCATTTATTGAACAAAAGCAGGAGCGGAGCTTTAGCGGCGACACTTTCAGGCATCGAAAACAGGAAGCGCCAAGTTGGGAATCGATGTACACCGAGCTCAGAACCGACACCGATACCTTAACCGGTCATTACACTGACATCCAATTTGAGAATGTAGAAGTAACATCATCGCTTTTCGACGACAAGGAAGGCATGCATCATGTTCACCGTACATATCAGATCCATAAAAAGTATATAGTCAGCCCAATAAAATCGGGAATGGTTATTATTGACCAGCAGCGTGCGCACCAACGGGTTTTATACGAAGAGTTTCTGGCAAATATGACTGTTCATCAGGCTTCAAGTCAGCAGTTGCTGTTTCCGTTAAATTTGTATTTCTCAACAGCAGAAATGGAGCTTATCTGTGAACTCAAGCCTGCGCTTGCCAATACAGGTTTTGTGTTTGAAGAAACATCTGCCGACCACATAATAATTTCAGGTGTACCCGTTAATGTTACTGAAAGCGAGGTCTCGATCGTTCTTGAGCAATTGCTTGGCGATCTTCACGATGGTATTCCGGATAGCAGTTTTAGCCAGAACGACAGTATTGCAAAATCATTGGCGCGAAGCCTGGCAGTGAAAACAGGAACGTATCTGAGCGAAAAGGAGCAGGAAAATCTGCTTGACGGACTTTTTGCATGCAAAGAGCCAAATGTTTCGCCTTTTCAAAAACCAACATTCATCACCATGCGTGTTGAAGACCTGGATAAAAAATTTGCAGTATGATGAACATGACACCTGTAGTTAAGCAACTACTGATAATCAATATAATATTTTTTGCAGGATCATCCCTGGTTGGAGACGCGGCTTACGAGTTTTTGTCGCTCTACTTTCCCGAAAACCCACAGTTTCAGATCTGGCAGCCTTTAACGCATATGTTTATGCATGGTGGGATCATGCATATTTTCTTTAATATGTTTGCATTGTTCTCTTTTGGTTCAGCACTTGAGCAAATGTGGGGCAGCAAGAAATTTTTATTCTTCTATATTTCATGCGGACTGGGCGCTGCGTTATTGCATACCGGCGTTAATTATTATGAATATCATCAGGGTTATGATCTGTTGCTCAACCATGGGCTTTCAGAAGCTGATATAGCAACGATATTACGTGAAGGAACTGATCCGCTAGGAAAGCTTGAAGGAATTGACACTGGCGCCTTACAGCAATTTTTCGGTTCATATTTTACACCTGCAGTCGGCGCTTCCGGTGCAATATATGGCCTGTTGGTAGCATTTGCATACATGATGCCCAATGCTGAATTGATGATGATGTTTATCCCGATTCCGATTAAAGCCAAATATTTTGTACCCGGCCTTTTGCTGATCGATCTCTATTTGGGAATAACAGGAAAATCAATATTTGGTGCCGCAGGCGGGATTGCACATTTTGCACACATTGGTGGCGCACTGATCGGATTTATCATGATGTGGTTCTGGAAAAAGAACCAGTTCAATAACAATAGATGGGATTAATATGAACTTCATTCAGGACTTAAAGTGGCAATACAAAAGCAGCGGTTTTGAGCTGAAGATGATCTATTGGAATATTCTCATTTTCCTGATATCATTGCCATTGTTTTTCGAATTCCGGGCGGGTGGATTTTTTGACTATCCAACATGGATTGCATTAAATTCGGATATCAATATCGTAGCAACAAGGCCTTGGACGATCATTACCTATGCATTTTTCCATGCCGACTTCTTCCACCTGTTATTCAATATGATCATTTTGAATTATGCTGGCAGGTTGTTCATGACCTATTTCACACAAGAACAATTCCTTGGCCTGTATATTCTTAGTGCTATATTTGCCGGGTTAATCTTTGTTTTGGCGTTCAACATTTTAGAACGGCAATCGAGTTTGGTCGGCGCGTCGGGCGCTATAATGGCGATTCTTGTAGCAACTGCAACTTATGCACCCATGATGAATATCAGGCTGCTGCTGATAGGAAATGTGAAGCTCTGGCAGTTTACAGCTGTTGTCGTTTTTATAGATCTCCTCTATATATTTGCCGAGAACACAGGTGGTCACATTGCGCATTTGGCAGGAGCACTATTTGGAGTTTTCTATATAAAATTGTTGCAGAACGGAACCGATCTGAGCAGTTTTGTAAGCAAGCTATCAGCAGCTACGAGGAAAAAGAAAACGCCATTCACCAAGGTGCACCGCAACACGGTAAGTCCAACATATAAACCCGTATCGAAAATTGTAACTAAAGACCGCACACAGCAACAGATAGATGAGATTCTGGACAAGATCAGCAAATCCGGGTATGAAAGCCTTACCAAAGATGAAAAAGAGTTTTTATTCCGTGCCGGAAAGCAGTAAAAAATGAAAAAACTTTCGTGGTTCAACAAGACAATGTTCTTCTTCAATATAGTTCTGGCTGTATTGACGTTCATTGCTTATGTCCTTCCTTTTCTGGCGCCGAAAGTATTTCCGATCCTATCGGTATTAACTTTTATTTTGCCTCTTTTTTTGATCCTGAACTCGCTCTTCTTCATCTATTGGGCGATACAGCTTAAAAAGCAGGTTTTTCTATCTGGGGTCCTTTTGCTGATAGGCATCACATTCATCAATAAATTCTACAAATTTTCATCCGTAAATCTTCCCGAACACGAGAAGGACTTTACTGTGATGAGCTATAATGCGCGGTTATTCAATTTATTCAAATGGCTGCCAAATGAGAACGTACCAAGAGAAATCCAGACTTTTATCAATGACCAGAATCCGGATATTTTGTGTATTCAGGAATACTCATCAGCGGCAAATATTGATCTGAAAGCGTATCCACATAAGTTTATACTGATGCGCGGCGACAAGATCAAAACCGGCCATGGCATTTTTTCAAAGTTTAAAATTATTGATGAAGGTAATCTTGAGTTTCCGGATTCTGACAATAATGTAGTGTACGCCGACATTAAAAAAGGACTTGACACGATCCGCGTTTACAGCATGCATTTGCAGTCGATCAAGATTACGCCTGACGTGGACGGAATCAGCCAGGACATCAACGGACTCGATCAACGGCGATCAACGCAGATCTTTAGAAGAATGAGTATTGCCTTTCGTGAGCAGCAGCTTCAGGCTGAGATCATAATGAAGCACAAAGAAAAGTCTCCATATCCGATCATTATCTGTGGTGATATGAACAACAGCGCTTTTTCGTATGTCTATAGAAGTATCAGAGGAAAATTGAACGACACTTTTGAAGAAGGCGGAAACGGCTTTGGACAGACGTATCATTTTAAGTATTATCCGGCACGAATTGACTACATATTTGCCGACAAGCAAATGCGTGTAAAGGAGTTCAGGAACTTCCCGGAGTTTGTAAACTCTGATCATTATCCGATAATGACAAGGCTGTTTATTGAGTAGATTTTTTTTGTTGCTGTAGATAATCAAGCGCGTGGCGGCCTTCATTGAACAGGAGGTCAAGAATGCTGAGGTTGTTTAGAAACCCGAACTTGTCACCGAATACCTGAGTATACTCTGCAAATTGATTCTCATCCTTTTTTCCAACCGCCAGGCCACGTAGATCCACGGTATCAATAACGTCATGGAAATATTCCTGGGTTTTATCAAAAACCAATTGCATTTTCAGGCATCCCGCAACGATGTCAATAGTTTCAAAATTGAGGTCGATCAAAAAAGTATATTTCTTTTCGAAAACGGGAATGATGGCATCTTCGAAGTACTCGAAAAAAGGGGAGGAGCGATAAGCTGCTTCGAGCGATTTGAAGTGCTGTTTTTGCCAATTAAACGCAGTCTCAAGTTTGATGTCTTTTGTTTTTTGATGCCTGTCTTTTGTATGTTTTACAGGTATATTCAGCAGCTGAATGCCATTCGGACTATAAATATACATCCGGTTTCTGTTGGTCTGCTTTTGATAATTGTCTTCAACTTCAAACGTGATTTTATTGGCAGACGCCATTGCCACGAAGTGACTTATCGAAGGAAAGTACGTTGGGTAAATCAGTAAATTTTCCATCCTTACGGCTTCTGCGCTTTCTTCCTTTTCATTAGAAAATCAATAGCAAAGTAAGCAGCAATCGCGATCAAAAAGAACTTAAAATATGAAACAGGTTTTCCTTCACCACCAACTGTCGTAAACATACGATCCCATCTAATTTTATCGAAACCTCTTTTGTTTGGATCGATGCTCAGCCAGATGAAAACAGGTTTTCCGACAATATGGTTTTCCGGGACGAATCCCCAGTAACGGCTATCTTCAGAATTATGGCGGTTGTCGCCCATCATCCAATAATAATCCTGTTTGAATGTATAGTTTGTTGCAGGCTGGCCATTGATGCGAATTTCTTTACCATTAACTTTTAGATCATTCTGCTCATATTCCTCAATGATTCGTTTGTAAAAAGGAAGAGTTTCCGTGTTTAATACAACTGTCACGCCTTCTTTGGGAACATAGATCGGCCCCATGTTATCACCATTCCATTTTTTAGTTCCCGGAAAAACCCGTGGATCTGGTTCCTTCATCACATAGCGTTCAACGGATGTAACAATCGGATTATTCTTCAGTCTTTCTGCAGCTTCTTCTGTCAGAGCCTGAAATTCAAAAGCATTTGCAGTGACCTGTCGATATCCATCGGTAACATTTAATTCATTAAGTAAATATCCGGGATCAAGTGCAGTTCCATTTGTTGTAACTATGTGCGCGTATTGTGGTTTCGCGCGCTCAGATAAAATTAATCGTTTGCCATTGATGTGTACGTAGCCGTCCACTACCGAAACACTGTCGCCAGGCGTTCCCACGCATCTTTTTACGTAATTTGAACGTTTGTCTACCGGCTTGTCTGCTCGCCTTGAAGATCTGTCAAAGAATTTAAAAACTGTATCAACCGGCCAATTGAAGACAACAATGTCGTTTTTCTCGGGCTTTTCTGTTCCCGGAAACCTGAAATATGGCAATTGAGGCCAGTTCGTGTACGATTTAGTATTAATGATCGGAATTGTATCATGAACCATCGGAGCCGCAACAGCCGTCATTGGTGTCCGCGCACCATAGTTGAACTTGCTGACAAAAAGAAAGTCACCTATTAACAATGTTTTTTCAAGAGAAGCAGTCGGAATGTTGAATGGCTGCAGCAAATATCCATGTACAATCGTTGCAACGACAATTGCGAACAATAGCGAGCTGATCGTATCACCAGATTTCGATTTGGGATGAAGGCTACGGTCGGAAATGTAGTTTAATGGCTGAGTATAATTGACATAGTAAACATAAAATCCCAAAGTGGCGAGTCCAAGAACGGTATCTGTTGTGCTGTTTTTTCCGAAGCTGCGTAGCGTTTCAATCCAGACAACCGGAAACATGATCAGGTTTACGATCGGAACAAAAAGCAAAATCGTCCACCATGTTGGCCGCCCGATAATTTTCATCAATACAATGGCGTTGTAAATCGGAACTGCCGCTTCCCACCGTTTTCGGCCTGCAGCTTCATAAAGCCTCCACGTACCTGCAAAATGGATTACCTGAACAATCAGAAAAAAAATGAACCATTGCATCAAAGTCATATCGTAGTATTTACGGCACCTGTGGCGCTATTATTTTAAATTTAAAACATCTTTCATTGTGAAGACACCAGTGCGGCCTATAATCCATTCGGCTGCGAGCACGGCGCCAAGGGCGAAACCTTCGCGATTGTGTGCTGTATGTGAAATTTCAATGGAATCGACTGGGGAATTATATTGCACTACATGCGTTCCCGGAACATTTTCAATGCGTTTTGCATTTATCAGTATCTCGTCAGGTTTGGCATCATCCAAAGCCCAACTGGAATAATCTGTATATTTTATGATATCTCGTGCCAGCGTGATTGCGGTGCCACTCGGCGCATCAAGCTTTTGCGTGTGATGTGTTTCTTCCATCGATATTTTATATTCAGGAAATTTCGCCATCATCTTAGCCAGATATTCATTGAGTTCAAAGAATAAATTAACGCCAAGGCTGAAGTTGGATCCGTATATAAAAGCGCCGTTTTTTTCTTCGGCAAGCTGCGTCATGATCTCATAATCGTCTAGCCATCCTGTCGTACCGGAAATCACCGGTATTCCCGCATTCAAACACGTCGTAATATTTACAACTGCCGAAACCGGAACGCTAAATTCAATCGCTACATCTGCGTTTTCAAGCCCATCATATCCGTCGCCAGAAGTTTTTCTTGTTACAATCTCATGTCCTTTTTCTAATGCTACCTTTTCAATAGCCTTGCCCATTTTTCCATAACCTAAAAGTGCAATTTTCATCAGAAACTGTAATTTAAGGTGAATCCGAGATTTGGTGCATAATTTATCTGATCCTGAAAAACTTTAGGTGTCATCGAAAGGTTTTCATCAACGTTGAACTGCATCAAATGCGCATCAACATTGGCATCCACTATATTGAGTATATAAAACAAACCCGTAATAAGCAATGAAAGGTCACGGTTGCGCTGGTACAAACGCTGCGCAGCGATCAGCCGGTTATTGTCAAGAAATGTATATTCGTCCTGCTTTCCGGCAAGCCTGTCTTTATAAGCGTCCCGATATTCGTGGTAAAGGCGGTTGTTCTCTTTGTAGAAATAAAAGCTTGTTCCCATTGCGCCATACACGATCGGAATCTTCCAGTATTTTTTGTTATATGCCTGGCCTAAACCCGGAAGTATAGCAGAAAAGAAAGCGGCTTTTGCAGGCCGTAACGGATCAATTGTAGTTCCAACAACACTGTCCTTTGCAACAAGGATATCAACAGGCTGAGCCTTCAGCGATGCAGATCCCAATACAATAGCAAAGAACAATATGTAGGCGATCTTACTCACGCAGCATCATCAAATTTAAAATTCGTGTCAGATCGGCTTCCGATTTAAATGGAATTGTGATCTTCCCTTTTCCGTTTGCCGTAACCTTTATATCTGCTTTTGTACCTAAATATTCCGCAATATCCTTACGTTTTGCATCTCCGTCAAAACCAGTAGATTTTGCTTTTGAAGAAGTTTTCGGTTTGAGGCTTTCCTGATGGCTCTTTACAAGCGCTTCAGTTTCACGTACAGAGAGGTTCTTGCTGACGATCTTCTGATAAATATCGGTCTGAACATCATGGTCATCAATGTTGATGATCGCGCGTCCGTGGCCCATTGTAATGAATCCGTCCCTGATCCCGGTTTGAATGATCGGATCAAGTTTTAGTAATCGTAAATAATTTGCAATCGTCGAACGTTTTTTCCCGACGCGGTCACTCATTTGCTCCTGCGTAAGCTGTATCTCATCAATCAATCGTTGATACGACAATGCAATCTCAATCGGATCCAAATCATGACGCTGAATATTTTCAACAAGCGCCATTGTAAGCGACTCATTGTCATTCGCAATTCGGATATAAGCCGGAATCGTAGTCAAACCCGCTAATTTAGAAGCACGCAATCTGCGTTCACCTGAAATCAGCTGATATTTATTGAAATCATTTTTCCGGACGGTAATCGGCTGAATAACGCCGAGTTCACGTATTGAAGTTGCCAGTTCCTGAAGCGATTCCTCATTGAAATTGCTCCTCGGCTGAAACGGATTTATTTCTATTGCGTCAATATCGAGCTCAACAATGTTGCCCACAACTTTATCTGCATTTTTATCATGAACAGACTGAATATCATTTTCCGGATCTTTCAGCAATGCCGATAATCCGCGTCCTAAAGCCTGTTTTTTTATTGCTTTTGCCATTTAAATCAAATGCTGTTTTTCTTAATAATCTCTTGCGCAAGGCTCAGGTAATTTGATGCACCTTTGCTCGTTGCGTCAAAATTGATGATGCTTTCACCGAAACTAGGCGCTTCACTTAGCTTTACGTTACGCTGAATAATGGTTTTAAAAACCATATCTGCAAAATGTTTCTGTACTTCCTCAACAACCTGGTTCGAAAGCCTTAGCCTTGAATCATACATCGTCAATAGCAAACCTTCAATATCTAACGCAGGATTGTGGATTTTCTGCACACTTTTGATCGTGTTCAGCAATTTGCCGAGGCCTTCAAGTGCGAAATATTCACACTGAATCGGAATCACAACAGAATCTGCGGCGGTCAATGCGTTTAATGTCAGAAGTCCGAGCGAAGGCGCGCAGTCAATAATAATATAATCATATTGCTCACGAATCTCTTCAAGCGCCTGCTTGAGCATGTATTCGCGGTTTTCCTTGTCGACAAGTTCAATTTCGATCGCAACAAGGTCAATATGCGCCGGGATGACGTCTACATTCGGAGCCGAGCAGGTCATGATCGCTTCCGAAGGCACACTGCTATGCTCAAGAATTTGATAAGTACCTATTTCAACCGATTCAACATCTATCCCGAGGCCAGAACTCGCGTTCGCCTGCGGATCGGCATCAATTAGCAATACTTTTTTTTCAAGAACACCCAGTGAGGCCGCAAGATTTATCGAAGTTGTTGTCTTTCCGACGCCGCCTTTCTGGTTTGCAATAGCAATGATTTTACCCATCTAAAATTTAAAATTTGAAGCGGTAAAAATACAACTATTTGCGGTTTTTCAATCTTAAAAACACGCATATCAGATGCACAAAAATCCTTTTTTTTGTTTAGAAGCTTTTTCCTGCTTTCGCCTTTATCTCTCCGCTGCGCTGCGAGGATACCGGCTCAATCAGGGCTAGGTATTTAATGATACCATTAGACTTTCTTTCCCTTAACCATGGCTTCAAGCATATCCCACATCTCTTCAGGAACCGCTTCCAAAAGGTTGAATTGCCCGGCACCTTTCAGCCATTCACCGCCATCAATCGTGATAACTTCACCATTGACATAAGCCGAAAAATCAGACACAAGATAAGCCGCAAGATTCGCAAGCTCCTGATGATCGCCAACGCGCTGCAATGGAACTTTCTTTGCAAGATCGAATTTCTCTTTTAGATCACCCGGAAGAAGTCGGTCCCAGGCGCCTTTCGTCGGAAACGGACCTGGCGCAATCGCATTCGATCTAATTCCATATTTAGCCCATTCAACAGCAAGACTTCTGGTCATTGCGAGAACTCCGGCTTTTGCAGTTGCACTTGGTACAACATAAGCCGAACCTGTCCAGGCGTAGGTTGTTACAATATTTAAAATGACAGAGTTTCTTTGTTTGGTGTCAATCCAATGTTTTCCAAAAGCAAGCGTGCAGTTTTTTGAACCTTTTAAAACAATATCGATAATGGTATCGAAAGCATTTGCCGAAAGGCGTTCTGTAGGTGAGATAAAATTTCCGGCAGCATTATTTAGCAACACATCAACTCTGCCAAATTCGGCAACAGCCGATCTTAGCATGTTTTCCACCTCTTCATAATGCCGAACATCACATTGCACAGGAAGACATTTGGCATTTGTTCCGGCTTCGATTTCTTGTGCTGTTGCTGTCAGCTTTTCAAGGTCTCGCGAAGTAATTACTACGTTGGCACCAAGTTCAAGAAAATATTTAGACATTGCTTTACCAAGTCCGCTTCCGCCGCCGGTCACAACAATTGTTTTACCTGCCAGCGCATCGTCGCGTAACATCTTTTTAGAAAAATCCATTATCTAGTTTTTGATAAAGATATATAAAAGCAAATTTTATACAGCCGGAGCAAAAAAAAACCTGCAGATGCAGGTTTAAATTTTTTCTCGTCACGATATTATGAAAGTGGATCTTCGATTCTGTTCCCCGTTTCCTGATCATGACCTTCAAGCTTAACAAGCTTGTTGTAAGTTCCAAGTAGTAAGAATGACGGAGCCCATTGTCCTACGAAAAGCGCAGTATGGTTTCTTCCCATTATTTTTAGCGTTGCTGAAACTGCCATTGAACCCAATGCTGCCCAAAGAAAAAGGTCAGATGGTAATTTTGATGTTTGACTTTCGATCGCTTTTGCAACTGGTCCTTCTTTGTGGTCGTTTTTTATAACTGCCATAGTTTTAGAATTTAGATTAGTAATTACTGTTTGTTATTAAAGTAAATTTACATAATCACATTGCGAACGATTTACAACATTTTGCCAATTAGTTGTAAGATTTCGTTAAAAACATAAGCCTTACTTAACCAGCCTTTTAGTAAAATTAAAACCTTCTTCGTCAATACCTGAAACAACATAAACTCCATTTGGAAGTGAAGAAATATCAGCCTCCATATCAGTGTGCGGCACCAATAACCTCTTGCCATCCATGTTGATGAATTGCAGATTTTTAACAGGCATGGAGAATTTAATTTGGGTTGTTGAAGGATTGGGATAAAAATAGAAACTCGATTGAGAATGATCGATTGTGTTGAGTTCTCCATAAGTAAAATTATGCGAGACAGAATCTCCTTGATAATTGTACGTGATGGTATATGTTCCTTCTTGCGATAGCGCATCTGGTGATAAATACCATCCATAGTACGATGAATAATACATATTCTGTAACGAGTGTTCAAAATCATACAAAATACTGTTGTCAGGTCGTTGTACTGTGACATTCGCAACACTTCCGGCAAGTTCATCCGCGAGATAAACGTACATATACACTGTTTCTCCTACAGCAAATGAATTACGTAAATTTGGAGTTTCAGGATCCGGACACCATGAGAATTCAGGATCGGCATCGTGCGTCAACACCGCGTTAATTTTCGGATCGTAATAAGCCTTCTGGCTTGCCCACCAGGATGTACCGTTACCCGTGTTGTTGCAGGCGCCTGCATAAGGATCAACCAATTGATCAAAAGCATCATAAATTTCAAAATGCAAATGTGGACCTGTTGAGTTTCCGGAACTTCCAATAACTCCCAAATATTCACCGGCTATTACCGAACTTCCCACAGGCTTTGTGGTTAATGAATTCATCTTTAAGTGTCCATACCAGGCAGTGCTGCCATCAACATGCTGCACATAAACTGCATTCCAGTCAAGGCTGTTAAACTCGCAGTTCATATCGTATTGATTGCCTACTTTGCCAATAATTATTCCAGGTGCGGCTGCTACCACCCATGACTCATTGTTTTCAAACTGATACCAGCCAAAAGGATATGTAAAGATGTCAACGCCCTGATGATTATATCCTCCGGAAGTATCATAGGAACGTGTTCCACAATTATAGTCCTGGACTTGAAAAGGGTAACCTGAATTGTGATCTACATGCCCACTGATACTCCAGACACTGTTGTATGGAGAAGCCGGATTCTTAGTTACAGGCCAACCTAATGAAACTTGCGTTGGGTTCTGCTGACTCCGACGTTTTGGTAACTTCCCTTGATCTTCAAGTTGTAGTCGTGATTCAGCAAGTTGCTGATGAATTGCCTGGCGTTGCGGATCAGTCAAACAGATTGAGTTTTGGGCGTGAGGTACATATTCGCCTCCGAACGGTCCCTGGATACCCTGTGCTTTTGCGGCTCCAAACGCAATAAAAAACAAAATTGTAGTTTTGAATGTCATGAGCAATGTTTGGTTTTAAATGTTAATAAAAACCAAATATATACAAATAACTTATTTGACCAAATATTTGATAATTAAGTTGTTATTGCTGAAAGCCTTTCATTAGTACATCTAGCAACTTTATCGCTGCTTCACTTATTTTTGTACCTGGACCGAATACAGCAACAGCGCCTGCGTCGAATAAAAATTCATAATCCTGCGCCGGAATCACTCCGCCTACAATGACCATAATATCTTCTCTCTGGTAAGCCTTCAATTCTTCAATAACCTGCGGAACCAAAGTTTTATGACCCGCGGCAAGTGATGAAATGCCGAGAATATGAACATCATTCTCTACGGCTTGTTTCGCCGCTTCCGCCGGAGTTTGAAATAGTGGACCGATATCAACGTCAAAGCCAACATCAGCATATCCTGTTGCCACAACTTTGGCACCCCTATCATGCCCGTCTTGTCCGAGCTTCGCAATCATAATGCGAGGCCTGCGTCCTTCAAGTTTTGCAAACTCATCGGCTTTTTGCCGCGCCTTTTCGAAACTTTCGTCGTTTTTGATTTCTTTGCTGTACACTCCGCTAAAGGTTTTGATTTGTGCTTTGTAACGTCCAAAGTGAACTTCAAGTGCCGCGCTTATTTCACCCAGGGTTGCTCTTGCTCTTGCAGCAACTACAGCAAGTTGAAGTAGGTTTTCTTCTCCCGATTTTGCCGCCGCTGTCAACTTCTCTAAAGCAATCGTGACATCACTTGAATTGCGGCTGGCTTTTACCTGTTCAAGCCGCTGAAGCTGGTTGCGCCTCACCATCTGATTATCGACATCCAGTATGTGCAGCGGATCTTCTTTTGCCAGGCGGTATTTATTGACGCCAACGATGATATCCTGATTACTGTCTATTCTGGCTTGCTTTTTAGCGGCGGCTTCTTCTATACGAAGCTTAGGAATTCCTGCTTCAATAGCCTTTGTCATTCCGCCTAATTCTTCAACTTCTTCGATTAAGGCCCAGGCTTTTTCAGCAATTTTGGCAGTAAGGCTTTCGACATAATAACTGCCGGCCCAAGGATCAACAGTTTTCGTTATTTTAGTTTCTTCCTGAAGGTAAATTTGTGTATTTCGTGCAATACGCGCAGAAAAATCGGTTGGTAATGCAATTGCCTCATCGAGCGCGTTTGTGTGAAGTGACTGCGTTCCGCCGAAAGCAGCGGCAGCCGCTTCAATAGTTGTTCTTGCAACATTGTTAAAAGGATCCTGTTCGGTCAAACTCCATCCAGAAGTCTGGCAATGTGTCCGCAAAGCAAGTGATTTTTCATCCTTTGGATCGAACTGCTTGAGAAGTTTTGACCAGATCATTCTTGCAGCCCTCATCTTTGCGATTTCCATAAAATGGTTCATCCCAACAGCCCAAAAAAACGAAAGGCGAGGAGCAAACTCGTCTATTTTCATTCCTGCCGCAAGTCCGGTTCTAATGTATTCGAGTCCGTCAGCCAGTGTATAAGCCAGCTCAATATCTGCTGTTGCGCCGGCTTCCTGCATGTGATAACCGGAAATAGAAATCGAGTTGAACTTCGGCATGTTCTTACTCGAATAGGCAAAAATATCTGCGATGATCTTCATCGATGGAGCAGGTGGATAGATGTATGTATTTCGCACCATGAACTCCTTTAAAATGTCGTTCTGGATCGTTCCCGTCAGCTGTTCAGGCGACACGCCTTGTTCCTCTGCTGCGACGATATAAAAAGCCATGATAGGCAACACGGCTCCGTTCATGGTCATTGAAACCGACATTTCGTTAAGCGGAATCTGATCGAATAAAACCTTCATGTCTTCAACAGAGTCAATTGCGACTCCTGCTTTACCGACATCACCAACCACCCGTTCGTGATCTGAATCGTAACCCCGATGAGTTGGAAGATCAAACGCTATTGAAAGTCCTTTTTGGCCCGCAGCTAAATTCCGACGGTAAAAAGCATTGCTTTCCTCGGCAGTTGAAAATCCTGCATATTGCCTGATGGTCCACGGTCTCCGGACATACATTGTCGCATATGGGCCGCGTAAGAATGGAGCAAAACCTGCCGCGAAATCAAGATGTTCAAGGTTTTCTATGTCTTTTACACTATAGATGCTCTTTAATGCAATCCCCTCAGCAGTGGTAAAGTCGAGATCTTTAACTTCTTTATCACTAGCCGGTTTGTTCGTCAAAGTTATATGTTGAAGGCTTTTTCTCATTTGTTGTATTCAGTCAGGAACTGAATAAAGTTTTATGTTATAGAATTCTGAAGCTTTCTTCCGCATCTATTAATGCGTATATCACTCAAATAGAGAAGCTGTTCCAATTCACGACTTAGGCTCGCCAATCACGATTGGTAAAGCATACAGCGATCTCACAGTTTTTCCTTTTATCGTTCCCGGAACCCATTTAGACAAGCTATTTATTACACGGATAGCTTCCTTGCCCGATCCCGATCCTAGGTCACGCAGAACTTTAATATCGGTCAGGCTGCCGTCTCTTTCTACAATAAATGATATATAGATCTTTCCCTTTAAGGTTGCCTCAGGTAATTTGTACTGTCTGTAAAATGCTTTGTGAAAAGATTCAATACCGCCCGGAAATTCTGGTTTGGTATCCAACAAGATAGAGTTATAAACATGATTTTCCTCATCATTTAGAGTTGGAAGATCATCCGGTATTGCCTTCTCGGTGAACTTAAAGTCGGGATCACGTATATCGATATTTCGTTCTCTGATTACAGGTTCAGGTACTTGCGCTGCCACAAGGTTCATAATCAAAATCGTAAAGGCAGATAACAATTTTTTCATAATTCAATTTTATTTCTCCAGCGCAAGCCGTTCCTGTTCGACTTTTTCAGCCAAACGCTTTTCGATTATTGGAGTTACCAGTGTTTTCTTGGACTTAACCTTAACAAACGGAAACAATTCAAGTTCATGCTGCATCCGGTCATTTTTGTTTATCTGTTTATTTGTGCCAAGCAAGATTTCTTTGCCTGAATCAAATAACTGCTGCTCCTTTTCGGCACTTTCAGCAATTTTACGCTGAATCACGCCGCTTTTCAACTGTTCAAGAAATCCTCCCGCCGCTTCAATTTCTTTGAAGATTATTAATGATTTTTCAGCTAATTGATTTGTAAGCGATTCAATGTAATAGCTTCCCTCCGCCGCATTTCCGACTTTATCAAAATAACTTTCGTGCTTCAGGATCAGAAGCTGATTGCGCGCGATACGTTCGGCAAACTCATTGCTTTTATGATACAAGGCGTCGTAAGGCAAATTAGCAACGGCATCGGCACCGCCTAGAATGGCGCTCATGCACTCACTTGTTGTACGGAGCATGTTCACATTGTAATCATACAGCGTTTTATTGCGTCTTCCCGGAGTAACATATAGATGGCATCCGGCAGTGTGGCCAAATTCAGACGCTACAGCATCAAAAAGGATCCGCATTGCCCGCAGCTTTGCAATCTCAAAAAAGTAATTTGACCCCACCGACATTTTTATTAATATCGGCTGCTCAAGGTTATTAAACCGCTGAAAATATTCTGTCACATGTGCCAG
>DASWND010000094.1:0-12822 GCA_036399435.1 Flavobacterium sp.
TTACATTTAGGGTCGGCAAATTATTATCAGTGCAATACAATGAAATTAGAGCCGGATTTGAACTTAAATCCAATGAACTAATGTTGTTATGGCTGCAGTCATAGAACGATAATAGCGGATTTAAACTTGTATTTTCTGAAGTGATGTTGTTATAACTGCAATTGAAGTTTAACAATGCAGCGCAGGAACTTACATTGAGGGCGTTGAGGTTGTTGTGGCTGCAATTCAGGTCTGATAAGCTCAGATTATTGTTTACATCCAGATAGCTGATGTTGTTTTCGCTGCAGTCAAGGTGTGTTAAATTGGGGGTATTGCTCACCAATAAGTATGGTAAGTCGTTATTTGAACAATTTAATTTTATAAGATTGTTGTTTTCTATCACGTTCAATGATGGCAACGCGTTAAAGCTGCAATTGAGATCGCTCAACAACGTATTTGTATTTAGTAGCAGTGAAGCGATATTGTTGTTACTGCAATTTAGAGTCTGCAATGAAGTGCAGCCTTCTAAATTCAATGCCTCGAGCTGGTTATTGTTACAGGCAAGATTGGTAAGCGCAGTACAATTACGTATATCAAGTGTACTCAGTGACCGGTTATTAACGCTCAAATCCGTAAATGCCGTACAACCGTTTAAGTTTAGCGATAGTGGAACCCAAGGCATGAAATTAATGCTGGTCAATGCCGTGCAACCACTTGCGTTTATATTTGATAATTGGATATTCAGCAGGCAGCTGATGCTTGTTAGATTCGTCATACCGGATACATCAAGCGACGTCAGCTGCTCAGAAGTGCCATTACACGAAAATGCCGTTATGTTTATAAATGCCTTTACTCCGGTCATATCGGCAATATTAGCGTTATCTACATTGATAGCGCCAGCATAGGCTTCTGCCTCGGTACATTCTATCTCGCTGTTTCCGTTGGTGTTTATGGCGGTGTTTTCTACAAGTTTTAATTTAAAATTGGCATCTGGAATTGCTACCGTGCAAGGTGCGGGAGGCGAGCAATCGGTGCTGAAGTTTACCCATTCGTCAAATTGATAGTTGCCTCCGGTTTGAGTCCACAGATATTCAGAAACAGCTACATTATTTACTTTTATACAGGTCAGATCTGGAAATCCGGTGGCGATTATCTGCTCAAAACTCTGGGGGTTTCCGTTTGCCAGATTCAGTGACGTTAATGGATTTCCATTGAGATATAAGTTTTGTAAAGAATGCGCGCTGCTCAGATCAATATCGGTGAGCTGACAACCTGTAACCTGAAAAAGTGTCATTTCGTAGTGGGAACCTAAATCTAAAGCCGTTAACATCGGGTTTTGGTAAACCATCAGTTCTTCTATTAGAGAACATCCGTCGACATTTACTTGTGTCAAAATGGGATTATTTGAGCAATTAATTATTTTGAGCTGAGGGCATGCGCTCAGATCGAGAGTAGTCATTGTCGGACAGGACATTATTAATTCCTGTAATGAAGGATTTACCAAATTTAAGCTTGCAAATTGATTATTATAAGCCGTAAGCTTTTTTAAGGATGAGCAGCCCTCAATATCCAGACTTGTCAATGGATTATCGGAAATCTGAAGCCACTCTATTTCCTTAAAAGCTTCAATACCTGTTAAATCACTAATATTTAATCCCTGCAGAAAAAAAGCATGATTATAAATATCTGATGTATAAAGGGCAGCTTCACTGTATTGTATTTCACCGTCGAAATTACTGTCGAGATATACATTGACTCCGCCAATCATCGGACTCGTATTATAATAATGGTTGACGAGAAAGTTTTTAAAAATCGGATCGGGAATATTCACATTTTGAGCGTTGACGCAGCATACTGTAAGTAGCAATACGAGTGCGGAAAGTAATTTTTTTATCATGTTGTAGGTATTTAATGACTGGATCAAACATTAGTATTTGGTAAATGTATACTATTAAGTATACGAAAAGTAGGTGGTTTATTATTTGCCCTTTGTGGTTGATTATTTGACGGTACAAACTATTTGGATGCTGCATTGTCTGCCAAAACTTGTCTCCAGTGCATCCGGAGCGTGTTCTAGTGTGGCTCCTTTTGAGTTAATATTTTGTGCCGAGCAATAGCCCGCGCCAGGGATGGGAGCAAAGTGCCGCGCACTGCGGACAGCCCGGTTCGCAGAAGGCGCCCAAATTAAAAGCTCTCTTGTATATATTGAGTTAAAAGAGGTGGGCGGGCTTCACTTTTGCATGATTTTATAGACTGATTTTTGCGAAAGAATGCCTTGAATTGATGTTCCTAAAGCGAATGGAGCCAATGATCGTAGAGAACTACACCTTCATCTTTAATGAAAATCCGAAACAGAAGGAGGCGCAGTAACTGACTAATAATAAAACGAAATCCCGGCGGTGACGAAATTATGCCCCATGATCTCCGTATTGCTTTTAGCTGCATTATGCGTATAAACAATCGAAAGAGGCATCATAATGCCATTGCCTAATTCAAATTCGCGTGACATGTTCAATGCAAGGTTGACAAGTGAGACGCGGTCGTAGTCACCGTAGGTGTAATATTCAGCCTGATTGTTGAGTACAGCGCCAGCAGTCGGACAAATATCTATGTATCGTAATGTCTTTGCTGAAACCATTTCGAAGATATCAGATATTGTATAGCCGACCTCAACATAAGTGGTAAAATTTCTGGTTGCATTTTCCCCGGTGTCATCGTATCGATAGTCGTTTCCGGCAATTAATGTACTGATAGTTGCATTAAATGGATATTTATAACCATCCGAGAAATCGAATTCAATAGTTGCATCGACCGACTTCACGCCATCCGGACCGTAATTAAAGTAACTTTGGTCGACACCTTCAAAGCTCTCGAAGGTCGGCCAATAATAATCCCATAAAGAAACCGACAGATAATCTTTTATCTGATATGTTATCCCGAAGTCAAACTCCTGATATCCGCGCGGTGTCAGCCCATTTTTTTCATAGTAGCGGTCTTGCATATTAGTCGTCCCCCAGACTCCAACGCTCCATCTTTCACCAAGTTGATAATTAAAAGAAGGCTGAAAAGCAACGTACCTTCCGCCCCAAGCCTGGCCGCGCCAGATATACATACTAACGACATCGAGATTGATGTCCCATTTTTTCTCAGGTGCGGTGACTGAATCCTGTAGTGTAAGTTCCTGTGCAATCTCCTGGTTCGGAATTGTTACTGACTGTTCCTGTGCAAATGCTGAAGCCGGTAATGCGAGCATCAACATTATCCGAAATTTGAAAAATTTAATCATTGTATTTGCTATGCATTACTTCATTAATGATCTCGAATAGTTTCTCTTTATTAATTGGTTTGGAAATATAACCGCGGAACCCAAACAACAGGATCTTTTTTGCATCTTCTGCCGATGCGTAGGCAGTTTGTGCGATGACCGGAAGTCTGGGTTTCATAATTTTGATTTGGTCAAAAGCCTGATATCCGCTCAGCACCGGCATTTTTATGTCCATCAGTACAAGGTCTATATTCGGATTGGCGGCGCAGATATCAACTGCTTCCTGTCCGTCTCTGGCGCGGAGAATTACGTGCTGATTCATTCGGAGTATCTTCTGGATCAGTAAGAAATTGATGTTGTCGTCCTCGGCAACCAAGATGGTGATCTCACGCTGATTTTCGACTTTGGATACAGGCGCTTGCACTTCATCGGACACACCAGTGTAGCGCACCGGAATAGTGAACGTAAAGGTGGTTCCTTTCAGCTCACCTGATTCAAAGCTGATATTTCCGCCAAGCATCTGGACATAAGCTTTTGAAATCGCGAGGCCAAGCCCTAGTCCGCCTGCTTTAATAGTGTAATCATTTTCGATTCGGTGAAAGCGGTCAAAGATTTTCTGATGATGGATCTCATCAATACCAATTCCTGAATCCTGGATTATAAATTGCAGTTCGGTCCCATCAGCACTGACCTCGTAACCAAATAGGACAAAACCGTTCTCCGTATATTTGATGGCGTTAGTAATCAAGTTTGTGAGGATCTGCTTAAGTTTAACCACATCAGTAGTGATTTTACGCTTTACGCCTTTTACGGGCTTTCTTATCTGAAAATCTATCTGCTTGGTTTCCGGTATAGAAATTTTTATGGTTTGATAAAGTTCCTTAAGACAGGCGTCGATCTCGACTGAACCGTAGTTCGGCATTACCTGGTTCGTATCAATTTTCGACATTTCGATCAGATCGTCAATAATGGAAACAAGGTTTTTGCCGCTGCTGTTGATGATCTTTATATAATCTGCGCGTTCAGAATCAGACAGTTCAGAATTTAAGAGCAAGTCTGAGAAACCTGCAATAGCGTTCATCGGCGTTCTTATTTCATGCGAAATGTTGGTCAGGAACGATGATTTTAGCCTGTCGCTTTCTTCCGCCTTTGCTTTTGCCTCTTCAAGTAGTTTTTTCTGATCATTGTTTTCTTTGAATAGTGTACCGATATATCGAAATTCGCCCGGAATATCTTTCAGAGTCTGCATATCTGTTTCACTACCTCGTTCCAGGATGCTTGTGATCAGGTTAAGCGGCTTGTAGATCCATTTTCGGGACAGAAAAAGGAAAACGAAGTTCGACAGAATGAAGGTTCCAATCAGTATCAGGAGGATATTTTTCGTTATGTCAAAACTAACATCAAAGGGACGTTCAAAAACAATTGTGTTTAGAACTTCGCCATTATAACCCTTAAGTTTTCGCGAAGTTGCAATAACGTTCGAACCCACGTCCAAACCCGGAACCATTAAGTTGATATCTGAATTATTGATACGTTCGAGATTTGTAAAATAGTCGCGGTCAAGGAGTTTTATGATAAAGAAAAATCCTTCCGGCTTGCTTACTTTTTTGTAGATATCAACTGTTGGGTGTATTGATGCGCCAAAAACCTGGGCATATCCTTCCGGTATACGGATGTAGAAGCTAACCAAGCGGTCCTTTCGAAGTTTATTGAATACCTCCTTTGGGATGAAATCAGGAGTCTGTATTTTATTGGTAGAAGATTTACCTATAAATTTTCCATCGACATCATATACACCGAGATAATCTGCCTGATAGGTTCCAACCGAAGAATCGATGTTTTCCTTGAACCATTTGTTATCCTTAACCTTGATGAATTTTACAAAGTCATCCCAATATACCATATCAATGATATTTGAGATATTCGTATTTGATTCTAATTCGATCAGTGAACTTACTTCCTGATCAAATTGCTTTTTTGTTTTCTGATAAACTTCTTGCTCCTGTTGGAGTGTGTAATAATAAATGGAAAAACAGAGAAAGAGGAATAATAAGCCGAAAATAACAATTAGTGCAGACATCTTCCGATAGATCGTAACCCGAACATTGCGTATAATAGTCATAGCCTTAGTTTTGCATTGTAAATGTAGAATCACAAAACAAAAAATCGGTTTATCGGCAGATTAAATCGATGAAATACGCAAAAATAACAAATAAATAAATATTATCCTACAAATTAACCATGACACTTAAATATTTATTATGTGATTTCTCCCCGTAGCGACGTCTCAAATATGGTTTTAAAGACGCTGGCAGAGACATTTTGTCCGAGCAGATACATCAACTTCGTAATTGCGGCTTCTGTAGTAATGTCTTTTCCCGAGACGACTCCGATTTCACGCAGTTGCGTACTGGTTTCGTACTGGCCCATATTCACGCTTCCGCCATAACATTGTGTCACATTGATGACAAACAAACCTCGCTTTACAGCATCGCGCAGAAGTTCAACAAACCAATCATCTGTTGGTGCATTTCCTGATCCGTAAGTTTCCAGAACAACCGCTTTCAATCCCGGAATGTTTAGTACGGCCGACAGTGATTTTGCATTAATACCGGGAAACATTTTTATGATGATGACATTATCATCAAGCTTTCGGTGCACGATAAGGTCTTTTTTCTTGTTCTTCTGCAGCAGTTCTTTATTGATCTTTAAATAAACTCCGGATTCGGCAAGCGGCGGATAATTCGGAGATGCAAATGCATTAAAATGTTCCGCGTTGATTTTAGTTGTGCGGTTTGCGCGGTACAGCTTGTACTCGAAATAAAGTCCGACCTCAGTAATAGCAGGCTTTGTTTTGTCACGCTGTGAAGCTATTTGTATGGCAGTGATCAGATTTTCTTTTGCATCCGTGCGGAGATCGCCAATTGGCAGTTGTGAACCAGTAAAGATTACCGGCTTGCCAAGGTTTTCAAGCATAAAGCTCAGTGCAGAAGCCGAATATGACATAGTATCGGAACCATGCAGAACAACAAAGCCATCGTATTTGCTATAGTTGTCTTCGATCATTACAGCTATTTGCATCCATTTGTGCGGATTCATATTTGAAGAATCAATTGGATTCTCAAATGAGATCGTCTCGATTCCACAGTCAAGCTGCCGGAGTTCCGGAATTTTTTCGAGAAGTTTATTAAAATCAAAAGCCTTTAATGCGCCTGTTTCAAAATCCTTCATCATACCAATCGTGCCGCCGGTATAAATCAGGAGAATCGAAGACTTAGACTGCGTCGGCATATTTTAATTTATTGACAACCGGATTGGCGTACATCGCCAGGAATCCCTGAAGCGCAACCGGATTATTTTCATCTATACGCAACTCAAGCCTTCGCTCAAAAAGCATCTTTTCGGCTTCAGTATATTTATCTGCGTATTTATTTGTTTTATGTAGCAGATCGTACGCTATATAATTCGTCGGCCAAAGTTTATACGTTCGCAAAATAGCGTCGTCAATAACCTGCGCAACCGCCTGGATCTGCTTGTTCGAATTATCAAATTGCTGTGCAACCTCGTCTAATTCGGTGTCAAGAATATCGTCAACATGAATGTGGATGCGTTTCTTTTGGCCCATGATTCCGCTTAACAGCGTTACGAAATCTTCATTCTTCTCCTTGATATACGTTTCCTGCTTTGCCTCTGCCAGAAGCTGCGGCATCTTTAGCGCATCTGTCGGATCGTACTCATACGAAATCGAAACGGGAACAATCCTGATCTTTTTAAAGTACTCGATCAGGCTCATGTCGCCATTTGCCATTCCAAGCATCTTTAATACGCCCTGGTGCGTTGCATCGTTTCCATCCTTTGTCCGCCCTTCGCGCTGCGCGATCCAGACGCTTTGATTTTCGCGTGTCAGCAAATGCCTGATATATTCAGATAGTGTTTTAGAGCTTTGTAATAATTCCCTCGGTGGTAGTCCGCGCTGCACGACGAAATTCCGATTTAGTTTCGACAACGTCAGCAGAAACGATTTCTTTACCAAATTATCACCAATTGCCGAAGCAGTCATCACCAGTCCATGTTCATACAGACAAGTATTCAGCAACGACGTATCGAGAATAATGTCACGGTGATTGGTTATAAAAAGGTATGATTTGTTTTTATCAAGTTTTTCAAATCCCGAAGTGGTCAATCCGTCTGAACTTGTTTCCAGAACCCGGCGAACCGACTGATATATAAAATTACACTGAAAATCGCGGATTGAGTGCGTACGCCTGAGCTGCTCCTTCCAAACCTCATCTTCAACATCAGGAAAGCTGAAATTCATCAGCGCCTTCATCATCGGATGGTTCATAGAATGGTGAAGTGCGGCGTTTACTTCTGAATCATAATATGGCCGTATAGCGTCGAATTGAGACATTCTGTATTTTTAGGAAAAGTTCAACAAAAGAACAAAATTTTTATGATAATAGGTTGTATTATCGTTAAACGCCATAAACTTTCCGTGCATTCGCAGTAGTTACAGCCGCAATGTCTTCAACAGAAGCCGCGTAAATTTGCGCTAGCTTTTGGGCAATATTTAATATGTAAGCACTTTCGTTCCTTTTTCCACGAAATGGAACCGGAGCGAGATAAGGCGCATCAGTCTCTAACACAATATGTTCCAGCGAAATGCGGTTCAGGAATTGGTCGATCTGTCCGTTTTTAAACGTCGAAACGCCTCCAATACCAAGTTTCATATTCAGCGAAATTGCCTGTTGTGCCTGCTCGTAACTTCCGGTAAAGCAGTGAAAAATTCCGAACAGTTTTTCATCGCGTTCACCCTCCAAAACTTCAAAAACCTCATCAAACGCGTCTCTGCAATGAATGTTGATCGGAAGCCCGTGATGTTTTGCCAGCCCGATCTGATGTTTAAAGGCATTTTTTTGAATCTCCAATGTCGACTTATCCCAGTACAAATCAATACCGATCTCGCCAACAGCATAAAACTTTCGGCTTGCTAATTCGCGCTCAACATGTTCAAGTTCCTGCTCCCAATTATCTTTGACGTACACAGGATGAAGTCCCATCATTAAAAAAACATTTTCAGGATATTTTTCCTCAAGTTCATACATGGCAGAAGTCACCGACGAGTCTATAGCGGGAACAAAAAACCTTCTGACACCAAGCATGATCGCGCGCTCGATCATCGCTTCTCGATCCTGGTCAAATTCATGGCTGTATAAATGTGTGTGTGTGTCTGTAAGTATCATATATCACACAAAGTTACAGTCTCGCGAGGATAAATAGCCCTAATTGTACGTTAGTTGAATAATTTTACTATTTTCGACCCGATTTTAAAAACTACTTCAACATGGTCAACAGGATAATAATCAGCTTGGTATTCTTCTTAAGCGCTACTTTGCACCTTTCAGCGCAACGCCAGCCATTCGGGCACCTGACAATTTTCTCAGAAGATGGAGACAAATTTACTTTGATCCTGAACGGTGAAAAAATTAATGACACGCCACAATCCAATTTGCGTGTCGAAGAACTTACTCAGCCTTATTACAGCGCAAAAGTTATATTTGAAGATAAAACTAAAGCAGATATCAGCAAAAGCAGTCTTGAGATCGCCGACATGGACAATATTTTTATGGACGTTACCTATAAGATTAAGCGTGATAAAAACAACGCCAGCAAGATGAAGCTAAACTTCTTCTCAATGACACCTGTTGTTCAGGGATATATTCCACCAGCTAATGTATATGTCCAAAAGTATGGAAGTCCGGCGCCGGCGGTTGCTGTCATCCAGGGTTCAGTTGGTTCTACAACACAATCTACCACCACCACTACAACAACAATTGGAACAGGCGTTAGCGCAGGCGTTAATATAAACGGAGTTGGTGTGAATGTTTCTGTAATGGCTCCAACAGGTGGTACAACCATAACCGAAACAACAACAGTAAGTTCATCAGTCGGAAGTGCGCCTGTTGAAGTTTACGATGGTTGTGCAAACGGCCGTGCGATGAGCCCGTCAAACTTTAATGCTGCGTTACAGACGGTTAAAAATCAAAGTTTCGATGACACGAGACTTAAAACAGCTAAGCAGATAGCTTCAGCAAATTGTATGACTGCAACACAAATCAGCGATATCTGTAAGATCTTTGGTTTCGAAGATTCCAGGCTTGATTTCGCTAAGTTTGCCTATGATGCATGCACTGAACCAAATAACTATTTCAAGGTCAATGACGTTTTCACGTTTAGTACCAGTGTTGATTCACTGACTGATTATATTCAATCGCGATAAGCCTGATCCGCTGCAGTTGCTGACAATTTCGTATTTTTGAGGAGCTAATTATCATGGAAAACATCCTCAATCCGGCACTGTCCGACAAGTATATAAAAATTCGTTTTAAGATCACCAAAACGCATCACCTTCTGTTAAATGCTGAGATCAACGGCGTTAAGGGTAAGTTTATCCTCGACACCGGAGCTTCAAACAGCTGCGTCGATTTTGGTAACGTAGAGCATTTCAACCTCATAGCATCTGCTTCGAAGACAAAAGCTGCAGGCGCAGGAGCAATCGGAATGCTGACGAAAGTTTCAACCGATAACAAACTTAAGATCGGACGCTGGAAATACAGCAATTTTCACCTGGTAATTTTCGACCTTTCACACGTAAATGCGGCGCTCGTGCAGCACAAAGCAAAGCCTGTTCAAGGAATTATTGGTGCAGATGTCTTGATGCACGGCAAAGCCATCATCGACTACAGCAACAATTATTTGTACCTAAAGTCATAGTTTTTCAGATCAAATCTCGAATATTATTATATTTATAAAAATTTGGGCGCGCCTGCGGCCGGGCTCTCGGCTGCACACGGTGCGTGCCTCCATCCCTCGCGCGGCTTCACAACAAAAAATAAATTATTTATGAAAAAGTTACTTTACGTATTTATTACCGCTTTAGCGATGCTTTCGTGCTCTGATGACAGCAGTACGTCAGAAGCGAACAACATTAAAATGACACTTGACGGAGAAGAGATAATTTTCAGCAATATTTCTGTTACGGAAGAAAGTTTTCCGGCTGAAGGTGATATTCCAGCCTACACCGAGTTAACAGTTAGTGCAGTCGCGAATGAAAACATTTTGTCCTTTTTTGTCATCAAAGGTGAAGTAGGCGAAGATCTTATCTACAATATCAACTATACCGAAAACGACATAATATACTTTGGAACTGACATTTCATCAACCACCGAAACAAATGGCGACGACAAACATCTTGTTGGAACATTCCAGGGATCACTCGACCTCGTTGGTCCACAGGACAATACACGCCAATTAACCAATGGAAGTTTTCATATCAAGTACTAGAGTTTAATTCTGAACTCAAGCGCATAAAATCATGCGCTTCATCTCGCCTCATCTAAATCGGCGAGAAGCGAATTTAATAGTAACCAGTTTGAGCTCTGTAGGAGCGATATATTTATAACACCGTAGTTGAATAGAAGGCTGCGAAAGCCAGCTCCGGAGGAGCGATATATTTATAGCAATAATTACAGCGGCGGAAGGATAGCTCCGTAGGAGCGAAATATTTATAGCACTAAATACCGTAGTTGAATAGCAAGCTGCGAAAGGAAGCTCCATAGGAGCGATATATTTATAGCAATAATTACCGCGGCGGAAGGATAGCTCCGTAGGAGCGAAATATTTATAGCACTAAATACCGTGGTTGAATAGCAAGCTGAAAAGAGAGCTCCGTAGGAGCGATATATTTATAGCAATAATTACAGCAGCGGAAGATAGCTCCATAGGAGCGGCATATTTATAGCAATAATATATAGTTGAATAGCAGACTGCGAAACTGAGCTCCATAGGAGCGAAATATTTATAGCAATAATTGCAGCGGCGGAAGACAGCTCCGTAGGAGCGGCATCAAACAAAAAAATCCTGCTACATAGCAGGATCTTTTATTTAAAATATATAAAATTTATAGCTCCAACGCTTTTTTTGCATTTCCGCCCATCAACAATTCCTCAGGTTTTTCAAGACCCTCTTTAACCGCTACAAGGAAACCAACAGATTCGCGTCCGTCGATGATCCTGTGATCATAAGATAATGCGACATACATCATCGGGTGGATTTCAACTTGGCCATTTACGGCAATCGGACGCTCAATGATGTTGTGCATCCCAAGAATTCCAGATTGCGGCGGATTGATGATCGGCGTTGAAAGCATGCTTCCAAAAACTCCACCATTTGAAATCGTAAATGTTCCTCCTGTCATGTCGTCAACCGTAATTTGTCCTTCACGGGCACGAATTGCAAGACGTTTGATCTCAGCTTCAATTCCGCGGAAAGTTAGGTTTTCAGCACTACGAACTACAGGAACCATCAGCCCTTTCGGACCGGAAACCGCAACTGAAATATCGCAAAAGTCATAAGCGATCTTATGGTCGCCATCGATCATTGAATTTACATCCGGGAACAGTTTTAATGCGCGTGTCACAGCTTTTGTAAAGAATGACATGTAGCCAAGTCCGAGGCCGCCATGCTTAGCTTTAAAGGCATCTTTATATTCATTCCTAACCAGGTTGATCGGAGTCATATTGACCTCGTTAAACGTTGTAAGCATCGCAGTTTCATTCTTCGCAGCAACCAAACGCTCGGCAACTTTGCGGCGAAGCATCGAAAGTTTTGTGCGTTCCGAACCACGGCTTCCGCCGGTTGGCGTTCCCATAGATGGCATTGCGTTTACAGCGTCATCTTTGGTTATGCGCCCGTCTTTGCCAGTTCCGGAAATGTCAGATGGCTTTATGTTTTTCTCGTCCAGGATTTTTCTCGCAGCCGGTGATGGTGTGTTTGCAGCGTAAGATTGTGCTGCAACCGGAGCCGCTTTTGGCGCTTCATCCTTTTTAGGTTCTTCTTTCTTAGGTTCTTCGGTTTTAGTGGCAGCCGGTTGTGCGGCAGCAGGTGCGGCTTCAGCAGCCGGAGCAGATCCTGATGGTTTTGCACCGTCGGTATCGATCAGGCAAACTACCTGTCCGACTTTTACCGCATCGCCTTCGCCAGCCTTCAATGTGATAATCCCGCTTGCTTCCGCCGGAAGTTCGAGTGTCGCCTTGTCTGAATCGACTTCAGCAATTGCCTGGTCTTTTTCTACATAATCGCCATCCTGAACAAGCCATGTTGCGATTTCTACTTCGGTAATCGACTCTCCCGGTGAAGGGACTTTCATTTCTAAAACCATAATTTATGTTTTTTATATTTTAATTCCGTTGTTCATTATCGGTGTTCAAAATTCGTTGTTCGAAGTTCATTGTTCAACATTTTGCTATATTAATTGTGAAGTTGAATAACGAATGTTGAATGTTGAACTAAAACCCTAGCCCTGATGGAAGCGGTTATCCTTTTTTGCGGCCTCCCCCAGCCCCTCCAAAGAAGGGTAGCCAAACGCAAAAAAGATAAAGCGGACAGCAGGATCAGCTTCTAATTATTAAACAATTCTTTATCAAACACCATCGCGATCGCAACCGCATGACGTTTTTTAGATCTCGCATAACTTCCCGAAGCCGGCGCGCTGTAGGCTTTTAAGCCAGCATACCTGA
>DASWND010000095.1:0-18889 GCA_036399435.1 Flavobacterium sp.
TTTTACACTTCGCATTCCTGCTGATTGGAATGACTGCCTTTGCTCAAAATCAGATTCCCGGACGGCTTGATCTAACTTTCCAGACAGGCACCGGATTCGAAGATATGATGGACGCCGTAGTGGTACAGCCAGATGGAAAAATCATCGTTGCCGGCCAGGGCGACACTTATCAGGGTGTACCTTTTGGAAGGATCATCAGGCTTAATGCAGATGGAACCCACGACACTTCATTTACAGCTCCAGAACTTTTGATCTATGAGAATTACAACGAATTGGCGTTGCAGCCTGATGGAAAAATCCTCGCGATAAGCAGATATACAATTGATGTAAATTCAACCGACCTCTATACACATTTCAAGCGAATGAACAGCGATGGCTCGCTCGACACCACTTTCAATGAAGGTGGAACAGGAGTGGTCGAAACCACAACCTCACGAATTACCGAAATGGTTGTTCAGCCCGATGGGAAAATTATAATCGCAGGTCAATTTCAACAGTACAACGGTGTGAACTCAAAACATATCGCAAGACTGAACGCTGACGGAACTCTCGATACGACATTTTCTGTCGGAACAGGATTTAACGCCTCGGTTTATGCGCTTTGCCTTCAACCCGATGGCAAAGTGATCGTGTCAGGTAATTTTACATCTTACAACGGTGCAATGGCAAATCAGTTTGTCAGGCTTAATGCTGATGGAACAAAAGACACTAGTTTTATTCCAACTTCTGTTTTAGGTGCTTCACGTATTGGCGTCCAGTCAAATGGAAACATTGTAATTACCGGTGGATTCAGCGCTGTTTCCGGTGTGGCACGTAATCGAGTCGCTATTTTAAATCCGAATGGCACACTCGTAACAGAGTTTGGCGCACCTCCGGGGCCTACAAGCGCATCTAACGACCAAATCTTAAATTTCGCAATTCAGCCGGATGACAAGATCATTATAACAGGATGGTTTACAAAGTGGGGCGGTGTCACTAAGCGTCATATCATAAGGCTATCGCCGAATGGCTTTCCTGATAATACATTTGATCCGTTTACAGGGCCAAATTATATGGTATGGGATATTGAAGCCTATCCTGGTGACCGTTATGTAATTGTGGGAGGTTTTAGCGAGTATGATGCTCAAGATAATGTATCCATTGCACGCATAAACGGACTGGCTAATATTCAACCTCCGACTGGCAGTACGACCCAACTTAAATGCGGGAGCGGAACGCTGGCAACACTTTCAGTCACAGGCGATGGAATAAAGTGGTACGACGCGGCTGAAGGCGGAAACCTTCTTCCATCCACTACTGTTCTTGTCAGCGGAACCACATATTACGCATCGCAAACATCATCTGGTTCTGAGAGTACCGTTCGTCTTGCAGTTACAGTTACCGTTCTACCCAATGTTACACCTACATTTACGCAGATCGACCCAATCTGTTATGGAGATCCCGTCATCGTAATGCCTACAACATCAACGAATGGGGTTACAGGAACGTGGTCACCGGAATTCAGCAATACAATTTCGAAAACATACCATTTTACGCCAGATCCTGGTCAGTGTGCTGCCGAGACAACAATGATCGTGTTAGTATACACTCCTGAAACACCCGACTTTACACAAGTTGCTGCGATTTGTTCAGGAGCTGCATTATCGGCTTTACCAACTACTTCGCTTGAAGATATTAGTGGAAGCTGGTCGCCTGCATTGAACAATACTGCGACGACAACTTATACCTTTACACCAGATGCAGGCCAGTGCGCAACCACTGCAACGATGACAATTACGGTCAATCAGGGCACAATTCCAACTTTTACGCAAGTAGGAGCAATCTGTTCGGGAGCTACATTATCGGCACTGCCAACAACATCTAATAACGGTATCACTGGCAGCTGGTCTCCGGCACTTAACAATACTGCGACCACAACTTATACGTTCACGCCGGCAACAGCGCAGTGTACAAATACTGCAACAATGACTATAACCGTAATACCAAGGGAAAATCCGTCGTTTACACAAGTGGCTCCAATCTGTACGGGTGCAACATTATCAGCGCTGCCGACCACCTCAATGAACGCCATTAGCGGAAGCTGGTCACCTGCATTAAACAACACTGCTACGACAACTTATACGTTTACACCGGCAACAGGAGAGTGCGCAAATACGGCGACAATGACTATAAATGTAAATTCAAGCGTGGCACCAACATTTACTCAAGTAGGTGCGATCTGTTCAGGAGCGACGCTATCTGCATTGTCAACGACATCGAACAACGGAATCACCGGAAGCTGGTCGCCTGCATTAAACAATACTGCTACTACCACTTACACGTTTACGCCAACAGCCGGACAATGTGCAACGACTTCAACGATGACTGTTACAGTTAATTCGAATGTCACGCCAACGTTCACCCAAGTAGCTGCGATCTGTTCGGGTGCGACATTATCGGCTTTACCAACAGCTTCAAACAATGGAATCACCGGAAGCTGGTCACCGGCGCTCAATAACATTGCTACGACAACTTATACCTTTACACCGTCAGCAGGTCAGTGTGCGACGACAGCAACGATGACCGTTACGGTTAATTCGAATGTAACTCCGACGTTTTCACAAGTAGCTGCGATCTGTTCGGGTGCGACATTATTGGCTTTACCAACGACATCCAGCAACGGAATCACCGGAAGCTGGTCGCCTGCGTTGAATAATACTGCTACTACCACTTACACATTTACGCCAACAGCCGGACAATGTGCAACGACTTCAACGATGACCGTTACGGTTAATTCGAATGTAACTCCGACGTTTTCACAATTATCTGCGATCTGCTCAGGATCTACATTATCGGCTCTGCCATCAACTTCATCTAATGGTATTACAGGAAGCTGGTCGCCTGCGTTAAACAATACAGCTACGACTACTTATACTTTTACACCGGCTGCCGGACAATGCGCAATGACTGCGACAATGACTATTACGGTAATACCACGAGAAAATCCGACTTTTACTCAAATAGCATCAATTTGTTCAGGAGCAACATTGGCGGCTTTGCCAAACACTTCGATGAATGCAATTAATGGAAGTTGGTCACCTGCACTAAACAATATGGCTACTACCACTTATACGTTCATGCCGGCGATTGGAGAATGCGCAAACACTGCGACAATGACAATTATTGTCAATTCAAATGTAACCCCGACGTTTTCACAAGTACCTGCGATCTGTTCAGGAGCTACTTTATCAGCGTTGCCAACAACTTCTGGCAACGGAATCAACGGAAGCTGGTCACCGGCTCTTAACGATACTGCAACAACAACTTATACATTTACCCCGGCGGCGGGCCAGTGCGCTACGAATGCAACAATGACCATTGAGGTTTCTGCTGTATCGGCACCGACGGGAGATCAAAACCAGGTTGTGAATGTTGAATGGGGTAATGTTGCAACGGTTGCCGACCTTGAAGCTATCGGTGAAAGCATGCTTTGGTTTGCATCTGAAGCGCAAGCGTTGTCAGGATTGACGCCACTTGATGAATCAGCCATTTTGGTAAATGGAAGTACATATTATGCAATGCAGTACATTAATGGATGCCAGTCGGTTTCACCATTAGCTGTTACAGTATCGGTTCAACTTGGACTTGTGGAGGTAGCTAAATCGGGATGGAAAGCATTTCCTAATCCTACTGAGAATTTTGTGACTATTTCAGGCGACACTGAAGTAGAATCAATTGCAGTGTTTTCAGTTTTAGGACAGCTTGTGTCTGAGTTGAAACCATATACTAGTGAAGTACAGGTTGATCTTTCAGGATTGCCTGCTGCTGTTTATTTTATTGAGGTTCGTTCAGCCACTGCTGGCAATATCTACCGCGTTATCAAAAAATAATGTCTCTATATTAGATTTAGAAGCTACGGACAAACAGTTCGTAGCTTTTTTTTTGGATTTAGAGGATTGAATGGGTGGGTATTGTTGTAGCTCAATAATACCGCGAACAGAAATTTTACCCTCCAGGACCGCCACCCTCCATCGGGGTAAAGCTGACGTAAGTTCATGTTTTAGCATGTCCTCGTCCGGTGGGTGCCACGCACTGTCGAAAGATCAGAACAATCAAAGCAATTTATTCATCAACAACACGGAATTTATTACCCAATTAACAAACCTTCGTAACCAGTTCTAAAAATGGTTATGTTTACTTTTTAATAATACAAGATCTACACTCAGATAACAAAAAATTACAAATGATGAACAAAATCCTATCAATCCTGATTCTCTTAACAACGCTCTCCATCGTTGGACAAACAGATCCTGCATTAACCGGTAAGTGGAAAACCATTGAAGCCGGTGACAGTAATTTCCACGTCCGAAACGACACCATCACGTTTCCTGAATCGTATAAACCATACAGCAACGAAGCCTTACAAAACAGGCGCGCCGGCATCCTGATGGATTATGCCAAAAATATTTTCGTTTTTACCGCCGACAACGGCTTTCAACTTTTTCTGACCGAAGACCCGCGGACATTAACTTTTGACGGAAAGTATAATAGTACCGAAAAAGGAAAGTTGCTTTTAAAGGTGACATCTCGGCCAAAAATTAAACTTGAGAAAAGCGCCGAATATTTTTTCAAAGATGGCAAACTGCACTTAAAAATGCATGCCGAGCGGCAAGAAGGCGTAGATTATGTGCTGGAAAAGATTGAATGATAGATGTGAACTGTGCTAAGTTCAGGAGCTGCGGGCGGTTCGGACAGAATTTGTCTAATGTCGCTGAGCCCGATTAAACCAGATCGCGCGGACATGTCACGTTACTTACGATGGCGGAGACTTATAGTCCGTGTAACTATCAGTTGAAAATCCGCATTAAATCAGCCATAACACGTCACGGACTGCACGCGAGCGGAGAGAAATGAGGATATAAAGGTGAATCTTCTTCGCCACTATAATTATATCGGCACATGTTGTAACAATTCTTATACAAGAAATAAAATTGTTACAAAGTTGTAACAAAAGGTTATTTTCAGGAATTATTGTTACAGCGGCAAGTATTTTGATTTATTAAAAAAATTAATCTTCAAGTAATGAAAAAGCAATCAGAACTAAGGATGATGTTAGGCATCAGTCAACAGGAGATGGCAACGCTCTTAGGGGTTAGCCGTTCGCAAGTTGCTTTATATGAGACTGGGAGGCGACAGATGCCAATAGGTACCACCACGAAACTTGCGGCTTTATTCGTGCAAATCCAGGCTCAGCAGAAACAAGCAAAGAGTTCACAGCTGCCGCAGGATAAGGAAATGCGAAAACACCAGCTTGAAAAACTTCTTCATGAAAATCAATATCAACAGCTTCACTGTGAGCGACAAATGGCAGCAGCGCTTAAAAAACACGATGCAACTGCAAAAGTTCAGCAATTGAGCAACATATTAACAGCGCAAATAGCCAAAGATTCTTCCGAAAAAGCTGTGGTTAATTTAATTTTAGCCAAAGCTTCCCGAGGTTCTATTGATGATCAGTCTGCTTATTTGCTTCAACTTGATATTCGGCTGGAGGTATTAAACTTTGAAAGGGAATTGCTGGAGAGGAAGTTGAGGGAGCACGATGGATAAAAAATTGGCGTTGTTAATATGTAAGCCTCGATACACTTCGAGGGTTTTTTATGGATATATGTGTAATCCCGAGCAGCAGAAACTTTGCAAAAATACTTAGTGATAATTTCTGATGACGACACAGTCTGGCGTCACCCAATGATACTTTTACATAAATATTTATGTGTAGATGATGCCAAATAACTATTACGAAGTACTTGCGATTGTTCGGCTATACGAACGGAAGATCTATGAGATTAATTACAAGATATATTACAACCGTTTTAATCTGGGGTATCAGACAACCGCTGAATACAGTGAGCAGCGAGCGCAGCTAAAGAAGAAGATTATCATTTTACTTACCCTCTATATAGATAAAATATCAGAAAATTATTTGGCAGAGAAACTACATGGAAAAGCGTTTAGAGAACTGCTTTTAGAATACTTCGATGGAACTATAACCAAAAATTCGATGCCAGGACCTGGGCAACATACCCAATTATGCAGTAGCACACCGCTCTTTCAGCAATTCACACAAAACTTCATTTCAAAGACATGGATGCAAAAACCTTAAAGATGACAGCAGATTTTAGTGAACTAATTTATTTAAATCGTACAGAAGCAGAAGCGTTGGTCAATGTTTATCACAAATTAGATGAAGAACTCTTAAATAATTATTTTGAAGCCTGCAAAATTATAACATCAAAATCAGGCCTTGTGAGAACAGGTGAGAGAGAAGGTGCAAAACATAATGGAAATTTTATTATAAGCGTGCAATTGGAACGAACGGCGATAAACTTTGGCTAATGTTAATAAAGTTTGGACTACATATAAACATAAAGTTGGTGGTTGAGGAGTCGGCGTCACCTGCTTTTAAAAATTTTGCAAAAAAGTCTCTACAAGAATTGCCGGTAGATCCCTCGCTACAGTGTGAGCAAATTGCCGAATTGTATATAATTGAGTTACATAAAGTAATTGAAATTGTTGAAGTATATAATATCGCTTAAATCTAACCACAATATTTGTGAAAGTACTTCCTAATCTAGAGCAGAAATTTATCGAAGCCTACTTAAAGCAGAATAAAACTGATAGAGATCATTTGCATATGCAGGAAAGGAACAGGTATATAAATAACCATTTTGAGATCACGACGCAGATTGTTGAAAAGCTGGTGGCCTTAAACAAAAAACTATCAATTCTAGAAAAGAGGTTTTTTAAGTTTTATCGCTTTCAAGAGAATAATGCAAAGCTAATGGTTGCCAATAAGGAAATTGAAGACTATAATATTTGTGTAGAATTATCGTATTGGAACACGCATTTTGACGAATATCATGACGACATGGAAGGGAACCCGCTGTATAGTACTTGTAATAATTTTATGATATTTCAGGATGCCGAACACTATATTGATGAGGATTACACCGAATGCATAATTGTACCACTACCTGTAATTAATCACTGTTACTCATTCCACGACTTATACGACCATAGCGGCTTAACCTTGTTTGATATTTATAATATGGAGGATGTCTGGATGGAAGTCAAAATCGACTACCAGATGATGTTGAACTTTTGAACTTCGGTTTGTAGTAAGCTCACCACACTTTTGAAAAATTTTTTTGTTCAACTGATTTAAGACGACACATCTTGTCGTTCTGAAACTCTACATTTGATTCAAATATCAATAAGATGTCAAAAAAGCAATTTCTAAAGCGATACCACCTTATCATCAACAAGCTCCGTAAAAAGCCTACATCATTTGACGAGATCGCATCTTACCTTAAAAAAGAATCCGAATTAGTTCAGTTGTATAACCGTTTCGGTAATTTTAGTCGATAAGTTCAAACCAGATCGCGCGGACATGTCACATCTCGTACGATAGCGCGGACTTGCAGTCCGTGCAATTATATTAAAATCAGCGTTAAATATTCATCATTAATAATTGTCACGCACTGTAAGTCCGTGCCATCACAAACAAGAAGAAACGAATGAGATGACCGCTTCTATGTGAGGAACACTTGATGTTACCTGCTGATTTTATCTTTGACATAATTAATAAAATATCCTCAATAAAGGGCCGCTAAACCATCACTAAGGAAACCTAATCCAGAGCTGAATAATAGCGACCCAATACCGAAAAAAGAAAGGCGAGGAGACCATCACTAAGGAAACGCAATCCTAAAGCTGAATCAGATCGCCAATTCTATACTTCAAAAAGAAGAATAGTCCGCTTACCATCACAAAGGAAACGCAATCCAAAGCTGAATAAGTTGACTATTATGCAAATATAAATATTTAGTTGGTATCATTAACAAGAACCCTGATCGTGTGGTCATGTTACCACCTGTTTGATAGCGCGGACCTGTAGTCCGTGCAACCATCAATTTTAATCAACATTTTATCGGCCGAGTATTCGTCACGGACTGCACCCGAGCGAAGCGAACTGACGAAGTAAGTCCGGGCAACATACAAAGACACATGTAGCAAATTTGTATGTCATAAATTTTTGCTACACAATCTGTAGCAATTTCCTCGGGGATCAACTTTTTGCTACAACAGTTGTAGCAATTTGAAAATTTATTTTTTTTTGCTACAACTTTTTCACTGTCAATTTTATTGAGCACGCACTACAAGGCTGTGCAATCTGCTTAAAAGTAAGTCGACTCTATTTTATATAACGTAACCACTCCAGTCGGCCGGCTTTAAATATTCTCTTACCTGACAAATCTCGTTTTGTAAATTTCATCTCCTGAAATAACGCATAAAATATAAACTCCGTTATTCAAGGATTCAACGTTCAGGCTTGTGCCGTTATTTCTTACTTCAAGGGCAACTTTCCCCAGCATATCGGTCACCACAATTTTATCGATTTGATCAGGAGCATTTTTTAGATATAAAATATCCATGACTGGGTTAGGCCAAACAGCAAAGGACTCCGCAATAAAATCATTTACCGCCAATATGGATGTGGGGCAGACCAATAAAACAGGCTCATCGCGATTTATAAGCGTATTGTCGCCTACCGAGCCAGCTTCGTTATAGCCCCATCCATAAAGTGAGCCATCGCTACGTGTGCCCAACGTGTGATAATAGCCCGCAACCGCCAGCTGCCAATTCACAGCCGTTCCAACCTGGGTTGGTACACTCATCGGAGATGTACTGTTGATCCCAAGCTCGCCATATGAATTCCCGCCCCATGACCAGAGCGTTCCATTAGTTTTTAGTGCTACCACATGTGCATTTGATGTATTTACCTTCGCCCAGTTGGTTTCCGTTCCGATTTGTGTCGGAACGTGTTTATCAGTTGTTGTGCCGTCTCCAAGCTGGCCTATGACGTTCAGCCCCCACGTCCATAATGTGCCATTGGTCTTGACTGCCGCACTTAATGACCATCCGCCAGATATTTCAGCCCAGTTCGTTGCTGTGCCGATTTGGATAGGCGCGTTTCTTTGGGTCTGTGTTCCATCGCCAAGACAGCCGGAAATATTACTGCCCCAAGCCCATAAAGTACCATCGGCTGCAATCGCCAATGAATGATCTTCAGCGGCATCTATTTTAGACCAGTTGCTTGCGGTTCCCACCTGGACCGGACTTAGACGAGTGGTCGTTGTTCCATCACCGATCGCTCCGTAAAGATTATAGCCCCAGCCCCAAAGCGTGCCGTTGAATTTCAATGCCAGGCTATGATCGTCCCCCATTCTTATAGCACTCCAATCGGTATCGGTCCCAATCTGGGTTGGAACCAGCTTATTGCTTGTCGATCCGATTCCCAGCATACCCTGCCCATTGTGGCCCCAGGCCCACAATGTGCCGTCAGATTTCAGGGCCGCGCCAGACATAAAACCGCAGGAAACTGCTGTCCAGTTTGAGGCGGTTCCAACTTGTGTGGGTGTTTTTTTATCTACGACACTGTTAATACCCAATTGCCCATAGGTGTTTGATCCCCAGGCCCATAATGTGCCGTCTGCCTTTATGGCAAGCGTAAACTCTTCGCCTGCCGCCATGGACTGCCAGCACTGTGCTTGCGTAAAAGTTGTCAGAAATAATGCTAAAATAGTAAAGTAAAAATGTTTCATAAAATGTGATTCTGATATGTAACCGCAAGAACAACAAAATAAATAACATCGAAGGTATTGTTGCTATTTTTTTCGAAATACAAGTAGTATTTAATCAGTTGAGGAAAAATTGAATGAATATTACAATCCTTCAAAATCAATAAGGTAACCAGATCGCGCGGACATGTCACATCAGGACGATAGCGCGGACTTACAGTCCGAGCAATTGATTAAAATAATATCTGGCACTGACTGCGAGTCCGCGCCATCATAAACAAGAAGAAGCGATCAAAGTGACCGCTTCTATGTGAGGGACACCCTTGGAGTTAGCCGCGGATTTAGTCACTCAATAAATTTAGAAAAATTACCAAATCGCGCGGACATGTCACATCACTTACGATAGCGCAGACTTGCAGTCAGTGCTTATCGACATTCTGTTGCAAAAAAAATGAATTCGAAGAATTTGCAACAGAAAATGTAGCAATTTTTTTATCCTGCGAAAAATTGCTACAGAAAGTGTAGCAATTTTCAAGATACCCGCGAATTTGCTACAAGGTTTTAAAAATTGAAACTAGACTCTGCTCGCTGATAGATCCAAAAGACTTCAACTTTTTTGAGTACATTTGGTTTCAAATCACTGTTTTATGAAGATACAACTACTTTATCTTATTGGTCTGTTCGCATGTTCAACTTCTGCACAAATCAGTTTTGATGAAAAAATTACATTAACGGACCGATCCCACTATACAGCTGATGTAATGGATTTGATTGTAGCGGATCTAAACAATGATGGTTATTCTGACCTGATTGTTGCGTCAGCAGGTGATGATATGATTTCATATTACCTTAATCACAATGGAGAACTCAACTATAATCAGCGAGTGATCATTTCACAGGGCGTCATTTATGTTCCAAACACTGTTAAAATGGGCGATGTAGATGGCGATGGAGTTGATGACGTCATCTCGTGCAGCCGCTATAATAACGCTGTTTATTGGTGCAAAAATCTTGGCGATGGAAATTTCGGACCCACGCTCGTGCTGAGCAATTTGACCGATGCTCCAACATGCTTGAATTATGCTGACCTGGATAATGATGGGTTAAAAGATATAATAGTTGCAAAGCCTTTTGAGAATGGCGTGAGTTGGTTAAAAAATCTGGGGAGCGGCAATTTTGGGCCACCCATAACTATCTATACCGCGAACAATACTGCACCGTCAACGGTTGAGGTATTCGATATGGATAATGATGGTTTGCCTGAAATTTTTAGTGTACATTCCAATGAACTATTTTGGTCAAAAAATTTGGGTAACGGGAACTTTGATCCTGTGCAATTGCTAGCATATTCGCTAGATACTACCGATCTGATTTTCATGAATATAGATGAGGATGAATTACCTGATTTAGTAACGGTGCAGTATGAAAATTATGTGTGGTTTAAAAATAATTCAATAACGTTCGATTCACCTGTAGATATCGCACCTGGAACTGCACGCCGGATGTATGTCAGCGATATGGATCACGATGGCAAAAAAGACATAGTGGCTGCAACGACTAATACTGTCGAATGGGTACGCAATCTTGGAAACGAAAATTTTGCGGAAGCCGTTCCGCTCGCAACAGGAATCGACTACCCAAAAGCACTGCTTGTGGAAGATTTCACAAACGACAATCTTCCTGATGTTGTCGTCCCCTCTTATACAGGTTGGGAAAGTGAAACTACAAAAAGAAAGCTTTCGTTTTTTAAGCAAGGCGCTTCGGTCGGTACGTTTACTGAAACCGTCTTGAATTGTTACAATGGTGCGGTACAAAGAGTAAAGGTTGCAGATATTAACAATGATGGGCAAAATGATATCATTTCGGGATTTACGAATATTACTTGGAATGAAAACCGCGGCGACGGTACATTCACCTCTCAAAAGTATATCGGTGAAAGTATAAGTTATTTTGGCATAACAGGCGACATCGAAGTTGTCGATATGGACAACGATAGCGACCTTGATATAGTTTGCACAAATGATAATGAACTGCGGGTATATTATAATCAGGGGAATGAAACTTTTGAATTGGAATATACGTCACAAATTGAATGGTCCTCAAAATCACTAGAAATTGCGGATTTCAACGGCGATAATTTTAAAGACATCATGCTGACTTTTACCTTTGGCACCACACGTTTGGCTTGGATTCCGGGTATCAATGGCACAACCTTTGGCGCCGCGATACCGCTCACTTTCCCAGTTTCAGGTTATGAGCCTGCTCAAATTCGTACTGGCGATATTGACAATGATGGCGATATTGACGCGGTTGCCAACTCGCCTGAACACTCACGAATCCATTGGTTCAAAAATGACGGCGCAGGAAATTTTACGTGCCTTTTGGCGCAGACAGCCACTACTTTTACAATCGAACTGGCTGATTTTAATAATGACGATTACCTTGATATTATTACTGCAGATGATTATTATGAAGTATTGAGTTATATTGAAAATAATGGAAACGACACTTTCGCACCAAAAGTCTCCATAGCAAGCCAGATTGCGGACGATTTACTTGCTGTCGACATAAATAATGATGGTTATATTGATATAGTTGGCGGCTCCAGCATCAGTCTTTCGAGTGGTAGTCAGGAAAAAACATTCTACTTGCTCAACAATTCCGGAAATGGTTTTGGCAGCATCGTCGTTTTTGACGAAATTGATCCTGAAAGCCTGGTTCGTGGTTTGGCATCCGGCGACCTTAACAACGACGGCAAACTCGATATTGCTACTACACGATATTTCACAGGTAAAATAGATTATTTTTTAAACACCTCATTATTGACTATTGAAGAGTCAGAGGCCGGAGGCACTACGATTTTATACCCTGTCCCTTTTACAAGCGAACTATTTGTCAAAGTTCCATCAGGTTCAAATCTGCCAACTAACATTAAGATCTACCAAACCGATGGCAGGCTTGTAAAAAGTTCTGAAAACGTCGGAAACCATCTTGATTTATCGGATCTTAAACCTGGTATTTTCATCGCGAAAATCAAAGAGGGCAGGAAGACATATTCAAAAAAAATAGTAAAAAGATAATTTGGACCTATATCCGTTATGATGTGACGCTGCTCATCAATGGGATTCCGCTTGTGCAAATTGAACTCAAGCGACGCGGCCTTGAGATGAAGGAGGCATATAACCAGATCTCGCGTTACAGCAAACATTAATTTAGCGCATCGCTCGGGCTGTTCAACTTCGTACAGTTGTTCGTGATCTCGAATGGTGTCAACACCAAATACTTTTCAAATTTTACTTCTCAGAAGCCTGTTTTCAAGCAAACTTTTTACTGGACCGACGAGAACAATGAACGCGTCTCGAACCTCAGTGACTTTGCCAACATAGTTTTAGAAAAATGCCACCTCAGCAAAATGATTACGAAGTACATCGTGCTTCACGAAACCGATAAGGCATTGATGATTCTGCGCCCGTATCAGTATTTTGCGGTCGAGAAGATTATTGACCGGGTCAAGGCTGTACAATCAACTGCTTTTTCCGCAGTACTTTTTCTTTAAATGCCGTTGCAAAGGTTGACGCTTCATCTTCTGAAGAGTCGACCCTGGATTGAAAGAACATGCTGATTTTGTTATTTACGGTCATTTTATCTGCAGCCTGATTGAATTATAATTGGTATGAGACGGTTTTTCCTGAATAGCCATAATAATGTCATGCAGTAAACTTACAACTAATCATTATCCTCCCGCAAAATTTCTTTGTCTTTGCTTATTACCCAGGTACCGCATTCGATACATCATTTAAAGTATAACTATTCGCAGCCAGCCGATACTGAACTTTCGCTACTTGGCTATTATCAAAAAAGCTTGACGTATCCATTTATTTCCGTTTTTATGTCCATGTATTTCCGCAGGTTTCTTATCTTAAATGAAAATAGCACTTGCTATAGGTGTTACCCCAACGTTGTCCTGCAACGATTATACTTTTACTTATTTTTTAATAAAGCAAATATCCTAAAGTACGCGGGAATATTGGAATAACTATAAATATTGTCTTTATTTGCCGCTATTCTCCGCTATAGATACCTGCAATGAAATTTTCTTCCTTTTTCAAAACTTTATTGCCATTATTTGTGCTGCTGCTGAACAGTGGTATACTTTACAGTCAAGAAGAGTTCACGCGCGCACATTGTGATAAATTAATTGCACAAGGTAATGCTGCCCTCAATGTAAAGCGAGACGCTGGAAAAGCACTGGAGCACTTTACGAAAGCTGAATTCATGGCTGAAAAAATGAATTGGAATGATAAGCTGGCAGCTATAAAAACAGGACTTGGAAATACGTATAGCATGCTCTCAAACTACGGTGATGCTTTAGGATATTATCAGCAGGCTTTAAAACTGGCTGAGGATTCGAAGAATGACAAGTCTATTGCAAGCGTATTGGGCAATTTAGGGCTGATGTATGCGGAACAGGAGGATTATGAAACTGCATTGCGTTATTACCAAAGAGCCAACATTGTGGCGACTTCTAAATCATTAGAAAGCACCCCGATCCCACTGGCTATTAACATATCGGACATCTACAATATATTAGGGGATTATAAACAGGCCCGCAAATATTTGGACAACGTAAAGGGTATAGTTGCGAAAACAGACTTTGAGCAGGTTTGGAAGGTAAATTATGCAGAAACTTATCTTGTAGAGGGCGATTTAACTAAAGCCCAAAAATTAGCCGAAGATTTAATTTCCAGCGAAGGCAATAGGAATACAGAAGGCTGCTATGATTGTATTGTAGAATTGTTGTCAAAGATATATACCAAACAGCAGAAAACCGACAAAGCAATTCATTTTGCAGGTTTGGGACTGAAACATTCAAGTGAACTGGTCAACAGGGTGAGATTATACCAGAGAATTTCAGATTTGTACATTCAAAAGGGACAATTCCATACCGCCATTAAATACCGGGACTCTGCTGCATCCACCAAAGATTCTATGGCTATTCTGATAAATAGAGGACTTTTTGAAGCCAATAAGGTCAAAATGAAGGTGCAGGAGTACCAAACCCAACTGCAGATCACCCAGCAGAAACAACAAACCCAGCAAAATCTATTTATCGCACTCATAGTTGCGGGCTTTGTGGCTTCTTATTTAATTTATCGCGGCCTGAAAAGCAAAATTGTTCGGCAAAATCAGGAAAAGCTCATTACAAAGCTAGAGTTTGATCAGAAGAAAAAGGAGCAGTTAATTGTGGAAAAAGAATTGGAAAACACTAAAAACAATGCATTGTTAGACCAAGAGGTATATAAGAATAGCATTGCGGAAAAGAATCGGCAACTTTCAGCAAAAGCACTTTATCTATCCATTAGAAATGAACTCATAGAAAATACAATTAGCTCGTTAGGTTCTATTCCCGAAGTTGCCAAAAATAAAGCTGTCGCCGATCAAATTAAATTGCTCACAACACACCTGAAAAGCGATGCCGAGTGGGAAGATTTTATCAGCCATTTTGAAAAAACAAATCCTTCTTTTCTGCAACGGCTTAAGCAAAAGCACCCCGAACTAAATCCGAAAGATATTAGATTTATATGTTGTATTTTTATGAACTTGGATACGAAAGAGGTCAGCAATATATTTAATATAACATATGACGCGGCGCATAAGCGAAAACATCGTATCATGGAGAAAATGGCCGTAACCAATTCATTGTATGAATACCTTGTAAAAATGGATTTTGAATTAAATGAGACAAATCTCTTATCCGACAAATTGCAATTTTGATTATAGCAAGTTTACTAGTACATTGTAAATTAAGACAATGCGTATCTGAAACTAAACCTGTAATCTATACTAGACTTAGTCACGACGGTCGGTAAATATTTCTTACCAAGGAGGGATTTTCTTGACTTTGTCCATTTATTTCCAGTATTCCGTCCACTTATTTCTGCCTCTTCATTAGGGTAACAGCTGCAATTATGCAAGATTTGTAGAGTGTTGCTCATGCCAAAACAATTAATTATTACGCAATTGTAAACTTCCGGCATCCGCTATAGTGTAATTATCAAAGGGGTTGTTGTTAGGTAATGATAAGTTTGGTAAATGCATTATAAAGAACCTAGTAACAGCCTTCGATTTTACTTCTAATATAATGCTTGAACTACTATTAATTTTCAAGACAATTCAGTTAAAATAATGTATAGAAGAATTCTTATTCTAATTCTTTTTCTTCCGTTGGCTTCCTTTTCCCAAAAAGAGGCAGCGAATTGGTATTTCGGGTATCAAGCTGGATTAGATTTTAATTCGGGGGTTGCGGTAAGCGTGACGGACGGCCAGTTGAATCAATCTGAAGGTTGCGCTACGATCTCAGACAGTATGGGTAATTTGCTGTTTTACACCAACGGTATAAGCGTCTATAACGCCAGTCACTTACTCATGCAAAATGGTACTGGGCTAATGGGAGATGATAGTGCGTCGCAATCGGCTATTATTGTCCTTAACCCTGGTGATGATTCTTTATATTATATTTTTACCGTTGATGCGGCAGGAGGTCCTGCAAATCCTGCAAGTGGATTTAGATATTCTGTTGTCGATATGTCTCTTGACGGAGGCTTAGGTGGAGTAGTTGCTACTCAAAAAAATATTCTGCTCGAATCGTCGCAGACCGAACAACTTACATCGGTCGCGCACCAAAACGAACACGATATCTGGGTTATGTCACATAGAGCTGGAAATAACGATTATTTCGCATATTTGATCACCGACACGGGTGTCCAATCGACTCCGGTTTTAAGCCAGGTAGGAACTTCATATGTTGGGGGTAATGGTACTTGCGCATCGTTAAAATTTTCACCGGACGGTAAGTACGTAGCTGCAGCGAAATATGAAGCAGGTTTGGAATTGTGTGATTTTGACAATGCTTCTGGAATTGTTTCAAATTCCAGGCTGATATACGATTTGCCGTGTATGGGTGTAGAATTTTCTCCTAACAGTAAAATTTTGTACCACAACCAGGAGTATCTGGGACTTATCCATCAATACGACATTTCGTCGGGTGATGAGGCTACTATTCAGGCTTCGGGAATTACATTAGGTGGAATTGGTGGAGCGCTGCAACTAGCAATTGACGGTAAAATATACATCGCCAGACCAAATACAGGATCATTAGCTGTGATCCATAATCCTAATTCGTTAGGGCTGTCGTGTAATTTTCAAGCTCCTGCCCAACATCTATTGGGTAAAATTTCCGGTTTTGGCCTGCCTGCATTTGTCCAAAGTATTTTCACTCAAGAAATTGAAGAGGAGGGATTATGCGCGGGCAACCCAACATTGTTCAATATTCGTAGTGGTCTCGCGGCGGTTGAGGCCAACTGGGATTTCGGCGACGGGACCAATTCACTCGAACTCGAGCCAGAACATGTCTATCCCGTATCTGGAACTTATACCGTAGGAGTAGATTTTTCGATAACCGCCGGAGGCGACACCATACATATAGAGGAAGAAATTGAGATAATTGCGAGCCCGGTAGCTAATGATCCTGGAGATATGCACAGCTGCGATACTTTGCCCAACGACGATTTATCGGCTTTTACGCTGCAGGACCAAGACGCTGCCATCCTCGGAACACAAACGGGAGCTGAATTTTTAGTTGAGTATTTTCTGAATGAAGACGATGCAATTGCAAATGTAAGTGAGATCACTGCAAGTCCGTATTCCAATACTACTAACCCGCAAGTCATCTACTCGCGTATCAGCAATAGTTTGACAGGCTGCTACGATATTATAGCATTCAATTTGGTTGTTGACCCTGTTCCTGTTATTGGTGAGCTTGATCCGCTTAAAGCCTGTGAAACGACACTGGGTTTAGGTAAGGGGAATTTTGACCTGAATCAGGCCAACGCACAAATTGTCGATGGAAATGCCAATCTACAAGTTACATATTTTGCCAGCCAGTCAGATCAGCAGAACAACATTCCAATTGCGAATCCCTCGAACTTTACCGGTTCTGGCCAGAATATATTTTTTTCAGTGGTTGATCCAACGGTGGGTTGCCCTTCCACAGGAACTCTTCTTCTTATCGTACATCCGCTTCCGGTATTAGACCAGAATATCCCAACGTATAATCTTTGCGATTATACTAATTCCGGTGACGGACGTGAAATTTTTGATCTTACTTCAATGCAAACTGCCTTGAGCAATCAAAGCGGAATGGCATTTACATATTCCTACGATAATGTGGGCACGCCCGTCACTATCCTCACGCCAAATGCTTTTGAGAATACCGCTGTCAACCAGCAAACTATATCTGTCACTGCAGAAAATGAATTTGGCTGCACTTCCACTACAAGCTTCACTATAAAGGTAAATGCGCTGCCGGAGATAAATGATAACCTGCCACCTTTCGTATCCTGCGAAGTCAGTCAGAACCACGGTAGCTTTGATTTGTCTGCAATTACACAGGCACTTGCGAACGATTCAGGACTGACGATAAATTATTATGCCACGCTAAGTCAGGCAGAAACAGGCGCAAATAATGCATTGCCATCGCCATTTTTGAGTCCGAATGCCACCATTTTTGCGCGTGCGCTGAATGCCGAGGGCTGTTTTACAACTGAGCCAATTGAACTCCAGGTCGTCCCGTCACCAACCGCTATTGCGCTAACACCTTTACAGGTCTGCGACGATAATAACGATGGTTTCGGTTGTTTTGATCTTACGCTCGCTGCACAACAAGCGACTGGAGGCGATCCTAATCTTGTTGTAACTTTCCATGAAACAGCTACTGATGCGCAAATGAATGCTACCGCGATAAATGGAAACAACTACTGTAATATCAATCCGGCGACCCAGACGTTATATATACGAATCTCTTATAATGCCGCAGTTGACACGGGCTGCGCGAATTTTACCCAGCTGCAGCTCATCGTAAACCCTGTTCCGGTAGCGGCTGAAGATGTGGAGATGCAGGCTTGCGATACCAATGGTGATGCCGCGGAATCTTTCGATCTTACCCAAGCCATCACAGATATCCTTGACGGGATGGATGCGGCACTGTACGATGTGACGTTCTACGCAAATGAGCCATGGGCAATCGCCGGAAGCATTAACAATATCACGAATGTGTCTGGTTATGTGAGCCAGAGCAATACCATCTGGGTCCGCGTGGAGAACATTGCCGCGGGTTGCTTCGATGTGGTGCCGCTGCAGCTTACTGTAAATCCTATACCAAACGTGCCGCAGCCGGTGGCCAGCTACAGCCTGTGTGATAATGTATCAGATGG
>DASWND010000096.1:0-19229 GCA_036399435.1 Flavobacterium sp.
AACGGTGGGAAACGATTATATCGAAGCCTTCGAAAAATTGCAGGTGAGGAATCTAGGCGTTCTAATTATTGAAGACCGGGAGAAAGCTGATGACCCGGACATACTTCAACGGCTGCGGGAGGCGGATGTAGTTTTTGTTACAGGTGGAGACCAGCTGCGGCTCACATCAATCCTTGGTGGTACACGTTTTTATGACCTTTTAATAGAAAAATTAGAAGATCCTAAATTCTTATATGCCGGAACATCTGCAGGTGCAGCAGCTGCATCCGAAAATATGATCTTTCAGGGTAAAAGCACCGACGCGTTGCGAAAAGGCGAGATTCGGACCACCAGTGGATTTGGCTTAGTCCGAAATATTGTCTTTGATACCCACTTTATTCAGCGCGGCCGTATTGGAAGGTTATTCCAAATTATTGTCAGCAACCCTAAAATTCTCGGTGTTGGATTAGAGGAAAACACAGGTTTGCTCATCCAAGGGTCAAAGATGGAGGCAATTGGACCGGGAATGACAATTCTCGTTGATGGTCGCGGAATCAGGCGAAGCAACTATATGGTGATAAAAGAAGGCACTCCTATTTCCATAGATAATATGACCGTCCACGTGATGAGCAAAACAGACATCTATGATCTTGATGAGCATACGCTAACTATTGTCACGCCAGATGAATGTAAATTGTAAATTATAAAACAATAATTTTAAGCTGTAAGTTTAAATACAAAAAGGGCCGATATGGCCCTTTTATATTATAATTATGTTTATTTACTATTGCACTGTAGTAACTTTTTTCTTGGTAGTAGTTTTTTTCTTCAATGGAACAGCTTCAACCTGAGTCTTAGTCGACTTTGAAGTGGTTGTAACTGTAGTAGTCTTAGGATGATCCTGCGTTTTAACCGCATCCATAGTTTTGACATCGGTTTCAGATCGAACCTGCGTTTCAACCTGCAGCGTATCACGGACAGGCGAATCGACTGCTGACGTAGTAGTTGTCGTTGTTGTTGAATTAACCTGTGCTGATGCTAGTCCACATACCATGAACATCGACATCAATACTAACTTTTTTCTCATCCTGCGGTATATTAGTTACAACATATCATCCTGAGATCTCAAAAAGTCGATATAGCTGGTTCCGCTCAGCTTCTCAAACTCCTCAAGGCTAATTCCTTCTTCTCCAAAATCAGAGACAGGAAACGGTTGTGTATACATTGATTCGGCACCGATTTGTTCGCTGTCATGAAGATCGTGTTCATAGCCAGCAGTTTGATAATTATTCATGATTCTGTGTATTACTTGTATAATACAAAGATTGCACAGAACGCCACGAAAGTTATTATATTTAAACAGGGTCGATTTACAGCATTCGCATCTATTTTTAAGATTTATTTAGGATAATCAATAGGTCCGTTCCAGTTCATAAAGCCTCCTTCCAGATTGTAAGTTTGCGAAAATCCTATTTCATTCATAATGTGGCATGCCTGCTGACTCCGGCCTCCGGCCTTGCAGTAAACATAGTATGGCTTTTCCTTATCAAGATTATTAAGCCCATCTATAAAATCCTGCCCCTGATAAATATCCAGATGAATAGCATTTGGAATCATTCCTTCTTCCACTTCTTCATAGGTACGAACGTCCATAATAATTGCGTCAGGATCATTCTCCAGCTTGCTCTTCCATTGGTCTTGTGTCAAATCCATTTTATCGTTTTTGTTGAAGATAAGAAATCAAAAAGCATCAAAAAAAGGTTAACAAATTTTTAACAACTTATTTGTACGTACAAATAACAAAGACACTACATTTGTACCAACAAATATTTCATGTCAACAAATACCAATCTTAACCTTTCACTTCCGCTGCCCAAGAAAACGGTCTTGAATGTGCTCCGTACACAGAACTACATTCATGAAAAATTGAATGAAATTCTGAAAGCACATGAGATTTCGAGCGAGCAGTACAATGTTTTGAGGATTCTTAGAGGCCAGAAAGGCGATCCTGCCAATATGTGTCTTATCCAGGAACATATGATTGCGAAGACTAGTAACACTACGCGGCTTGTTGACAAACTTTTGGCTAAGAATTTGGTTACACGTGAAGTCTGCCCGAACAATCGACGAAAGATAGAAGTTTCAATTACAAGTAAAGGATTAGATCTGCTTGAAGAGGTTGATCCGAAAATATTATCTCATGAACAGGCGATCGCAGCCAACATGACCGAAGATGAGTTAACGCAGCTCAATTTGCTGCTCGACAAATATAGAAGTACTGAACAATAACTAACATTAATTTAAACATTACAAATGAAGAATTTAAAAACTTTCGCAATTGCATTATTTACAATGACTGCAGTGACAGTCTCTGCGCAAACAAAAAAAACAATTGATGCGTCAAAGAGCAACATTACGTGGGTTGGTAAAAAACTAACAGGACAGCACGAAGGAACTGTAAAAATTAAAGATGGTGCTCTTGTATTTAAAGGAAAAAAATTATCAGGTGGAACAGTGACAGTAGATATGACGTCTATCGCTGTGACCGACCTTCAAGCTGGAAAAGGAAAAGAGAAGCTGGAAGGACACTTGAAAAACGATGATTTTTTCGCTACAGATAAACATCAGTCAGCAAAAATCGACTTTAAAACAATTACAGCAAAATCAGCTAGTGTTTACACAGTAACAGCAGATTTAACTATTAAAGGAATTACTAAACCTGTAACATTTGATCTTTCTGTAGCCGGAAATACTGCGACAACAAGGTTTAAAATCGACAGGACTAAATACGATATCAAATATGGTTCTGGAAGTTTCTTCGACAACCTTGGCGATAATGCGATATCAGACGAATTCGAAGTAGTAGCAACAATTGCTTTCTAATCAGATTTCAAAACAAATAGAAACCCGAATTAAACATTCGGGTTTTTTTATGCACTTTTTGTACTTTCACCAGCAATGAACAACATACTTGTTATAGATAATTATGACAGCTTTACATTCAACCTCGTACATTATCTGGAGGATCTTGATTGTAAAGTCACCGTCTACAGAAACGATGAGTTTGAGCTTGAAGAGCTTTCGAAATTTCAAAAAATTCTCCTTTCACCCGGACCTGGAATCCCGGAAACTGCAGGCCTGCTTAAAGAAGTAATCTCTGAATTTGGAAGCACCAAAAGCATCCTTGGCATCTGTCTCGGCCAGCAGGCTATTGCAGAAGTTTATGGTGGCACGCTTGTTAACCTGCAAAAAGTCTATCACGGAGTGGCTTCAGAGATTTCAATTGTGGAAGAAGATGAACCACTATTTAAAGATCTTCCGAAGCAATTAAGTGTAGGCAGATACCATTCATGGACGGTTTCACCTGATTTACCGCCAGTTCTTCAGGCTACTTCTATTGATGAAAATGGTGAGATTATGTCACTCAGACATTTAGTTTATGACGTTCGTGGCGTTCAGTTCCATCCCGAAAGCGTTCTGACACCACTTGGCAAACAGATACTTAGCAACTGGATTTCTCTATAAACCTTCATCTGTTTAACAAAATTTTATTTTTAAGTCCTGCGAAATTGTGCGTAATTTTATAAGACATCTCCAAATTAATCACTCCTTAAAAGATAAAATATGTCACAAATTAAATTAGCGATTATCTATTACAGCGCAACTGGTGCAAATCATCAGATGGCACAATGGGCAGCAGAAGGTGCTCGTGGTACCGGCGCTGAAGTACGTTTACTAAGACTGCAGGAAACTGCTCCCGAATCAGCGGTTTCAGCAAATCCGGCATGGGATAAAAACCTGCAAGCCACAAAAGACGTTCAGGTTGCCGCCATTGACGATCTTGAATGGGCAGATGCCATCATCTTCAGTGTTCCAACCCGATACGGAAATATGCCTGTTCAGGCAAAGCAGTTTTTCGACATGACCGGCGGATTGTGGTTCCAGGGCAAACTGGCAAATAAAGTTGTCAGCGCGATGACCTCTGCAATGAACGTGCATGGCGGACAGGAAGCAACACTTCTTTCGTTATACACAACTTTCTACCACTGGGGAGCAATTGTTGCAGCACCGGGATATACTGATCCTGCCATATTTGCTTCCGGCGGAAATCCGTATGGTGCGAGTGCTACCGCCGACGGCGAAGGCAATATCCAAAATGCAGAACAACTACAGCCTGCAGTAATGCACCAAGCACGGCGAACAGTCCAGGTTGCCGGCTGGGTAAAGCAGGGAATGACAAACCAACAATAAAAAAAATCCCGTTCGATGACGGGATTTTTAATTTATGCTTTTAATTTCTTGGCGATGTTTTTAGGAAGTCCATCTTTATGAAGAAGTATTCCCGTCGACTTTAACTTAACAAAAGCCTTCGATACATATAAGTAACCTTTGTAATCATTAGTGTCACCCCAAGAGTTTTTCACTTTGTAATACTCTTTTCCGGTCTGATCTTTCGCAAGGCCGACGATCTGCATCGCGTGATCATCTGTTGTATTTAACGTATAAAGCTCTTCAAGCCTCAAATCTTCGGTAACCTTCTTCTCTTCTAGTGGCCCGTCAAAAATGATTTTCTTCTGGTCGGCGCTGATATTGTTCAGATCAAGATCCGGAACATGCGCAACACCGTTCTTCCAGCTAAAATATGGCTCCGAAACATCTGAAGACCAGGCAACCGTATAACCTTTTGTCAAGGCATAGTCGATAATATCCGTCAACTCGTTCATCGGTACATTATAAACCATGTCATAACTCCAGTTGTCAGGAACAGGAAGAACCATTTTTTCGTAATACGGACTGTCCTTATAAGACGAAAATTCTACATAATTCTCAGGATCTATCCCAACTACTTCTTTTGAGAAAGTTTGAGGAGTATACGATTTTCCTTTATATGTAAATGATTCAGGTAATTTTCCAAAATTCTCATCCATATGTGCATTAATAGACTGAATCCATGACGAGCCTTTTTTCGGGTCATCATTTTTAAGATAGTCATCCAATATCGATTTGAATTTCTTCTGAAAGGCGTCAGATTTCACAGAACCTTTTCCATAATCCTCCATAGTATACGCTTCCTGAGGCATCGCACCATATTTCCGGAACATATTCAATACATCGTGCGTTTCGCCGCCATCACCTAATCCCATGTTGCCATTGAACAAAATGTAGTTCCGCGCCTTGCCAAGATAAACATATCTTGCAGTATATATCTCTGCCAAGTCAACCGGCTGCTTACCCATTCTGATCATCTCTGATTCCAAAAATGAATTTCCGGAATAACTCCAGCAAGTTCCGGCAGAACCTTGATTTTTTATAGAAGTGTCTTCAAGATCGATAACTTCTGTGAAAACGAATTTCGAACTAATTGAAGCATTATTAATAACCTTTTTTATCAATTCATCCTGCGCAAAAATTGCTGACGACGCAAAAAGAAGAGATAACAACAAACTTTTTCTCATCATGTTTTAAATATTTTTGTGGCTAAATTTAGTGATTTGGATCAAACATCTGAGGCCGTTTCAAAGATTTAACGAGATGGCGGATGTTATTATTATGGCGCCTTCTGCGAACCGCGTTTTCCGCAGTGCGCGGCACTTTGCTTCAACCGCTGGCGCGGGCTTTTAGTAATCGAAAACTTTCGGGAATTCATCAGTTATTCGTCGCAGGATGTTTATCGCGAAAAAATCAAACTATTTCCCTCCGATAAACGATCATCAAAAGCATATCCATCATAATTAAAGCCTTTTAGATCGTCGATTGTCTCTGCCGATGTATCAATGATGTAGCGCGTCATCAACCCGCGTGCTTTTTTGGCAAAAAAGCTGATCATCTGCAATTTTCCGCCTTTGTAATCTTTAAATTCAGGCGTGACAACAGTGGCTTTCAAAGATTTCAAACCCAACGCTGAAAAATATTCTTTGCTCGCAAGGTTTACCAGAAGTTCACCTTTCTTCATTTCACTATTTAATTTCTTTGTCAGCATCGTTTTCCAATGCTCATAAAGATTGTTGTATTCTCCTATCTGAATCTTAATTCCCATTTCAAGCCGATAAGGCTGAATCACATCAAGAGGTTTCAATAATCCGTATAACCCGGAAAGGATTCGAAGCCTGTCCTGCAATAGTTCAAGCTTATCAAGCGGAATCGTATATGCATCAAGTCCAAGATAAACTTCGCCATTAAATGCATAAACCGCCTGTCGCGAATTTTCATTTAAATTTTTTGCACCAAATCCTTTCGCCTGATTTCTCTGCCAGTTAAGTTCCGCAAGCTTATCCGAAATATCAAGAAGATCAGTCAATTCCGCAGGTGTATATTGCTTCAGCACCTTATGAATTTGCTTCGCTTCTTTTAAGAATACCGGAACAGTATGTTGTGTAGTTGGCAGATCACTTGCAAAATTTAGTGTCTTGGCTGGTGAGATTACGATTTTCATCTAAATTTATTCTTAGTCTTCTTCTTCAACCGCTTTTGCAGTTGAATAGTTTCGCCATTTTGCAATACATTCAGCCATGTCATCCGGAATACGAGTATCAAAACGCATCATTTCTCCGGTTGTAGGATGAATAAATCCAAGTGTTTTTGCATGCAGCGCCTGACGTGGAAGTATCTTAAAACAGTTCTCGACAAACTGCTTGTATTTAGTGAATGTTGTTCCTTTCAAAATCTGATCACCTCCATATCGTTCATCGTTGAACAACGTATGTCCGATGTGTTTCAAATGAACCCGAATTTGATGTGTCCGTCCGGTTTCAAGCTGGCATGAGATCAACGTCACATAGCCAAGGCGTTCCAGAACTTTAAAATGTGTCACTGCAGGCTTGCCGATATTTTCATCCGCAAACACGGCCATTTGCATCCGGTCCTTAACATGCCGTGCAATGTTTCCTGTGATCGTTCCATAATCTTCTTTTACATTTCCCCAAACCAAAGCAATATATTCTCGCTCAGATGTTTTCGCTTCAAACTGCTTGGCTAAATGCGTCATCGCAGCTTCAGTTTTTGCGACGACTAAAAGGCCGGATGTATTTTTGTCAATACGATGAACAAGACCAGGCCTTTCGCTGCTGTTCATCGGCAAATTTTCAAAGTGAAATGCAAGTGCATTAACCAATGTTCCTGTATAATTTCCGTGTCCGGGATGAACTACAAGTCCGGGTGGTTTATTGATGACAAGCAAAGCATCATCTTCGTAAACAATGTCAAGCGGAATATCTTCCGGATCAACCCTGTTCTCAAATGGCGGATGCGACAACAATATCTGTACAACATCCAAAGGCTTAACCTTATAATTTGATTTTACGGTAGCATCATTGACATAAATATCACCAGATGAGGCTGCATTCTGAATTTTGTTGCGGGTCGCATTCGGAATTAAATTCATTAAGAACTTATCAATTCGCAGCGGCAGCTGGCCTTTTGGTACTTCAAACCGAAAATGTTCAAACAATTCCTGATCCGGATCCGGTATAAGTATATTACTCATCTGTAGAATCTACTGCTGCGCCAACAGGAGCTGCGTTACCGGTTGCAAGAGTGTCAAGTGTAGACTCATCAAAACCAACTTTACCATCGCCAAGTACGAGATCGATTTTAGAAGATTTTAGAACCTTCTCGCCTATCCTGAGTTTCTTACCGTTTAGTTTCATTTCCAAAACCATGTCTTTACCCAGATATGGAACATAAGAAATTGTGCCTACTTCAAGTCCGAGTGCCTGCAATGTTGGTGCAGCCTGACGATACGTCTTTTCAATCAGATCCGGAATCCTTACAGATGTAAATCCGGAAGAATTTATTTTCAGATATATCTTCCTGTCTTCTTTCACTTTCGCACCTGGTGCAGGATCTTGTTCAACCACACTGAATTTCGGATAGTTTTTTCTGAAATCGACACTGTCAAGAATAACGTAATCAAGATCAAGCTCATCAAGTTTCTCTTCAACCTGCTCTTCGTTGAGTTTGCTTAAGTTTGGAACTATGATTTCCTGACCATGGTTGGTCGAAAATTTCAACCAGAATATAAAGATGACAACAAGTCCGGCGATGATGCAAAGCGCAAGTGCTAGCTGAATGTAAAACGCGCGGTTTGTGAAATATTCTTTTGTGGTCATTTTTGCTTTTTGTTTGCGCAAAGATATAAAATTTGTACAGGCATTTCTTTTGGAAAAAAATGATAAATTTGTTTGATAATGCCTAATCAAGACCAATTATGAAGAACATTGCCATTATCATGGGCGGCTACTCGAGCGAAGTAGAAATTTCACTAATCAGCGGCAATGTTGTTCACCAATATTTAGATAAACAAGCATATAAAACATTTCGCATCCACATCCTCAGGCAAGGCTGGTTCTACGTTGATGATCAGGATAACAAGTATCCGATTGATAAGAACGATTTTTCGTTCACAGACATTGAAGGCCAAAGAATAACGTTTGACGCCGTCTTTAACGCCATCCACGGAACTCCGGGTGAAGACGGATTGATGCAGGCTTATTTTCAACTTTTGGGTATTCCTCAGACTTCATGCGGCTATTACCAGGCAGCACTCACATTCAATAAACGTGACCTGCTTTCTGTACTAAAGCCTTATGGGATAAAAACAGCAAAATCATATTATTTGAATGCCGGTGATTCAATAGATGAATCGGCAATAATTGACACTGTTGGACTTCCATGCTTTGTAAAGCCGAATCGTGCAGGATCGAGCTTCGGGATTTCAAAAGTAAAAGCCCGGGAAGAATTATCCGCAGCCATCGAAAAGGCATACATTGAAGATGATGAAATTATTATAGAAAGTTTTCTCGAAGGAACTGAAGTCTCGGTTGGAGTTATCAACTTTGGCGGAGAAGTTACTGTTTTGCCAATTACTGAAATCGTTTCTGAAAATGACTTTTTTGACTACGAAGCGAAGTACTTAGGAAAATCGCAGGAAATTACACCTGCTCGAATTTCAGAAGATGTCGCCTCCCATGTTCGTTCAGTTGCAAAGCGCGTTTACGAAATTTTAAAGATGACCGGATTCTCCCGTAGTGAATATATTTTAGTGAATAACGAACCGCATCTGCTTGAAGTCAACACCATTCCCGGATTAACCACAGAAAGCCTTCTTCCGCAGCAGGCGCGTGAAGCTGGAATTTCACTGACAGAATTATTCGGAAATTCAATTGAACTTGCACTACAGAATCAAGCTAAAACAACATAAATGCCTTCAAGAAAAGCAGTTTTTCCCGGCTCGTTCGATCCAATAACACTTGGTCATTTCGACATTATCAAACGTAGTGTTCCTTTATTTGATGAAGTTGTGGTTGCAATTGGAATCAACGCCGAGAAGAAGTACATGTTCCCGCTTGACGAGCGCAAACAATTTATCGAGGAAAGTTTTAAGGATGTTCCTTCTGTTTCGGTAATTACTTACGAAGGACTTACTATTGATCTTTGCAAAAAACTGAAAGCACAATTTATTGTTCGTGGGCTCCGGAATCCGGCTGATTTTGAGTTTGAAAAAGCGATTGCACATACCAATCGCAAGCTTTCAAAAATTGAAACGGTATTTCTTCTAACTGCTTCCAATACTTCTTATATAAGTTCAAGTATTGTTCGCGATGTAATTAGAAATGGCGGCGATTATTCACTTCTTGTTCCGCCTGCCGTTATTAAAAAGTAGATTATACTGCCGGTTCCGTCTCGAATAACAGCTTTATATTTTGATATGAATTCTGCAGCGCCTCCTTTATCTGATCAACATTTAGCCATACCGCTTTTTCAATACCTTCGTTAGCCTGCGGAACCGGATTTCCTTCAAAGGTCGTGCTCATCAGGAACCAGTGCGTGATCTTTAATCGGTAAGAATCGTTGTGACGAAAAACATGATAAGTCTTTTGGAGCTTCCGGATAATCTTCAGGTTTCCAACACCTGTTTCTTCTTCAACTTCACGTAGCGCGGTATCCTCAATTTCTTCACCACGCTCGATTCCGCCTTTAGGCAAATCCCATTTTCCATTTCGAAAAATAAACAGGATTTCATTCTTGTTGTTGTAGACAAGTCCGCCTCCCGCCTTGTTGACGCGCAGCTTTGATTTCAGCGTCTTCATGATCTCCTTCTCGTCAGGATGATATAAATATGCCTTGTCGATCTTGTTGCGAAATATCTTATTAATCAATTGATTTATGTCAACGCTATCCAGTAGAAATAGCTGAAAATCGGTCTCTTTTTGGATTTCATTTGTGAGGAAAAGTGGTCTGTCGTTGACAAAAACTTTATACATTTGTGGTATGATTTACAATAAAGATACTGCAGAAAAGACTGCCGAGTTGCTTTTGCAAATAAATGCAATTAAATTGAATCCTAAAAACCCTTTCAGCTGGGCATCGGGCTGGAAGTCCCCAATATATTGCGATAACCGCCTTACTTTGTCCTTTCCACCTATCCGAAATTACATCCGTGAGGAGTTTTCAAAGATCATCGAAAAGAATTATGGAAAGCCGGATGTAATTGCAGGCGTGGCAACCGGAGCCATTGGAATTGGTATGTTGGTAGCTGAGTATATGGGATTGCCCTTTGTTTATGTAAGGCCGGAGCCAAAAAAGCATGGACGGATGAACCAGGTTGAAGGATTTCTTCAGAAAGGACAAAGTGTAGTTGTTGTTGAAGATTTAATCAGCACCGGAAATAGCAGCCTTTTGGCCGTTGAGGCCTTACGGGAAGCAGGCGCAAATGTAAAAGGTATGGTCGCCATTTTCACGTACGGATTCGGAACTGCATCCGAAAACTTTAAAAATTCACGAGTCGAACTCACTACTTTGAGCAACTATGACAGCCTTCTAAACCTTGCCGTTGCCAAACAATATATCACAGAAAAAGAACTGGAAGTCCTTAAACAGTGGAATCTTGATCCTGCTGCATGGGGCGTAAGCGCTAATTAATATGAGAATCGACATTCCAAAAGTAAAAGTTGACAAATCTGCAACGGAGCTTTACAACTCACTGTCTGACGTGCGCAACTTCGAAAAACTGATGCCTGAGAACATTGCGAAATTTGAAGTTTTAGGTGATGATTCATTTGTCTTCGGACTTAAAGGCATGCCTGAAATCAAATTAAAGGTCAGGGAAAAAGTACCGCAGAACCGGATCGTGTTGGCTTCGGCAAGCGACAAATTATCCTTCAGCCTTACTTCCGATATTACTGCTGTTTCAGATAATGCTTCGGAGGTAACTCTTTCTTTTGAAGGCGAGTTCAACGCTATGATGGGCATGATGATAAAAGGCCCCATTACTAAGTTCATGGAGTCGCTGAGTGCGAACATGCAAAAGCTATAATAATGAAAAATTGGCAGCCGCTTTTTTACCTGATCACCTTGAGCCTGCTGATTTCATGTGGTGATAACAGCGTGCATAGCGAATTTGACAAGGATTTCCCTGACAACCGCTGGCAAAGAAATGATGTTAGATCATTTGATTTTACTTTAGAAAAAGCCGGAAGTTATGACCTGGCAATTGACTTCAGCCATGTTTATGGAATGCCATTCAAGGCAGTTCCGTTGACTATACTTCTAAAAAGTCCTGACGGTGCAAATGAGGTTCATAATATCAACCTGGCACTTTCAGATGACAATGGAAAAGTTTTATCGGATTGCGCGGGAGATTATTGCGACCTGCGTCAGACCTTCTTACGTAACAAGCAGCTTCCTGCCGGAAATTACACGATCTCCATTAAGAACGAGTTCGATCACGAATACCTTCCTAATATTTTTGGTGTTGGAATCGGGATTTTCACATCAGGAGAAGATCAGTAAATCATCCGTATTTGCTTCACATCATAAGTCCTAAACTCAGCTCCTACAGAAAGTTCTAGTAGTCCATTTTCAAGCACTCTTACAATTGTTCCCTCAAATGAAGTTTGATTTTCAAGAACAAATTGGGTCGGCAAACCACGTCTGAACAACAAATTATTGTATCGGTTCCAGATGTGAATCCGGTTTCCGGCGATTGATTCAACAACAGTTTTGATCTCATTTGCCGCCGTTTGAAGAATCATCTCCTTGTCGAATAAATGGCCGGCAACAACAGATAGAGAAGAAGCATTCGGTAACCCTTCAAAATCCTTCTGATTTACATTTAATCCCACGCCGACTATTGATGTTATTTCACCTCCCGGAGAAAGTTTATTTTCGATAAGAATTCCGCCAACTTTCTTTGAACCTGACATTATGTCGTTTGGCCATTTTATTGATGTTTCGGTAATCGAAAATTTATTCAAAGTATCAACCAAATTTAATGCAATAGCGGCATTTAGTAAAAAAATGTACTGCAATTCTGAATTACGAACCCGTAGTAAAATACTGAATGTTAAGTTTTTACCTTCTTCCGACACCCATGTTGAACCACGTTGGCCGCGGCCATTAGTTTGGTGCTCCGCACTAACAACTGTAAAGGGTTCAGTATGCTGTTCTTTAGCTAACTCTTTCAGATAATCATTCGTAGAAGAAGTGGCATCTAGTTTGATAAAACGCATGCGAAATTATATTCAGAACCCTGATTTAATGTTATGTTAAGGTTCAAAATTAAACACAAAAAGTGGTAACTTTGCAAAATACATAAAACTTAATGGCGAAAAAAGCAATTAACAATGACGTGCTACTTGCACAAATTATAAAAGGAATAGAAGAAGTAAAAGGAAATGACATTGATATTCTGGATTTAAGAGCAATCGACACAGCGGTTTGCGACTACTTCATCATCTGCAACGGAAGTTCAAATACACAAGTTAACGCGATAGTTAACGCAGTCCAAAAAACAGTTTCAAAAGAATTAAAAGATAAGCCTTGGCACGTCGAAGGTGCCGACAATGGTGAATGGGTCCTTATGGATTACGTTAACATTGTTGTACATGTTTTCCAAAAACATATACGTGAATACTACAATATCGAAAGTTTGTGGGGCGATGCCAAAATCACTACCATTCAAAATAAATACTAAAGAAAGACCTCATTAATGGCTAAAGACAATAATACGAATCCAACTCCAAATAAATTCAAGATCAGTCCATGGCTCGTATACGGAGTCATAATCCTGATCTTTTTATTTATAAGTTTTGCAACCGGCGGATCCGCGTTTCAGGAACCGGCAAAAACTTCATCTTCGAAGTTCAGCGCGTTACTTGAAGAAGGTGATGTTGAAAAGGTTGTAATTTTTAATAAAACACAAGCAGAAGTCTATTTAACTCCTGCTGCTGTTAAAGAAAAACAGCACGCGGCGGTTGCTAATGACATGCTGAACCGCCCTAACAAAGGACCTCACTATACGTTCGACATCGGAAACGACGAAATATTCCAGAAGAAACTTGAAGATGCCGTGGCACAAGGGAAACTTCGCGAATTTAATTTCCTTCCTAAGAACAACTGGAGCGACATATTTTTGAACTTGCTTCCTGTATTCATAATCATCGCAATCTGGATATTTATCATGCGACGTATGTCGGCTGGTGGCGCTGGTGGTGCAGGTGGACAAATCTTTAACATCGGGAAGTCAAAAGCCAAACTTTTTGACGAAAAGAACGATATTAAAACAACATTTAAGGATGTTGCCGGACTTGAAGGCGCTAAGGAAGAAATCCAGGAGATTGTTGAATTTCTTAGAAATCCTGGAAAATATACCAACCTCGGTGGAAAAATTCCAAAAGGTGCTTTACTTGTTGGTCCTCCGGGAACAGGTAAAACCTTACTGGCAAAAGCAGTCGCAGGTGAAGCAAAAGTGCCGTTCTTTTCGTTATCAGGATCTGACTTTGTTGAGATGTTTGTTGGTGTCGGTGCTTCCAGAGTACGTGACCTTTTTAAACAAGCAAAAGAGAAATCTCCGGCTATCATTTTTATTGATGAGATCGACGCAGTTGGCCGCGCCCGTGGTAAAAATAATTTTTCTGGCTCAAATGATGAACGTGAAAATACGCTGAACCAGCTATTGACCGAAATGGATGGTTTTGGTACAAATTCAAACGTAATCGTTCTTGCTGCTACAAACCGTGCTGACGTTCTTGACAAGGCTTTGATGCGTGCAGGACGTTTCGACAGGCAAATATTTGTAGACCTTCCGGACGTTCGTGAACGAAGAGAAATTTTTGAAGTTCATCTTGCTCCACTGAAAAAAGCAGAAGGCCTCGACACAGAATTTCTCGCGAAACAAACTCCTGGTTTTTCAGGTGCCGACATTGCAAACGTTTGTAATGAAGCAGCCTTAATTGCCGCCCGTCAAGATAAAACAGCGGTTGACAAACAGGATTTTCTTGATGCGGTTGACAGGATCGTAGGTGGACTTGAGAAAAAGAATAAAATCGTTACGCCTGAGGAGAAGAAAGCAATTGCCATTCATGAAGCCGGACACGCTACAGTAAGCTGGATGCTTGAACACGCAGCTCCACTTGTAAAAGTAACAATAGTGCCACGTGGCCAAAGCCTTGGAGCAGCGTGGTATCTTCCGGAAGAAAGACTGATCGTCAGACCTGACCAAATGCTGGATGAAATGTGTGCTACTATGGGCGGACGAGCGGCAGAGAAAGTGACGTTTAATCGAATATCGACCGGAGCGTTGAGCGACCTTGAAAAGGTTTCAAAACAAGCTCGCGCAATGGTAACAATATATGGTTTGAATGAACGTATTGGAAACGTTACGTATTATGATTCGACCGGACAAAGCGAGTACAACTTCTCAAAGCCGTATTCTGAAGAAACTGCGAAAGTAATTGATGAAGAAATTTCTGCGTTGATCGAAAGTCAGTATCAGCGGGCAATAACACTTTTGGAAGAAAACAAAGACAAGCTTAACCAACTTGCTGATATTCTGATAGAAAAGGAAGTCATTTTCAAAGATGACCTTGAGGCGATATTTGGCAAAAGGATGTTTGACAAAAATCTGCAGGAAGAAACAGGACTGTAATACATACTTTCTGTCTATTAATAAAAATCTTAATTCAATATCTTTTGAGTTAAGATTTTTTTATCTTTGAACGTTCCCAGACAACAACTTAAGCACTGACATCTTATGAGTCTCTTTAGAAAAATATTTGGTTCAGGAAATGACGCTTCAAATGAGGAGAACCAAAATCAGTATAACAGCAGTAATTCCGATTTATCTATACCAGTAGACGAAAAGTTCACTTATAACTTTAAACGCAATGGGGGAAAGTTCCTGTATTGTGAAAATATGGAGGAAGTAAAGGAACAGTTCGAAAATATCCTCGAAGAAAATGACTGGTTTGAAAGTGATGCAGTTTGTTTTGAACCGCGGTTATATAGTCTGCTTGACGAAAACAAATTAAATTACGAACGTCCCGTCAATCCAAAGTTTCTCCTTGCATCTTGTGAAAATTTAATTGCTGATGAAGGTTCGGTCTTATTCTCGTCGAACCAGATCAAGCAAAATAAACCTAATGAACTTCCTGCAAATATTGTAATCCTTGCTACGACGAGTCAGATACTTGAAAACAAAAGTGATGGCTTAAGGGTAATCAAGAAAAAGTACGACAAGGATTATCCAACTAATATTACCACCATTAAATATTTCGAAAAAGCTAAGGAAGAAGACTTCTTGCAGTACGGCAGTGCAGCAAAAAACTTATATCTTCTGCTTCTGGAAGATCTTTAACATGCGCGAAACCTTAACGAGAACCCTGTCAGGAATTGTTTACATAGTACTTCTGACTCTTGCAGTTTTCTACTCCTACGAATCATTTTTATTTCTATTTGCGACTTTTCTTATCCTTTGCGTGCTTGAGTATTGCATGCTTGTACGTATAAGTCACGTTCTTCCTGTTTTAGCTGCGTTGATACTTTATGTTCTGTTTGCAGTTTTTGATCCGACACCGACTACGGATCTATTGTTGCTCATCGTTACGTTGTTGATTTCAATACAGGCACTGTTCTTCTTGTTTAAAAAATTTACACCAATTGACAGATTGTCCAAGATCGTATATCTCGTCGGTTACATCATTTTGCCATTTGTGATCCTGACAAAAATTCCGATGCAGGATGAGTACAATCCGAAAGTCATCTTCAGTATCTTTTTGCTATGTTGGATCAGTGATACTTTTGCGTATGTTGTGGGTAAATCAATTGGAAGAAACCCACTGTTCAAATCAATATCACCTAAAAAAACAATTGAAGGTTTTGCTGGTGGTTTCATTTTCGCACTTATAGGTGCTTATTTTATCGCTGAATACTTCGTCAGTCAACCGACTTACATCTGGCTTATTACTGCTGCTATAGTAGTCATCTTTGGCACTTTAGGAGATCTAATAGAATCTAAATTTAAACGGCTTGCAGAAGTGAAAGACAGTGGGAAAATAATGCCTGGACATGGAGGCATTCTTGACCGGCTCGACAGCGTTATATTCGCCGCACCTTTTGTACTTTTGTTTTTTCAAATAATAAATTATGTTTCATAAAGAAGGATACAAGATTATACTATTTTCAACCACATTATTGATCGTCATATTACTACTGGCGCATTTTTTTATTGATAACTATTGGATCCAGAAATCAGTGCAGGTTTTTTCATTGCTTGTTGTGATATTAGTGCTGCAATTCTTTAGAAATCCAGGGCGGATTGTCAATCTTAATGAAAGTCACGTGATTGCACCGGTTGACGGGAAAGTTGTAGTTATTGAAGAAGTTTATGAAGCCGAATATTTCAAGGAAAAACGCCTGCAAGTATCGGTATTCATGTCACCGATCAACGTTCACGTGACGCGATACCCGATAAGTGGAAAGATCAGGTACAGCAAATATCATCCGGGGAAATTTCTGGTGGCGTGGCATCCAAAATCGAGCACAGAAAATGAACGGACTACCGTTGTCGTTGAAAACAATTCTTTTGGGCAGATTCTTTACAGGCAAATTGCCGGCGCTTTAGCAAAACGAATTGTAAATTATGCCAAAGAAGGAACAGAAGTTGTTCAGGGCGAAGATGCAGGTTTTATAAAATTTGGATCACGAGTTGACATTTTCCTGCCACTGGGCACTGAAATAAACGTGAAGCTAAACCAAAAAGCTATAGGAGGAAAAACCATTATTGCCACCAAAAATAATGAACGAGGAGCTTGATAAACGCTTTCTGCACGCGGTCGAAGTTGCTGCAAGCATGTCGCAGTTGAATCTTCCACAGGATGTCCAACTGCGCTTATACGCATATTATAAGCAAGCAACTTTAGGAACTCCCAACGCTAACTATAATGCTGGTTTTGACCTCAGAAATGCTTTTAAGACCAATGCTTGGATGCAGATCAGCCATCTAACTCCCGATGAAGCAAAAGAAATGTATATAGAAGCGATTGAAGCGCTCCAAAAATAAGTCATGATTAAAATTATCCGTCTACTAGCTATTGCATCTGTTATTATGTCGTGCAGCGATAAAAAGCTAGTTGAAGTAGTCGAAGTGCCATTACCAACAGCAGCAGAAAAAGTTGCATTGGGAAATCCAGAAGATGTTACCGCTGATCCCGGGGCTTTTAAGATGATAGGTCTTCCCTATCCTTATGATGCGCTTTCTCCGCATATTGACGGACGTACGATGGAGCTACATTACTCGAAGCATTATCTGACCTACACAAACAACTTTAACCGTGCTATTGCCGGAACAGAGCTCGAAGCAATGCCTCTTGAAGAAATTATGCGAAAAGCAGACATGTCTAATGAAGTTCTTCGAAATAATGCCGGCGGCTACTATAACCATTCACTATTTTGGGAAATTATGGGTCCGAAAGGTGGCGGTGAGCCAAAAGACACCTTGGCAACCGTTATAGTTCGCGATTTCGGAAGCTATGGCGAGTTCCGCAGACAATTTGAAGCTGCTGCAGAAACACAGTTTGGTTCAGGATGGGCATGGCTGGTTGTAGATAAAAGCGGAAAGCTGCACATAACGAGCACGGCAAATCAGGATAATCCGCTGATGCCGCAACAAAAAGTTCCCGGAACACCAATCCTGGGATTAGATGTTTGGGAACATGCTTATTATTTAAATTATCAATATAAGCGCAAGAACTACATAACTGCCTTCTTCAATGTCGTCAACTGGGATAAAGTCAGCGAGAAATATGAAGAAGCACTACGCAAAAAGTACAGGTATTAGCCATGGCTCAAGCTCGCAAGGCTTTGTTCTAAAGTTTCGATTTTAGCTAAAGCATCGGCTTCCTTTTTCCTTTCGATTTCCAATACTTTTTCGGGAGCACCGGCAACAAATTTTTCATTTGACAGCTTTCCTTGTACCGATTTTAAAAATCCTTTGGTATAATTTAACTCGGCAGTCAACTTCGCAACTTCTTCTTCAACGTCTACTAGTCCTGAGACAGGTATAAAATATTCATCTGAGTTAACTCTAAATGACAAAGCGCCACTCACCTTTTCTCTAATATTTGTAAGACTGCTGATGTTTCCCAGCTTCATCACCACAGCATCAAACTGGCCGTTATCTGAAGCACGTAATGCTTTAAGTTCGATAGCATCTTTAAAAGCAATATTCTTCTCTTTTCGAATTGCTCTTATTCCGGATATGGTTTCCATTGCCGCTTCAAAATTAGTCAACAAGTTCATGTCAAAAGCTTTCGTTTCAGGCCATGTCGAAACTATAAGCGCTTCTTTAGGAGAACGTTCCGCAATTAGCTGCCATATTTCCTCAGTAAGAAAAGGCATAAATGGATGAAGCAGCTTGAGATTTGCTTCAAGCATTTCTATGGCCATATCAAATGTTTTTCTGTCAATTGGCTGTTGATAAGCAGGCTTTATCATTTCTAAAAACCAAGAGCAAAAGTCGTCCCACACCAATTTATACGTTGCCATCAATGCGTCAGAAATTCGGTATTTGGAGAAATGATCTTCAATATCGACTAATGTCTGATGAAATTTCGACTCATACCATTCGACTGCTAACTTAGCTGATTCAGGCTGCGGAATTGATTCACTGACTTCCCAACCTTTAATTAATCGGAATGCATTCCATATCTTATTTGAAAAAGATTTCCCTTGGTTACAAAGCTCCTCATCAAACATTATATCATTACCAGCCGAAGCACTAAGAAGCAGTCCAACTCTGACACCATCAGCACCAAACTGATCTATTAAATCAAGCGGATCAGGCGAATTGCCCAATGATTTCGACATTTTCCGCCGCTGTTTATCACGTACAAGTCCGGTTAAATACACGTTAGTAAAAGGTTTCTCTCCCGTATATTCATATCCTGCAATAATCATCCTTGCAACCCAGAAAA